>JBDKSM010000021.1:0-43693 GCA_039680665.1 Syntrophaceae bacterium | reverse complement strand
CGGCCGCCTCTTCGAACCCCGCCTGCACGTCCATGGCGTCGGCCACGCGCTTGAACCCGTTGGAAGCGGTGTTCGGCTGCGCGCCGTGCGCGCCCTTGACGATCCGGCCCAGCATGGTGATCTTGGTGGCCAGCTCGGTGTGTCGCTTTTCCAGGGCGATTAGGTGCTGTGAATCGCGCTCGAGTCCCGCGAGAAGCTCGGCCTGTTCGTCCTTGAGCTGCCGCACCCGTTCCCGCCTCTGGCTGATGTAGTCCGTGTGCTTAAGGCTGTGCGTCGTAAGGGACTCAAGCTCGGCGCGCAGCGTTTCTTCCTCCGTGCTCATGGCGGCAAGCTCTTGTGTGCGTTTGGCGATATTGGCCGCTACCTCTTCCCGACGCTGCCGCAAAAAACCGATACGCTGTTCGACGGAGCGCACCTGTCCGATGGCATCAAAAAGCTCGGCGCGCTTGGTGTCGTAGTCGGCCGCCACCGCGCTGAACCGGGTCTGGCAGGTATCCGCCTGTGCCTTGTGCCGATCGAAGTCCTCCATGACCGCCTTAAGCCGCCGGCCCAATTCTTCCAGCTCACGGGTGCCGGCCTCGATCTCAGCCAGCGCCGCCTGGTTTTCCTGCTCGGAAGCCTGCCGATGTTGACTCGAGCGCGTGATGGTGGTCTGCATGTCGGCCAGCCGTACCTCGCAGGCCTCGCGCTCGCTTCTCACCAGTGCATGCCGCGCTTTGGCGGCCTGCAGTTCGGCGCCGACCCTGTCCATGTCCTCCTTGAGGGCCATCAACCGGGTATTGATCTCGCCCAGGCGCGTGTTCTGTTCAGTCAGCCCCTCATCGACCTCCAGGATACCCTTGTCGATGACGAGCACCTCATCGTCCAGGCCATCCTTTTTGCGCTTGATGCCGTCGAGCTCCTCGCTCCATACCAGCTGGGTCTGGGTATTGATCTTGTCGCGCAGGACCTGATAGCGCTTGGCCTTGCCGGCCTGCGCTTTCAGGGTGTCCCGCTGCCGGCCGACCTCCTGCAGCAGGTCCTTGATGCGTTCCAGGTTGCCTTGGGTGGCCTCCAACCGTTTGATGGCCTCACCGCGCTTGACGCGGAACTTGCCGACCTCGGCGACCTCTTCGAGGATATGGCGGATGTCTTCGGGCTTGGCCAGGATGACATCCTTGACCCGGCCCTGCTCGATTATGGCGTAGCCCTGCCGGTCCAGACCCGTATCCAGAAACAGATCGGTGATGTCCTTCAACCGGCAGCGGATATCATTGATGGTGTAGATGCTTTCGCCGGAGCGAAACAGGCGGCGGGCTATGGAAAACTCGTTGAAACCGTCGAGCTCCTTGGGAAAAGAACCTCCGACACGGGCGAAATCGAGCGTGACGCTCGCCAGCGAGCTGCCCGGCACATCCTGGGTGCCGGCGAAGATGACGTCGCCCATGCTGCCGGCGCGCATGGCGCGCGCGCTTTGCTCGCCCAAGGCCCACCGTATGGCGTCGACCACATTGCTCTTGCCGCAACCGTTCGGTCCGGCAATGCACGTGATGGCCCCGGGAAAGCTGAGCACGGTCTTCTTGGCCACGGACTTGAAGCCCTTGATTTCAACCCTTGTCAAACGCACATCATTCGATGTAGCAGAGCTTACCCGGCATGGCAAGCATGGTTTGGCGGATCTTTGCGCCTAGGCTTATCAGCGAGGCGCGGCCCCCTTTCTAAGGGATATCCGGGTGGGCCTGGATAATATCGACATCCGTATTGGCCCTGGCCCGGCCGTCGGTTCTTTTAAAGACACTCCCGGGACCTAAAAACCGTTTTCTACTCAGTCCCTGGGCATCGTAATCGATCTCCACCACCCCATGCTTGATGATCGTGATGCCGTCCAAGTGTGAAAGCTCCTGGCCCTTGGAAAAATGCATCTCCTGTACGCCGTCCAGGTCGCCGGCGGCAATGGCCAGGTCTTCGCTGGCCTTTTTGATGACGCGCGCGAAGTAGAGCCGTTCAAGGGCATGCGCCAGCCCCGGATACTTCCGGCACAGGCCGCGCAATTCTTCGGCCGGCAGACGGATGAGCATGCCGTCCTCCATCGCCCTGACCGAGGCGCTGCGGGCGGCGTGGTGGAAGAAGCCGATCTCACCGAAGATATCCCCGGTGTGCATGAGGGACAGACGCATGGCGTCGCGCATAACCTCATAGGACCCTGCCGCCACCAGATAGAGGTCTTCGCCCTTTTCGGCCTGTTTGACGACATAAGATCCTTTTTTGACCGGCAGAAGTTCCATGATGTCCAGCAGATCGGTCATCTCTTCACTGCCCAGGCCTTTCAAGAGGGGAATGGCGTCCTTATTGACCAGGTTCGATCCGCTCAGGATCTCCTTCTGGGCGTCACCGGGCAGACCCAGTTCGGTGTAGAGGCGCGCGAGCATGGCCTGGACTTTGGGGCTTTCGCCTAAGGTTGAACGGGCGGCCTTGGCCGCCGCCAAGGCCCTCAGCGGCAGACCCTGCTCGACGTAGGCCCGCACGCAGGCTTCAAAGTAGCGGGAGGCCTGCGCCGTTTCCCCCTTGGCCGCTAAGGCAGCGGCCTTTGACAGAATATCCTTCGGTCCGACTCCCTTCTTGATGGAGATTCTCATGCACACCTCCTAGAAAAAGACAGCTTTTAACCACAGACATCCTTGATGAAACGGGCGATCCTTCCGGCGGCGCCGCCGTCGCCGAAAGGCTGCGACGACGTGGCAGGCCGCGCTCGGGTACGTACATCCCGGCAAGCGCTGTAAATGGCCTGGCGGTCGGCCTCGACCAGCCGGTTCCATCCGGCTTCGATGGTCTCGGGCCATTCCGTGGTGTCCCTGACCGTGAGGCAGGGGGTCTCCAAGAGAAAGGCCTCTTTCTGCACGCCGCCCGAATCGGTGATGATAACTTCGGCGCCCTTGATCAAGGCCAGCATGTCCAGATAGCCGGCCGGAGACGCCACCGTGACAGGGTGGGTGGCCTCTTCGATGATATCGCGATACCGGGAACGGGTGCGCGGGTGGATGGGGAAATAAACCGGGATCTCGCGGGCGATGGCCTTGAAGGCCTCCCAGATGGCCAGAAAACGGCCGGGATCATCGGTGTTCTCGGCGCGGTGGATGGTAGCCAGCACAAAGGGAGGCTCACAGGGGCTTGTCCTCACCATCTGAGAAAATGTCCGCAGGGCGTCGACCATAACGTCACCGCTCAGGTACCCTTCGATCCCTTCGGCCTTGAGGAGTTCCATCGCTTTGGCCGTGGGACAGAAGTGATAGGTGGAAATATGGTCGGCCACGATGCGGTTGATCTCTTCGGGCATGCGGCGGTCGAAGCTGCGTAATCCCGCCTCCACATGACCGACCGGGATGCCCAGCTTGCATGCCGCCAAGGCGCCGGCCAGGGTCGAGTTCGTATCGCCATACACCAATAATAACGCCGGAGTTCTCCGGTTCAAGACCTCCTCGATCGCACCGAGCATTTTGCCGGTCTGCTGGGCATGCGTACCGGAGCCGATGCCGAGGTTGTACTCCGGTTCGGGCAGGTTTAAGTTCTGGAAGAGGAGCTCCGACATCTCGAAGTCATAGTGCTGGCCGGTATGGAGCACCTCGGAGACAAGCCCCTGCTCCCGGAAGGCCTTCAGCACCGGCGCCAGCTTGATGAACTGGGGCCTGGCCCCCACCACGTGCAGGATCATGGCTAACCCAGGTCGATGACCAGGCAATCGCGCCCCAAACGGCGCTCGATCTGCCGGCTTAAGCGTTCGGCGGCCTTTTTGTTTGGGAAATAACCCCAAAGCACCACGGACCATGCGCCTTTCTTGACAACCCTGCAATCCAGCTTCTTGGACTGCTTGAGATCATCCCGGTATGCCAGGGCCTGCTGGCGCGACTTGAAGGCCCCCAGCTGAATGGAGTATTGACTCGGCTCGGACTTATCCGTGCCTTTCCGGGGATGGCTGAGGATGTCGTAAAAACTGTAGTCATAGGGCGCCGCCGCCGCAGCCTGCGGTTTGCCGGAAGCCTCCCGGTCTTTGGAAATCTTCTGCGAAGCGGGTCCGTTCCGGCCGGCGTACTCGTCCTGGGGCTTCCGTTCGGAACCGGCCAGTACGGCAACCTTGGATGATTCTTTGACGAGCACCTCTTTCAGGGGCAGGTCAGGCCATTGAATAATATGGTGGAAGAGCAGGCTGGCACAGATAAGGATCGTGACCGAAACGCAGAACCACACGACATTGCGGGCCAGGGAACCCGTGCCGCGTTGGACCGTCCTCTTTCTGGCCATGGCGTCTACATGGTCTCCGGTGCCGATATACCCATCAATGCCAATCCATTGGCGATCACCTGCCGGATGGCATCGATGAGGATCAAGCGTGCCCGAGTGAGTGCATAATCATCCGATATCACTTTGTTCTTATTATAAAACCGGTGAAAAGCGGTTGCAAGGTCTAAAAGATAAAAAGCGATGCGGTGTGGTTCGAGGTCCGCGGCGGCGGAAAGTACGGTATCGGGGAAGCTCGCCAGGAGCTTGACCATATCAAGGTCATCGCCCTGGTCCAGCAGACTTGGGTCCGCTCCGTCCGGGTCGGGAACCAGGGCCTGTTCCGCGGCCTTCCTGAGGATGGAACAAATGCGGGCATGGGCGTACTGGATATAGTACACCGGGTTCTCCTCGCCCTTTTTTTTGGCCAATTCCAAATCGAAAACCAGGTGGCTATCGCAGCGGCGCATCATGAAGAAGTAGCGAGCCGCGTCCTTGCCGACCTCATCCAGGATCTCCTTGAGGGTTACGAACTCTCCCGAACGCGTGGACATCTGCACGGGTTCGCCGCCGCGCACCAGCGCCACGAGCTGGATCAAGAGGGCATGAAAGCAGTCGTCCGGAGCGCCTAGGGCCTTGAAGGCCGCGCGCATACGTGCCACATAGCCGTGGTGGTCGGCGCCCCAGATGTCGATAATCCAGGCAAAACCGCGCTCGAGCTTGTCCTGATGGTAGGCGATGTCCGGCGCAAAGTACGTCAGCGATCCATCCTGTTTGCGTATCACGCGATCCTTCTCATCACCGAAGCGGCTGCTCCTGAACCACAACGCCCCTTCGTGGTCGTATATCAAGTCCTGTTTCTTGAGACGGCCAAGCGTCTCTTCGAGCTTGTTTTCCTGATACAGTCGCGATTCATTGAACCAGTGGTCGAAGCTCACATTGAAGGCCGCAAGGTCGTCTCTGATCCCGGCCAGAATGGTCTCACCGGCGTATGCGCGGCAACGGGCCAGGGCGTCCTCCTGCGGAAGCTCAAGCAGGGAATCGCCGTGCAGAGCGCGCAGCTCTTGAGCGATGTCCCGGATATACTCGCCTTTATACCCGTTTTCCGGGAAGTCGGCGCTCAAACCGAAGAGCTCGCGGTAACGGCATAAGACCGAGAGGCCCAGCATGTTCATCTGGTTGCCGGTGTCGTTGATGTAATACTCGCGCTGGACATCAAATCCGGCGGCCTTTAGAATGCGCGCCAGGGTGTCGCCCACGGCCGCCCCCCGTCCGTGCCCGACATGTAAAGGTCCCGTGGGGTTGGCGCTTACGAACTCGATCTGCACCTTCTTGCCGGCCCCGAAGGTGCCGTTCCCGTAAGCGCCCTTCTGCTTAAGTATCTCTGTGAGCACGCCAACCCAGCGCCGCGGGTGGATGCAAAGGTTGATGAAACCGGGGCCCGCGATCTCCACCCGCTCGAAGGTCTCGGCATGCGCCTTAAGGGCCGCGGCGATGATCAGAGCCACTTCGCGGGGAGGCCGTTTGGCGGCCGCCGCCAGGATCATGGCGGCGTTGGTCGCAAAATCTCCGAACTGCTTGTTGGCAGGTACACTAACCCCGAAATCCGACCGCGAATCAGGCGGCAGGCTTCTCTGCTCCATGAGATCCGCAATCGTTTTATTTACCAGCGCCGCAACCGTTTCCTTCATGCCCTGCCTCGCCTGTATGGTCTGTTCCTCATTGACCCAGTGCATACCCATATCGCATGTCTTTGTCCAGTTTTTTTGGAGGTAAATTCACCAGGCCTTTTGACTATTGACATCATTATAGAGAGTTTCTATATATCGTTAGCAGACGGACGAGGCGAGTGCTAAAATATGGTCAGCGGGCGCGACAAACAGATATTCGGTATAATCATGCAGGAGTTCATATCAACGGGGGAGCCGGTCGGTTCTCGCGTGGTCTCCCGGCGCTACGACCTCAACGTCTCACCGGCCACCATCCGCAATGTCATGGCCGATCTGGAGGAGTACGGCTATCTGCAGCAGCCGCACGTGAGCGCCGGTCGCATACCGACCCCTGAGGGCATCCGCTTCTTCTTGGGAGAGATCCTCCAGACCAGGATCCTGCCCAAGGGAGAAAAAACCATGATCGCGCGGCACCTTGCTAAATCTTTCGGCAGCCTCAGGGATACCCTGCACGAAACCTCGCTCTTGCTCTCCGAGATATCCCAAAATGCCGCCATCATCATCCTGCCCAAGCTCACCACGTTCATCCTGAAACGCATCGAATTCCTGCGGCTGGATGATAAACGCATCCTGGTCATTCTGATCAGTAAATCGGGCATGGTCTACAACCATATCGTGCAGGGCGAATACATCGCCCAGGATGAACTGACAAAATACAGTAATTTTCTTAATGAAACCTATGCCGACATGACGATACAGAAGGTGCGCGACATGCTTGTCAGCGAGATGTCAAGCGAGAAGGCCAGGTTCGATCATCTGGTCAGAAAGGCCATGGAGCTCGGGAAAACGGCCTTGGAGGGCGTTGAGGACGCGCCTGATATCGTTATCGAGGGCAAGGAGAGCGTTTTTAATTATCCGGAGTTCTCGGACATCGACAGGCTGCGCGACATCGTGCGGGCCTTTGAGGACAAAGGGCGGATTCTGCGTTTACTGAATCAGGTCCTAGCCGACTCCGGGGTCAAGGTCTTTGTCGGGGAAGAGCTCGGCGCCTTGGGCATGCGCGATTTCAGCATGGTGGCCAGTGGGTATTCCCGCGGTGATACCCCGGTGGGCACCTTGGGGGTCATCGGCCCATTGCGTATGGATTACGGCCGGGTGATCCCGTTGGTCGAGTATGTAGCAAAGGTATTAAGCAGTCTTTTGGAGGATATCTAAAAATGGACAATGAAGAAAACGTCAACAACACGACGGCGGCCGAAACGAATGAGGCCCAGCCGGAACCTGCCGAAACGGAGACACCGTGCGATCTGGGCCAGGAGATCCAGTCACTGGAAGCTCAGCTCGATGAGATGAAGGATAAGTACCTGCGTTCCCTGGCCGAAATGGAAAACATGAAAAAAAGATTGCACCGGGAGCGTGACAACATCGTCAAGTACAGTACCGAATCCCTGATCAAGGACTTCCTGCGCATCTACGACGCCATCGAGAAATCCATCCAGATGGCACTCGAGCTTCATCCCGAGGACTCGAAGTTCATCGACGGCAATCGCATGGTGGAGAAACTCTTCCTGGAGACCTTGAAACGACATAATGTCGAACCTATTGAAGCCAAGGGCATGCCCTTTGACCCGCAGTATCATGAAGCCATGCTGCATGTGGATCGTGATGACATCCTGATTCCGGGGCTGGTGGTCGATGAATTGGAAAAAGGGTTCATGCTCCACGATAGGGTCCTGCGCCCTTCGCGGGTGACGGTATCGAAGGCGAGAGAGAAAACGACGAAGGAGGAATAAATACAATGGGAAAAATCCTTGGGATTGATCTTGGGACGACGAATTCATGCATGGCGATCATGGAGGCGGGCGAACCAAAGGTGATTGCTAATGCTGAAGGCGCGCGCACGACCCCTTCCGTCGTGGCGTTTACCAGCGGCGGGGAGCGGCTGGTGGGCCAGGTAGCGCGCCGCCAGGCCGTAACAAACTCGGAGCGCACGCTCTATGCCATCAAACGCCTGATCGGACGGCGTTTCAGTGATACCGAAGTGCAGCGCGACATCAAGATCATGCCCTACAAGATAGCGCAGGCCGAAAACAATGACGCCGCCATCGAGGTGGACGGCCGCATATATGCCTCGCCGGAGATATCCGCCATGGTGCTTCAGAAACTGAAGATGGACGCCGAGGCCTATCTTGGCGAAAAGATCGACGACGCCGTCATCACCGTGCCGGCCTATTTCAACGACAGCCAGCGCCAGGCGACCAAGGACGCCGGGCGCATCGCCGGCTTCAACGTCAAGCGCATCATCAACGAGCCCACCGCGGCCGCCCTGGCCTACGGCCTGGACCGTAAGAAGGACGAAACCGTGGCGGTCTTCGATTTGGGCGGCGGCACCTTCGATATCTCGATCCTGGAGATCGGCGACGGCGTCTTCGAGGTCAAGGCCACCAATGGTGACACCCATCTGGGCGGCGAGGACATCGACAACCGCATCATCGACTATATCGTGGCCGAGTTCCGCAAGGAAACCGGCGTGGATCTGAGCCTGGACCGCATGGCCTTGCAGCGCCTGAAAGAGGCCGCCGAGAGGGCCAAACACGAGCTTTCCACCATGATGGAGACCGAAATCAACCTGCCCTTCATCACGGCCGACCAAACCGGTCCCAAGCACCTCAACATGCGTCTGACGCGCGCCAAGCTGGAGAACCTGGTGGACGACATCATTCAGAAACTGGAAGGGCCCTGCCGCAAGGCCCTGGCCGATGCCGGCCTGACCCCCGCCGCTATCGACGAGGTCATCCTGGTGGGCGGACAGACCCGCATGCCCAAGGTGGTCGAGAAGGTCCGCGACATATTCGGCAAGGAACCCCACAAAGGGGTCAACCCGGATGAGGTCGTAGCCGTAGGGGCCGCCATTCAGGGCGGCGTGCTGGGCGGCGACGTCAAGGACGTATTGCTCCTGGACGTGACCCCGCTATCCTTAGGAATCGAGACCTTGGGCGGCGTGTTCACCAAAATCATCGAGCGCAATACCACCATCCCGACCAAGAAGTCGCAGGTGTTCTCGACGGCCGACGACAACCAGAACGCCGTGACGATACGGGTATTCCAGGGTGAGCGGCCCATGGCGGGCGACAACAAGCTCCTGGGCCAGTTCGACTTGATCGGTATTCCGCCGGCGCCGCGCGGCATGCCTCAGATCGAGGTGTCTTTCGACATCGACGCCAACGGCATCCTGCATGTCTCGGCCAAGGACCGCGCCACCAACAAGGAGCAGTCCATCAAGATCACCAGCTCTTCGGGTCTGACCGAGGACGATATCAACCGCATGATCAAGGAGGCCGAGGATCACGAGGCCGATGACAAAAAGCGTCAGGGCCTGGTGGAGTCCAAGAACAAGGCCGACAGCATGGTCTATCCCACGGAAATGACGATCAAGGAGCACGGCGGCAGCGTGGAGTCCGAGACGCGCGCCAATATCGAACGCGCCGTCATGGATCTGAAGGATGTCATGAAGGGCGAGAATACGGACTTGATCAACCAGAAGATCGAAGCCTTGACCGCGGCCTCGCATAAATTGGCCGAGGCCATGTATGCCCAGGCCTCAGGCGGCCAGGCCGGTCCTTCCGGCCCTGGCGGCGGTCCGGGAGCCGGCCCGGGCGAAGCTCCCCAGCGGGGAGGCGACGACGTGGTCGATGCCGAGTTCGAAGAGGTCAAGGGAGACAAACACTAAAACCGACGCGGTCGGACCGTATGCGCATCCGACCGCGTCCTCCCAGCCATTACACGACTATGCCGATCTACGAATATAAATGCAGCGTCTGCGGTCATGTGAGCAGCTTTCTGGTACAGGGTTTCAAGGACCCGCAAGGCTTAACCTGTGAACAGTGCGGCCATGACCAGCTCGTCAAAATCATATCGCCGGTAAACTATCACGGCTCGCATGCCGACCGTCTAGCCGGTTATAATGCACAGACAAGCAAAAATGACGGCTTCTTTAAGGACACCCGCAACATCGGACTCGAAGCCGAACGCATGCTCAAAAAGGCCGGGGTCGAGCCCACGGACGACTTCAAGAACAAGCTTGAGCGGGCACGCAGCGATCCCGGCAGCGTGCTCAAGGATTACAAGCCTTAAGTCTCTTCCTGTTCCGCTTGATTCTCTGGGCGTTGCTGGTCCCAGCGCTCGAACTTGTCTCCCATTTTGGTGGTGTAGACGATCTCCATGCCGCGCGAGAGGCCCCACACCTTGGAAAAAAGGACCTTGGCGTCCTCACGCGTCTCCTTGGTATACCCTTTCAGAAAGCGCATACGAAACGCCCGGCTGACATGCTTGGGAATGCTCAGGTGAATCTGGATGAGGTTCTTGATACGCCGCTGCTCGGCCAGGTAGCGATACTGGCGAACCTTGTCGGTATCCGTGAGATAAAAGGTGAGCTTGTCTTTGTCCGTCAGGATGTTGCAGGCCTTGAGATCGGCATGGTAGATCCCCAGGGTATGCATGCGGCCGATCAATTCGCCTAATTGTTCGGGGATGCCGTGCCTCAGATCGGGCGGAAAATTATTGTAGTCATGAAACAAGGTCTTGTCCAGGGTTGGCAGGTCGAGCATACGCGTGATCAAAAGGCTGGACTTGTCGCGGAACACGACGTGAGCCACGGGTTCAGGCACCGGCAGTCCGTTGAAGTACAGGGTCAGAATGCCTTTCCAGGCCCGGATGGCATAGGGGGTGGTGAAGGGCCTGGAACGCTGGTATGACTTCACGCACCATTCACCCACACTGCTGACCTGGGTCTTGTCCTGGCACTTGAGCACATTCTTCTGTTCCTGAATATTCTTGCTGTGCACCATGATGACGCGGTCCAGGTCGATGGCCATGCCACGCCTGAGAATGCCCGTGTACTCCGGGGTCTTCAGGGTTTCTGAAAAACTCCCGGGCTTGAGGCTGCGGCGCACCAGACGCCGGGCACGCGCCCGGTTGAATTTGAGGGCGCGCATGCGGATGGCCAGAAGCAGGTGCGGGTCATGCCGGTATTTTTCCGGCAGGATTTCCTTGAGCTGCTCATCATCGACCTCATAGGGGGAAATGACCCGCGCCAGGGTGCCAACGATATCGTATCTGGCCAAGCCGGAATGCCTGGCCGCTTTGGAGACATCGACCAGCACCGGCCGGCCGGCGTGATCTATGAGGACATCACGAGCGACGAGTTCCTTATGGACGAAACCCGCTTTGAGGAGCGCGCCGGCCACGCTGAGCAGCACCTTCAGTTGTTGGTCACGGGACAGGGACGAAAGCGGCGTGCCGGATTCGACGACCCTGGTCACGAGGGCGGATTGCGTGCCCGCGTGGTGATGCAGAACGACCTCAGGCACGCCGATGCCCGCCTGAGAGAGCGCTTCATACATCCGGTAGGCGTGTTCGGTCAGAGGCCTCAGGCTGGAACGCAACCGCGCCAAAGGCGTGCATGGATGGTGGTGCTTCACATACAGCGCCGGAAGACCGGCCTGCTTGAGCTGATAAATGCTCCTATGCTCGTTGTGCGCCACCATCTCCCACTCATAATCGGAGAACTTGGCGCGTAACGCTTCGATCATCCTTCCGTCCTTTGCACCGTATTATTATGGTTATTTCGGCATTGCTGAAAAATTTCTTCACTAGGCCGGGGGTATCCCCTCGTGACCCCGCGCAGAAAACTCTAGCGCCCTTTAAGAGGCGCGCCTCCGTCGGCGCAATAGTCTGAGCAAGGTTTTGACGATGCGCCGGGACGGATAGATCGGGGGTTCGCCCACCGGCCGGGTCTTGAAGCGCCGGTGGGCCCAGAGCCACTGCTCGGGATAATGCCTGATCCATCCTTCAATCAGGGTCGTGTAGTGCTGGGTGAGCTCTTGTTCACGCGCCTTCATCTTCCTGTGATTCTCCGGGAGCACGGCCTGCCCGATATGGATGTGATGCCGGCCATCGGGGGTGCTCACAATGTAAGCGGGCAGGATCGGGCTGCCGTACCGACCGGCCAGCCTCGCCAGACCCTTGATGGTGGAGGCGCTTTGGCCGAAAAAATCCACAAAGATGCCGTTTTCCGCCCGCATGTTCTGGTCCAGTACATAGCCGACGATCGCGCCGTTTTTCAAGGCCTTCAGGATATTGGCGGCCTCGTGTTTGCGGGGGAAGGTAAAGACCCTGAAGCGCGCAAGGATAGCGGTGTAGATGCCCTCGATTTGCTCCGACCTGAAATGTCTGGTCACCACATGAAGGGGGTAACCCTTGAGGCCCAGGACGCACAGGAGCAGGAGAAAATTGCCGTAGTGCGCGCCGACGGCCAGCACGCCCCGCCCCATCCCAAGCGCTTCCTTAAGATGCTCTTCGCCTTCAATCGAAACGATGGTCTCACGCTCCTGAAAACCAAGCTGGGGCACCTTGAGAAAGTCGAACAGCAGGGCCATGGAGTTCTGAACGCTCTCTCTGGCGATCCTGCTCTTGCGGGAGGCGCTTTTCTCGGACCCGAAGGCGATATCGAGATTGGTCATGGCCACCCTGCGCCGCTCGGGCATCAGGTAATAGAGAACGAAACCCAGGGCGCGCATCAGGCGCAAACCTACCGTACGCGGGATGACCCGAATAATGCCCAGCACTATCGCAACCATGTCTCATCCTTTCGGGATGGAAGGTCTTAGCCGTGAGGATCAGAAGAGCGAGAACTTCTTCTTGCCCCTGCCGTGCTCTTTAGTGTTATCTTCCTTGGAGGTTTGCGCAAACTGGCGCAGGAGTTCTTCCTGTTCTTTGGTGAGCTTGGTCGGAATCACCACCCGCATGCCAACCTTGATATCGCCGTGACCGCCGCCGCGCAGATGCTTGATGCCCTTGCCCTTGACGGCATAGACATCGCCGGGCTGCGTGCCGGGCTTGACCTCGAACTCATGCTCTCCGTCCAAGGTGGGTATCTTCAGGGTAGCCCCCAAGGCGGCCTGGACGAACGAGATCGGAACCTCCAGGTAGAGGTCGTCGCCCTGGCGCATGAAAATCTGGTGCGGTTTGACCTGGATCAGGATATAGAGGTCGCCCGGGGGTCCGCCGCCAACGCCCAGCTCGCCTTCCCCGGTCAGCCGCATGGTGGAGCCGTTGTCCACCCCGGCCGGAATCTTGGCCTTCAATTTCTTGACGCGCGCGATGCTGCCGGTGCCGCGGCAGCTCTTGCAGGGTTTGGATATGACCTTGCCCGCGCCGCGGCATTGCGGGCAGGTGCTGCTGATGGTGAAGAAACCCTGGGAGCGGTAGACCTGGCCCTTGCCTCCGCACATGCCGCAGTTCTGGGGCGTGGTCCCGGGTTCCGCGCCCGAGCCGGAGCAAACGTCACAGGGCTCGGTCTTGGAGATATCCAGTTCGAGATCCTTGCCCGTGGAAGCCTCCTCGAGCGTAAGGATGATGTCCTTGCGCAGGTCCGCGCCGCGCACCGGCCGGCGGCGCCCCCCCCGGCGCGATCCGGAAAAGCCGAACATCTCGCCGAAGAGGTCTGAAAAGTTCGAGAAGATATCGTCAAAATTCGAGAAGCCCTGGAAGCCGGACCCGGACAGGCCTTCATGGCCGTACTGGTCATAGATGCGGCGTTTCTCGGAATCATGCAGGACTTCATAGGCCTCGGCCGCCTCGCGGAAACGCTCTTCGGCGTCCTTATCCCCCGGATTGCGGTCCGGATGATATTTCATGGCAAGCTGGCGGTAGACCTTCTTGATGTCCTCGGCCGTGGCTGACCGCGATACCCCAAGGATCTCGTAGTAATCCTTTTTGGTCATTACTTCTTGACGATGGTGATCTTCCCTTCGGCGATTTCCCTCAAGGAGGTAACGACGTGCCGGTTTTCCTTGCGCCGGCTCAGGGGTTCGGCGCCCTTCATGAGCTGCTTGGTGCGTTTGGAAGCGGCGATCGCCAGAGAGAAGCGATCATTGAGCTTATCGAGACAATCTTCTACGGTAACCCGTGCCATGATTCTCCTTCCTCGCTATTTGCAAAGTGAGAGCCACATGCCACAGAATTTCCCATCCGTCAAGGGCTATGCAAGTTTCGGCCGCACCTCACGCGCAAAAAACCGCGCGAAGGCCTCGCGGTGCTTAAGGATATTGTCCTGGATGAGACCTAAATCACCATGCTCCGGCGTATCGCTGACGAACTTGAAGACATGGCAGCGCATATGCAGCCGATGGCAGGTCTGGGTCACGGCGGCGCCTTCCATGTCCACGAGCTCGGCGAAAGGGGCAAGCTGTCGCCGCCGGCCGATATCCACCACGGGGCTGTCTTGGGTGGCAAGGCTTACGGTGGTGAAACCCTCCAGGGTGTCGAGAGCATGGGTCTTGGGCCTACCGGTGAGAAGATCAAGCCGGTCGGGCTCGATCACTCGAGAGACGTGCAGACACGCGCCCAATGACCAGCCCTCGCCCGTGGCGCCGGCGCTGCCCAGATTGCAGACGCACGCCGGAGGCGAGCGCAGGATCAGATATGCGGTTGCCATGGCGGCATTGGTCTTGCCGATGCCGGAAAGGATGAGGCGCGTGTCATGAGTTTCAAAGACAGCAAACGGATCGGTCTTAGCCGCGCGCAGGTCTAAGAGGTTGATGAGCGGTTCGACTTCCAGGCGGGTGGCGGCGATCAATCCGATCATCGGCCGCATTCCGCCATAAAGCTACTCCCTGTCGTCGCCATTGGGACCCGGAGACGATTCGACCACCACAACCGAGTTGTCGCAGGCCCCCAGGGGACTCGGCACATACTTGTCGGCCTTCCAGTCGTTCTCCCAGGTGGCCTCATTGATCAGGTACCGGAATTGGTACTCCCTTCCGCACTCGAGTTCGAGGTACACCGTGAAGGAGCCGTCCTCCAGTTTCTTCATGGGCGTGGCGTAGATGTTCCAGTTGTTGAAGTCCCCGACCAGGTGGGCATGGATGGCGCTGTAGGCGGCCTCTTTGGGCAGACTGAAGGTCACCCGGCATATCGGTCTGTCCCTGTAATAGTGTTTTCGAAAGCTCATGGCGGCCCCTTTTTTTCCCTTATCATTATAATAAAATATAGGTGATCGAACACGCGGCCCATGCAAACCGTCAAAGGCCGCACACAACCTGACCGCGACGCCTCAAACTTCACCCGTTCATTGACTGAGGCTTATCGTCCATTATTTATAAAGAATCAAGCACAAGTTTTCAACGGGAGGCATGCGCATGCAGGGACAGTATGACGTGATCGTCCTGGGCGCCGGACCGGCCGGGAGGGCCGCCGCCGTCATCGCGCGCCGCTCAGGTCTGAACGTGCTGGTCATCGAAAAGGACGGCTTCGGCGGGACCTGTCCCTTGCGGGGATGCATCCCCAAGAAAGTCCTCGTGGCCGCGACGCAGGCGCTGGAACACGCGCGTGTCTTACCGGCGGCCTTGACCGGGGCCGAGAACCTGCGCATCGACTGGCCCGCTCTCATGCGTTTGAAGCATGCAATCATCAAGGATACCCCGGAGAACGTCAGGAAAAACCTGCTGGCGCAGGATATCGACGTGCTGGAAGCCCGGGCGCGATTCAGCGGGACGCATACGGTAATCGCCGACGGGAAGGAATTCGAAGGCCGCAAGCTTATCATCGCCACGGGTTCGAAACCCCGCTCGCTGCCGATCAAGGGCTTCGAGCATACCTTGACCAGCGACATGCTCCTCGAAATCCAGACGCCGCCCGCGTCGATCATCTTCATCGGCGCCGGCCCCATCGGTATGGAGTTCGGCCATGTCCTGGCCCGGACAGGGACCAAGGTGACGATCCTCGAGGCCGCGCCCAGGATCCTGCCCGCCCTGGATAAGGATCTGACCGAACGCCTGGCGCTTGCCAGCCGCCGGCTCGGGATCGAGATCTATACCGGCGTGCTGATCGAGGCCATCGAGCGGCCGACCCATGCCCTGGCGGTCACGTTCAGCCACGGCGGGTTTACCAAATCGGTCCTGGCCGAAGCGGCGGCTGGCGGCGCCGGCCGGGTGGCGGATATCGACGATCTCGACCTTCAAACGGCCGGTATCGAACGTGACGGCCGCGGCATCGTCACCGATGCCTTCCTCAGGACCAGCAACCCGGATGTGTTCGTGGCGGGCGATGCCGTGGCCGCCTCGCCCCAGCTCTCCGAGGTCGCCGCCTATGAAGGTAAGCTCGCTGCCCGCAATCTCTTTGCCGAGGCAATGACCCCCGCCCGCTACGACAGCGTGCCCTTCGTGGTCTATACCATCCCCGAGATCGCCGGGGTGGGGCTGCTCCCCGATGAGGCCCTGGCAGGCAAACACCGCGTCAGCATGCTCGATCTGACGGGGCTGAAAACCAGCCGGACCTACGGCGAGAGTTTGTCCCTATCCAAGGTGGTCATCGAGGAAGGCACGGGCAAAATCATGGGCGCCCATATCCTGGGGCATCGCGGCGAGGAGCTGATCAATATCTTCAGCCTGGCCGTGCGCTTCGGCCTCACCGTCCATGACCTCAACAATGCCGTCTTCAGCTTTCCCAGCTTTTCGGCCGACATCAAGGACATGCTCAAAGGTTAGTCTTGGTGCCGCGGGCCAGCGAGGCCAGGGTCCCTATCAGGCATAAGACCGTGAAGGTGATGAAGGTGACGCGCGTGGAGGTCAGGAAGGCGCCGAAGACCTGCGGGGTGATAAGGACCTGGCCCAGGTAGAGGGCAAAGAAGAGCATGGCGATCGCCATGCTCAGGGTCTGGCCGGTCAGGCGCATGGTGGCCAGGATGCCCGAGGCCACCCCATAGTCGCGGGGCTGAACCGCGCCCATCACGGCATTGGTGTTGGGCGAGGAAAACAAGGCAAATCCCAGCCCGCTGATGAGCAAGGTGATGACCAGGTAGGCAAGCGGGGTGGCGGCCGAAAGAGAGCTCAGAAGCCAAAGCCCCAGGGCGGTCAGCAGCATGCCGGCCGAGGCGGGCAGGCGCGCTTCGACGCGGTCCGAAAGCCGACCTGCCAGGGGCGACATGACGGTCATGACCGCCGGCGCGGCGATCAGCACCAGACCGGACAAGAGCGGGCTTAAGCCTTTGATGTACTGGAGATAGAGGCTGAGCAGAAAGCTCTGTGAAAACGTGGCGCAATAATGGATCAGGGCGGCCAGATTGGACAGGGCGAAGACGCGGTTCTGGGTGAAAAGCTTCAGATCGATCAGGGGGCGCCGTGCCATGAGCTCCCGGATGGTGAAGATGACCAGGCCTGACAATCCCAGGGCCACGAGCAGCCATCCTGCTTTGGGCAGGCGCGAGAGTCCGAAGATCAATGACGGCAGCGCCAGGGCGTAGATGGCGGCGCCCGCGAGATCGAAGGCCCCCGCCTCCCGCGCAAGCCGATCATCCTTGATGCAGAAGACCGCGCAGATGCCTGCGGCAACACTCGGGGGCGCCAGCGCCAGAAAGATGCTCCTCCAGCCCAGGTGTTCGGTGAGCGCGCCGCCGATAAAAGGCCCCAAAGTGAGGCCCAGGTAAACGGCCGAGACGCTCAAGCCCAGGACCCGGCCGCGCTCCTGGGGCGCGTATACCGTGGTCAGGATGGCGATGCCGGTGGAGAAGATCATGGACCCGCCGATGCCCTGCAGCACGCGTCCGCCTAAGAGCAGGTCCGTTGACCCGGCCAGACCACACACCAGAGAGGCCAGGGTGAACAGAACGATGCCGATCAGAAAGACCTGCTTGCGGCCGTACAGATCGGCCAGCTTGCCCATGGGCAGCAGGAACATGGACGAGGCCAAAAGAAACGAGGTCGCCACCCAGTTCAAGGCTACGGCATCCATTCCGAACTCTGCGCCGATGGAGGGCAACGCGATGTTCACGGCCGAGCCCATGAAGGGCGTCAGAAAGGATGAGAGCAGCACACTGACCAGGACAAAGCCGCGTTCGTTTCGCATCATTCATAAGGCCGATACCTTACGGCGGCGCGGATTGCAACACTTCGATGGGATAGGTTTTTTTCAGTAAAGCGCCGCCGATGGCATGCTCGGGAATGCAGGGCGCCGTTTTCTCTCTCGCCCCTGCCCCACGGCAATGCCGGGCAGGTTTTTCAGGCCCTGAACTTGCCGAAATCCTCGGGGTCCATCTTTTCCAGGATTTCCTGGAGCTTGTCCTGGTTCTGCTCGAAGCCCACCGCGATCTTGTCGCCGGTGGCGGGTTCCTCCTCTACGTGGGTCGCCTCCTTCACCACATGATTGGCCACGAAGATACGTGCCTTGGTCCTGAGCGCCAGGGCTATGGCGTCCGAAGGCCGCGCGTCGATGCTGACGACCTCGCCGCCGAACTCCAGCACGATCAGGGCGTAGAAGACATTGTCCTTCAGGTCCACGATCTCGATCTTGGTGACGCGCACGTCGATGCGCTGCAAGAGCCCGGCCATGAGGTCGTGGGTCATGGGGCGGGCATAGCTCAAGCCTTCCAGGGCCGCGGCGATCGAGCTGGCCTCCATGATGCCGATCCAGATCGGCAGGACGATCTTGCCGGGCACATCCTTCAAAACCACGATGGGCGCGTTGTTGGTAGGGTCAAGGGCGATGCCGGCCACCTTCATTTCCACAAAGGTCCGCTTCTGCATAGGTCCTCCCGCTGCTATAACCATTAATAAGTCTAAGCGGACAATAGTCAACCTGCGCCGGAGGAGGCGGCCTTCTTCAGTTCCTCAATGAGGCCTTCCATCTCATAGTAGACCCTTCTCAGCGTCACGCCTTGCTGCTTCATCCAGGCCTGCACCTCAAGCACCAGCGGCGGCTTCATGCCGCAGGCCGCCATGCGCTCGATATCCTCCAGGATCACGGGCCGGGGCATGTCGAGAACTTTCTCGCCGGCCGCCAGACCGATGATGCGGTCCACGATGGGCAGGAAGTCTTCCAGGTTATGGGTCACGATGATGACGGTCGCGCCATCCAAAGTCTCAACCAGTCGCAGCAGTTCGCGCCTGGCCAGGGCGTCCATGCCGGCCGTGGGCTCATCCAGGATGAGCACCTCGGGCGCGGGCATCAGGGCCGACGCCAGGGCCAGTTTGCGCTTCTCGCCCGAGCTCAAATTGAAGGGCGATATGTGCCGAAGCCGCTCCACGTCCATGTGAAACTTCTCCAGGATCTCTGTGGCCCGCGCGGCGATTCTCTCCTCGTCGGGACCGAAGAAATTGCGCATGGCGAAGGCCAGCTCGTCATAGGCCGTTTCCTGGAAAAACTGATGTTCCGGAAACTGGAACAAGACCCCGACGCGCCGGCGGATGTCGGTCAGCCGCTTGGCCTTGGCCAGTCGGCGCACACTCATCCCGTCGAAGAGGATATCTCCTTTACTCGGCAGGATCAAGGCGTCGAGCATCTCGATCAGCGTAGTCTTGCCCGAACCGGCCGGACCCGTGATGACGATCTTCTCCCCCTGCTCGATGGTCAGGCTGACATCGCGCACGGCCCACTCATCGCCGGGCAGCTCATAGCGGTACGAGGCCTGTGAGGCTTCTATGCGCATCGCTTCAGGACCTGCCGGGCGCGTTCGAGGTCGAAGGTGTTGAGACACTGTCGGGCGGTGAGCATGCCTTTGCGCGCCATCATGATCCCGTAGCGCATGTCCATCAATCCTGAGCGTTCATGGGCGTCCGGTGAGATGGCGATCATGCCGCCGGCGGCGGTGAAACGCTCGATCAGACGCCAGTCCAGGTCCAGACGCCAGGGGTGGGCATTGAGCTCCACAATGACCCGTTGCCGGATCGCCTCTTCCAGCACGGCTTCGATATCCAGCGCATAGGCCGAGCGCGCCAACAGCAGCCTGCCGGTGGGGTGCGCCAGGATAGAGGTGCGGGGGTGCTTGAGCGCCGTGATGATGCGGCCGGTCATGGCCGCGGCGTCCATGTCCATCCGGGTGTGGATGCTGGCGATAATAAAATCGAAGCCGGCGAGCACTTCATCGGGATAATCCAGCGACCCGTCGGGCTGGATGTCGCACTCCACGCCCTTAAGCACGGCGATCCCGGCAACGCCTCGCAAGGCCTCGATCTCGGCCTGTTGTTTCTTTACGGCCTTGAGGTTCATGCCGCCGGCATAGCGTGCGCTTACGCTGTGGTCGCTGATGCCGATCCAGGCGTATCCCAGCTCGCGCGCGGCGTCCACCAGCTCTACCAGCGTGCATTTTCCGTCGCTGAAGGTGGTATGGTTATGGATGATCCCAACGATGTCGGCCTCTCTGATCAGCTCGGGCAATGCGCCACGTTCGGCCAGGGCGATCTCGCGGCCGCCCTCCTCGCGCAGCTCAGGCGGGATGAAAGATAATCCCAGGCGGGCATAGAGCGCCTCTTCGTCCGGCAGATCCAGGCGCTTGTCGGCCGCGAACAGACCGTCGGGCCGGATATGCAGGCCTTGGGCGCGCGCCAGCGAGGCGATCCGATCCGTATGGTCCCTCGAGCCGGTCAAGAGGAAAAGGCTCGCCGCAAAGCCTTGTTCAGAGGCAATATGGCAGTTGACCGGCAGGGTCCGCTCGCGCACATAGCTCAGGCTCAGCTCGGTCATGATGTCGGGCTCGCCCATGATTCTGTCCAGGGCGGCCATGGCCTGGGGCGATTCCTTCACCAGGATATCGACGCCCGCGAGCGTCTCGTAGCCCCGGCGGCACTCGCCGGTCAGGGCGGCCATGATGTCTGCTTGTGCCATCAAGTCCATGAGATAGTGCGCCTGAGAGAGCCCCTCGTCCAGGAGGAACCGGCCCCGGTAGGCCATGATGTCGTCCACGGCCCGGCGCATGCGGCCGATATGCCGGGGCGTAAAGCCTTTGAGACCCAGGAGTCTGCCGCTGTCGCAGGCTGAACCCAGGTCTTCGAGCGTCTGAACACCCAGGGCGTGCAGGGCCTTGATCTTCGTGGTTCCTAAGCCCGGCACCTTGCGGATCTCGGATAAACCGGCCGGGAGCCGGGCGCGCAGCCCTTCCAAAGCGGAGAAATCGGCCTTAAGCGCCCAGTCCGTCAGGAGGGTTTCGAGGCCTTTGCCGACGCCGTCCAGGTCGGTCAGCCTTCCGGCGGCCGCAAGCTCGGCCAGCGGTACGTTTGCGTCAGCCACGCTTGCAGCGGCCTTGCGATAGGCGCGGGCCTTGAACGGCTCGTCCAGGTATTCCAGGGCGTCGGCCGCTTCCCTGAGCAGTGCGGCGATGGAGCGGTTATCCATGGATGCGCCCCCTGAAAGGCGCGGCCTGCACGCCGTCGATGCGTACCGGCAGGAGCTCGCCGCGCACCCCGGGACAGGCGACCCGCACCGGCAGGTAGTTGCCGCTGATGCCATGGCAGACGCCGCCTGCGGCCGTGGTCACGAGGATATCGTGGTGCCGGCCCTGCTGCGAGGCTTCAAAGGCCGCGCGTTTCTCATCTGAAAGCCTCTTGAGCTCAAGGGCCCGGCGCCGTTTCACCGGCGAAGGCACTTGATGGGAAAGGGCTGAGGCCTTGGTGCCCTCACGGCGCGAATAGGCAAAGACATGCAGGTAAGCCAGCGGCAGACCGCTGATGAAACGCCGGCTCTCTTCGAAGTCAGCCTCGTCCTCGCCCGGAAAGCCCACCATGACGTCTGACCCCAGCCCCAGGTCCGGAAAGCGTGTTTTTAGCTCGCGGATCAGGGCCTCGTAATACTGCGGGGTGTACGGCCGGCCCATGGCCTCAAGCACCTTGGCATTTCCGCTCTGCAGCGGCAGGTGCAGATGCCGGCAGACGCGGGGAGATTCCAGGACCTCAAACAGCAGCGGATCAAAGGTCCAGGGCTCGATCGAGCTGATGCGCACGCGCGCGATGGCCGTATCGTTCAGGATCTTCCCGATCAGCGCCGCCAGACCGCCCTCGTAGAGCCCGATATTGATCCCGGTCAGGACCGCCTCGCGGTATCCGGAGCGCACCAGGGTATTGATCTCGTCCACGATATCGTTTGCCGGCCGGCTGACCGGACAGCCCCGGGCACGGGGTACGATGCAGTAGGCGCAGAAGTGGTCGCAGCCGTCCTGCACCTTGACGAAGGCGCGGGCATGGCCTGCGAAGGCGCTGATAAAGCGCGGCAGAGGGCTTGCAAAGGCCTCGGCCACCTGGGCGGGTGTCATCACCTCGATCGAGGGATCGATGGCAAAGATGGCATCCGGGTCGGTCACGGCCTGGCACCCGCTCACGATCACGCGGCCCTGCCCCAGGGCCTTGCGGATAAGCTTACGGTTCTCGACATCCGCCTGGTGTGTGACGGTGCAGGTATTGATGATGCTCAGCCCGACCCGGCTTCCGAACGGCTGCTCGCGCCACCCTTGAGCGCTCAGGGCCTCGCGCATGCGCTGGCCCTCGTACTGGTTGGCCTTGCAGCCCAGCGTGACGATCGCGAATGTCATATGCCAGGCATACTATCTTCGACGCCGCGGAGTCAATGGAAGTCAGGGGAGAGAAGAGAGAAGACAGAATTCAGGAGTCAGAATTCGGAATGAAAGGACCAGGAATACACGTTGGGGAATACTATCGGTTGATGCTCAGATAACAGATCATTCATCACGTTTAGATTTATTCTGACTCATGAATTCTAGCTCCTGAATTCCAGGGTTCTCTTCTGACTTCTGACTCCTGAATTCTGTCTTCTTACTCCTGCCCTATTCCTTGCCTTCCATGAATTTGTTCAGCTCGGCGGCCAGTTCCTGGGGTATGTCGATGAGCTTGATGCCGGTCTCGACCTTGCCGTTGTCGGACGGGATGGACCATACGGCCTTGCCCCGGGCGCGGGTTCCCGCGATCATGACCACGACCTCGTGATCCAAGGCCACCTTGTGGCTGGTTTTCAAGAGCAGGCCGTCGTTGAAGACATTGATCAAGGTTCCGGCCTCGGGTCCCTGGCCGATATCATAATCTACCGGGGCCTCCATGGTATGACGCCGCTTTTTCATCCTGTCCTTGAGCACATCGCGGTTGCCCATGCTCCTGAGCTGCGAATCCATATTATAGACCGTGTTGAAGTATCGGATCTTCTGGGCGGGTTTGGCCAGGCGCGGGATATCCCGCAACAGCACGGCGCGCTGCCGTTTGAGGTTTTCGATGAAATGGTTGAAGGTCGTTTCGTGTTCGCGCACCCCGCGGTTGGCCAGGTACACATTGACCATGGAGGGCATGCGCTTCTGGACATTGAGCTCGAATTCCCGTAAAGCGCTTTCGAATTCCAGGGCGTTCATGGATGCATCATAGATCAAAGAGGTTCCAAAATCAACCCTCTCCCCCAAGCCTCAAAGGCCTTTTAAGGGCTACGAAATTCTGTTAGGATGGGGCTGATGATCAAACGTGTACTGTTCTGTTCGCCCGAGGTGACACCTTATGCCAAGACCGGCGGTCTGGCCGACGTGAGCGGGGCCTTGCCGGCGGCCTTGCGTGAACTGGGCGTGGCCTGCGACGTTCTCATGCCGCTCTACGGTCCGGTCAAGGCCCAAGGACTGCCCCTGCAGAAAGTCGACGATATCTTTTTCCCCTTAGGCGCCGGCATCGCGCAGGCCTCCATCGTGCGGCTGGGGCACGTCTATTTTATCGACAACGATGAACACTTCGGCCGGGGCGGTCTGTACTCCTACGCCAGCCGGGATTATCCCGACAACCTGGAGCGCTTCGCCTTCTTCGCGCGCGCTTGCGTGGAGCTGATACCGCTCTTGGGAGCGGACATCGTGCACTGCAACGACTGGCAGACCGCCCTGATCCCCGCGTATCTGCGCGCCCTGGACATGCACGACATCGTGACGATCTTCACCATCCACAACCTGGCCTACCAGGGGCTGTTCGATGCGTCTCTCTGGCCGCAGCTCTTTCTGCCGCAGGAGTTCTTCGCGCCCTGGTGTCTGGAGTATTACGGGGGCATCAACGTCATGAAGGCCGGCATTGTCCTGTCCGATCACGTCAATACGGTGTCGGCCACCTATGCGCAGGAGATCCAGCGCCCCGAGTTCGGCGTCGGGTTGGACGGTCTCCTCCGGTCGGCGGCCCATAAGCTGACCGGGATCGTCAATGGGATCGACGTGGCGGTCTGGGACCCGGCCCATGACCCATTGATCGCCGCTGTCTTCGACATGCGCGACATGTCCGGCAAACAGGCGTGCAAGGCCTCGCTGCAGCAGCGCATGGGCCTGGAGACCAATCCGGCGGCCCCGCTCTTCGGCATCATCACCCGCCTGGTGGACCAGAAAGGCCTCGATCTGATCCTGCCCGTCATCCCGGAGATGGCGGCAGCAGGCGCCCAAGTGGCCGCGCTCGGCAACGGCGAGGCCTGGTATGAGGACCGCTTGCGGGAATTGTCGCGGGCCTTTCCCGGCCGCGTAAGCGCGCATATCGGTTTCGACGACGGCTTGGCGCATGCCATCGAGGCCGGAGCCGACTTCTTCATCATGCCCTCGCGCTTCGAACCCTGTGGCTTGAACCAGATGATCAGCATGCGCTACGGCACGATTCCGATCGTCACCCCGGTCGGCGGACTGGCCGATACGGTGACGGCCCTCGGGGAGGGTAAAAAGCCTGTGGGCCTGCGCGTCAAAGGCATCGACAGCTACGCCCTTTCAGAAACAGTAAAGGAAAGTATCCGTATTTTCAGGGAGGATCAGGGGCTCTTTCTACGCTTGAGAAAAAACGGCATGGAGCGTGATGTGAGCTGGTCACTTCCGGCCAGGCGCTACCTTGAGATGTATAGCAAACAAAAAGATTTCAAAGAAAGCGCTCGAATTTGAGAGTTCGTGAGTTTTCTACAATTTGTAGAAAACCCAACCGCAGGCGATCCGTACAGGCTTTGATAGCAATGACTAGCTTCACCGAGACATGCCGGAAAGACAAGCTTTGGAGATATATGTCATCAATTTTTCATAACATATTACAGAATCGAACCAATGCTGATAATCGCCGCAATCCGTGTTTGACCTTTGCCGGCAATCGGAACAATATGCGGCTCGTTCACGATGCATTCAAATAAAAATTCTGTTTTCGGAGGCAAGTTGTGCTGGAGGTAGATCTCGTTCGAATTCGAAACGCCATCGTTGCAGAAGTCAGCTGTCCTTCGGAAAAAGCCTTGATCGATCAGATTGACCTGTCTGAACGGGAGGGGACAATCCTCGTCTTCTGTCCCAGCCTGTTCATGCAGCAGTACATCAAACGCCAGTACAAGGATCTCATCAGCCGCTGCGCGCGTGAGACGCTGGGCAGGGCCGCGGATGTGGATTTTCTGGTGTGTACGCGCACCGAGCCGCGCGTGGCGGCCAGCACCCCCCGCCCGGTCCAGATGGTCCTGCCCCCGGCCGCCACACCCGCGGCGGGCAGCGGACTCAACCCCCGCTTCACCTTCGAGGAGTTCATCGTGGGTAAGTGCAACGCCTTCGCCTATGAAGCCGCGATGGCCGCCTCCGAGGATTCCATCAGCCGCTACAACCCCCTGTATTTCTATTCCGATATCGGATTGGGCAAAAGCCATATCTCGCATGCCATCGGCAACCGGGTGGTCAGGTCCAAACCCAGGCTCAGGGTGCGCTACACCACGGCCCGCGACTTCTCCCAAGAGTACATCTACGCCATCAAGAACAACACCATCGACAAGTTCAAGCATGCCTACCACGGCTCGCGTATGGACGTCTTCTTCATCGACGACGTGCACCTCTTCGGCAACAAGGAGAAGACCCAGATGGAGCTGGCCTGCATTATGGACGACCTCATCAGCGCCGGCACCCAGGTGATCCTGTCCGGATTCCGGCCGCCGTCGTCCATTCCGCAGGTGGACAAGGGCTTGAAGTCGCGCTTCTCCTCCGGCCTGGTGATCAACATCAAACGACCGGACAACGAAACCCGCGCCGCCATTGTGCGCTACAAGGCCCGCAAGGAGGGTATCGATCTGCGCGATGACGTGGTGGGCTTCATCTCCGACAACATCACGGCCAATATTCGCGAGCTCGAAAGCGCGGTGCTGACCATCGCCGCCATGAGCTCGCTCATGAAGCGCGAGATCTCGCTTGGCCTGGCCAAGGAGATCCTGGAGGGCACGCTCGAGAAGCAGGCCCGCATCGATATCCCCTTTATCCAGGATTTCGTGGCCAAGAATTTCGGCATCGCCAAGGAGTTGTTGTCGTCTTCGTCCCGCAAGAAGGAAATCCTTTATCCCCGGCAGGTGGCCATCTTCCTGTGCAAGCGCTATACCAAGGAGTCCCTCCAGACTATTGGTGAGGCCTTCGACCGCAAGCATTCCTCCATCATCCACGCCCTGGAAGTCATGGATGCGCAGTATACCGGCAACCTCAAGACCAAGAAGGAGATCGATTTCCTCGTTGAACGGCTCGACAGCCAGTTCTTGTAGGGACGGTACTTGTAGGGGCGGCCGCAAAAGCGGTCGCCCCTACCCGATTTTCCCGACCAACCCTTTAAGACGACGTCTTGCGGCTTAAGTCGCGGAAATTGTCCACCCCGATGAAGAACTCACGCATCATGATGACCCAGTCGTATTGCCCGCGCGGGGTCACGGTAAGCGCCTGCTTGTCCGTGGACAGGGCCCCGATCAGTGTAAAGAAGAGGCATTCCATCCACAGGACCCGCCATACATCGCGGCCGAACTTGCGCCTGAAGGCGGTCCTGTCCATCCTGAGCCCGAAAAGGTCCATGAGGAAGGTGTAGCGCGCCAGCTCGGTGGGGAAAAAGAGCTTGCGGGCCTTCAGCGGCAGGCATCCCTCGGACAGGGTCCTGATATAGTCGGGGATGGAAAAGGTGTTGGCATAGATGGCGCCGCCCACCAGGCCAAAGGCCCCGCTGCCCGCGCCGACATACTCGTCATGCGTGACGATGTATTCATCGATCATGCCCGGGGTGCGCGAGAAGCACCAGGCCGATCCGGGCCGGTATTCCGCGGCCAGGGAGCGGAGGATGGTTTCGTAATAGCGCCGCTCGCGCTTGAGGCTGTGCCTTCCCATGATGCCGGTCATACCGGCCAGCGTCGCATCCGAGATCATGAGCGGGTAGAAGGTGATCTGGTCCGGTTTCAGCCGGTTCAGGACCTTAAGATCGGCCTCAAGCTGGGCCAGCGTCTGGACCGGGAAGTTGTAGATCATGTCGATATTGAGCGTCTGCACGATGCCCTGCGCGGCCTGGATCTTCTCCGCGATGCGTGCGCCGCTGCCATACTTGTCATAACGGTCGATGAGCTTGAGGATGTCGTCGTCAAAGGTCTGCACGCCCACCGATACGCGGCGCACGCCCGCATCGGCCAGGGCGGCGAGCTGACCTGGCTCGAGGCGGTCCGGATTAGTCTCCACCGAGATATTGCCCGGGTCTGAAAGCTGTTTAAGGAGCGCAATAGTATCCAGGAGCTCATCCATCATAATGGTCGGGGTCCCGCCGCCCACATACACATCCGAGAAACGGTACCCCAGGCGGTGGTAGATCCTGATCTCCTGCCGCAGGGCCGTGAAATAGGCGCGGGCCAGGCTCTCTTCAAAGCGCACGCGATGGAAGGAACAGTACGGACAGAGCCGGGCGCAGAACGGCACGTGCAGGTAGAGATGGATGGGTTTTTCCGGCGCCGGTGCCGGGTCTATACGGCCCATATCCTTGAAGGTCAGATACTCCCTTGACTTAAGGCGCATGAACCAACCGATGAAGGTGTCAACCGGCAGCATGGGTGCTCACCGGAAAAAGCGCAGGATGAAGACGACGAGGCTGGCTGCCAGCGATATGAACAAGCAGGTCGCCAATGGAAAATAGATATGCATCCCCGGCCTGGCAATGCGGATATCGCCCGGAAGCCTGCCCCAGGGTATGATCCCGAGGTTCAGGGTGAGGCCGACGACGATCAGTATGATCCCGCCGGCCATGAGGATGAGCCCTATGTTCTTCATGACCGGACTTATAGCGAAAACGAGGGGGTATGTCCACATACTCCTCATGCATAAGCCGGTTTTCTCTGGAAGGACAAAATATTTTCATGCTATTGAGCCTGTGCAATGATCCCCATCAAGGACGCCTCGACCTCCAAGCGCGGATGGCCGCTCATTACCGTGCTCATAGTGCTGGTCAATCTGGCCATGTTCGTGGAGGAGGTCCGTTCCGGCACGCGCATCTTTGATCTCTACGGGGTGAGTCCGCACGATATCTACGTTTACCTAACGGCCGGCACCGGCAGCTTGCTTGCGATCCACCGCTCCATCTTTGTCTCGGGCTTTATGCACGGCGGGTACATTCATCTGTGCGGCAACATGCTCTTTCTCTCGGTCTTCGCCCCGGCGGTCGAGAAAGAGCTGGGCTGGATGCGTTTTGTCGTCTTTTATGCCGCGGCCGTCTTGGTGGCCTTTTATGCCCATGCCATCGTCCACCCGCATTCCGAGGTCATCGTGGTCGGCGCCTCGGGCGCCATCGCGGCCGTGATGGGCGCTTACCTGGTCTTATTTCCGCGGGCCAAGATCGTCACGCTCATACCGATCATCTTTCTCATCAAGATCGTGGAGGTGCCGGCCATCATCTTCATGATCGGCTGGTTTGCCCTACAAGGGGCCAATGGTTACCTGACCCTGGGCACCCCTACCTCCATTGCCTGGTTCGCGCATATCGGCGGCTTTCTGATGGGCGTGGCGGCAGGCTTGCATCATCGCTTCGGCGCTTGATTTCCTTGAAGACTGTGCGGCTGCGACTCCCCCGACCCCTCCGATCGATCATTGCCGCGAACAGTCCGGGACGGGATTGCTTGAGATGCTCGATTTTGCTTGACGAAAGAAAAAATAATGTAAAGATATTTTTCATTGAACCCGATACTCCTCCTATGTGTGTGCTGGGATTGATTTTTAATGATTCGAATGTATTATGGGTATATAAGACGGAAAAGTATGCAGATATCACGTCTCATTATGTATGGGCTGATCATGGTGGCGGTTTTGACGTCGCTCATGAGCATTCCGGGCGAAAAGGGGCTCATCAAGGCCTACCATCTCAAACAGGAGCTTACAACCTTGAACACGGAAAACACCGTCCTGCGTCAGGAAAACGAAGTTCTGGCCCAGGAGGCACGTCTCCTCAGAGAGAACTTGCCCTACATCGAACACGTTATCACCAAGGAAATGAATCTGGTACGACCTGGGGATATCATCGTAGTAATCAAAAAGAAAAAGATCTGATTACGGGGTGAGGAGATGCTATTTGAAAAAAAGACCTTGTTAGGCCTGGATATCGGGTCGCACTCAATCAAGATGGTGGACCTGGAAAAGACCAGGGGCAAGTATGAGCTCAAGTCCCTTGGTCTGGGTATGGTGCCCGCGGAATGCATCGTCGATAAGGATATCATGGATTCCGAGACGGTGGTTGAGACCATCAAAAATCTGCGCGACGATTTAAAGGTGCGCGTGCGGGGAGCGGCCACGGCTGTTTCGGGCCACTCGGTCATCGTCAAGAAGGCCGAACTGCCGATCATGACCCACGCCGAGCTCGAACAGACCCTGATGGTGGAGGCCGAGCAGTACATCCCCTTCGACATCAACGACGTGTACCTGGATTTCTACATCCTGGGTGAAAGTCTCGAGCGCTCGGACATGATGGACGTGCTCTTCGTGGCCTCCAAGAAAGAAATGGTCGACGATTACGCCTCCGCCATCCGTAATGCCGGCCTCAAGCCGACCGTGGTAGATGTGGATGTCTTCGCTCTGGAGACCATGTACCAGGTTAATTATCCCGACGCCCCGGAATCCATCGTCGCACTGGTGGACGTGGGCGCCTCCATGATCAACATCAATGTCTTAAAGGACGGGATGAGCGTCTTCGCGCGCGACATTTCCATGGGCGGCCGCCAGTTGACGGAACGCATCCAGCGGGAATTCGGCGTGAGCTTCGAGAGGGGCGAAAATATCAAGCACGGGGCCAATATCGAGGGCATCGATCTGGAGCGCATCAACTATATCTTTAAGATGGCCTGTGAAACCTTTGTGCAGGAAATCCGCCGCACGATCGACTTCTTCCTTTCCACCATGGTCAATGAAAATATCGAACGCATCTACATGAGCGGAGGCGCGGCGCGCACCCCGGGGTTGATCACGCTGATGAAGAAGCAGATGGAGATCCCCGTGGAGCTCGTCAATCCTTTCAATACGATCTCCTGGAACGAAAAAATGTTCGATCCAGCATATATGGCCTATATCGCCCCCCAGATGGCGGTTGCGGTAGGCCTTGCACTAAGGAGGGCGGATTACAAATGGTAACCATCAATCTGCTTCCCATAAAGGCTGAACTACGGCGCAAGGCTTTGATATCCCAGCTGGCCGTCCTGGGCATCAGCATCATCGCTCTGGTTGTCGTGCTGGGGGCCTTCCATGAAACCCTGAAGATCCGCCGTGACAATCTGCAGCAGGAAATCACCGATACCCGCATTGAGATCCAGAAGCTGACCGTCCAGGCGGGCGAGATCGAGGTCTTCAAAAAACGCAAACAAGAGCTGGAACGCAAATTGGATATTATCAAGGATCTCAACGCCAAGAAGTCCGGTCCGGTGCAGATGCTGGACGAGTTGAGCACGCTGATGCCGGAAAAGGTCTGGATCAGGTCCTTGAGCAATACCGGCGGCAAACTGGTCCTAGATGGTCTGGCCGTGGACAACACCGTCATCGCCGAATTCATGAAAAAACTCCAGGGATCGCAGCAGTTCGGCGATGTGGAGCTCATCCTGACCGAACAGGAAGGCGCCAACGTCAAGTTTGTCATCCAATGTAAAGTAAAGTTACCGGCTTGAGGTGGCATATGAATGTGATCGAAATACTCATGAGGCAGAAAGCGATCGTAAAGGTCGTCGTACTGGCTTTGATCCTGGGTATCATCGTGGCCGTCTACTGGCAGTTTCTCTACCGGCCGGTCATGACCGAGGTGAAGACCCTCGAACCGGAGCTTACGACGCTCAAGCAGGAGCTCTCCGCCAAGCAGGCGATCGTGGCCGAACGCCCCAAGTATGAGGCCGAGTTGGAGCAGACTAGGCATGAACTGGTCCTGGCTCTCAAGCAGCTGCCCGACAAGAGCGAGATCCCCTCGCTCCTGGAGACCATATCGTCCCTGGGAAAATCCTCCGGATTGAACTTCATCCTGTTCAAGCCCAGGCCCGAGGTACCCAAGAATTTTTATGCCGAAATCCCGGTCGATATTAAAGTCCAGGGGACCTATCGCGATGTGGTCACCTTCTTCGACCGGGTTTCCAAGATGCCGCGCATCGTCAACATGTCGGAGATCTCCATGTCCGGCCCCAAGAGGGAATCGGACGGACGGACCTCGGTCACCACGACCTGCATGGCGACCACATACAAGTTTATCGAAGGGGTGACGACGCAATGAACAGGATGACAGCGATCATTGTCTTACTGGTATGCGTTCTCGGATTGGCGGGGTGCCCTTCCAAAACCGAGGATAAAGCGGCCGGAACCTCTCCTGTCGCGAAAGCGCCGGCCAAAGCGATTCAACAGATCAAACCCGTGCTGGTCACCGAGGAGAAGCCCAAGCCAGAATACACGGTGACAGGCACGCGTGATCCTTTCCAGCAGTATATGATCGCCAAGCCGGAAGACCTTGGCGGCAAGGGCGTTGATCCTCTACAGCGCCTGATGCTGTCCCAGATTGAACTGGTGGGCGTCATCATGGGCAAGGAGCCCAAAGCCCTGATCCAGGATACCGCCAATATGGGCTATATCATCAAGGTGGGGACCCTGATCGGTGAAAACTCGGGCATCGTGACCGATATCCAGGCTGGCGGGGTTACGATAAAACAGCACTTCAAGGACTACATGGGGCGCGTCAACACCCGCGAAATAGTATTGTCACTGAGGAAAGAAGAGGGGGAGAGGTAGATATGAATAAGAGAATGATCTTTATCCTGTTGATCGGCATACTTGTCCTACCTGCTTACGCCGCGGCGCTGACGGTCAAGAGCGTGGACTTCATGAATATCGACAAGAAATCGAGGATCCAGATCGGTCTGGATGACAAGGCCACCTATGACGTGATGCGCAAGGGCGGCATGGTCATCCTGAAGATCGACAACGCCACCCTGCCGAACAGCCTGGCGCGTCCCTTTGTGACCAAGGAGTTCGTGACCGCCGTAGACCAGTTCATCCCCAAGCAGGACGGCAAGAATGTAATCTTTGAGATCGCCATGAAACAGATGGCGCCTTATTTCATTTCACAAGACAAGAACCAGCTGCTCCTGGACTTCGATATACCGGCCGACTTAAAGGCCGCCGCCGTAAAGGTGGTCAAGGTCGATTCAGGGGCCAAGTCAGTAGCCGCCGACGTCAAATCCGGCAAGGAGCCCTTCTCACGCCAGGCCCCGGAAACAACCCCTACACTTGTCGGCTCCTACCTGCCGAAATATCATGGCCAGCCCATCACGCTCGACTTCCAGAACGCCGACATCCATAATGTGCTGCGCATCATCGCCGATGTGAGCGGTCTCAACATCGTTACTTCGGACGAGGTCAAGGGCACCATCACCATCCGGCTCAAGGATGTGCCCTGGGATCAGGCCCTGGATGTGATCCTGGAGAGCAAGGACCTCGGCAAGATGGACCTGGGCAATGTCGTGCGCATCGCACCCGCGGGTAAGATCGAGGACGCCAAGAAACGCATGGTCGAATCGCAGAAGACCACGGAGCAGTTGGAACCGCTGGTCACCTCGGTTATCCCCTTGAACTTCGCCTCGACCAAGTCCATCATGGAAAACTTGGAAAAGCAGGGAGGCAAGGATAAGGATAAAGGTTTCGGCATCTTGTCCGACCGCGCCAGCGTCATCGGCGATGAGCGCACCAATACCCTGTTCGTCAAGGACATCAAGCGCAACGTGGACGAGTTTTACGCCATGATCAAGCGTCTTGACCGTCCCACCCAGCAGGTCCTGATCTCGGCCAGGATTGTGCAGGCCGACACCAACTTCGAGCGCGGCCTGGGCGTGGCCTGGGGCGGCGCCTACCGCAACCAGTCCAACTCTTCTCACTTCGGCCTCACCGGAGCTGCTTCCGGGAGCACCACCGCCGCGCGCAACCTCTTCGGCACCACGGTGGCGGGTACGGCTTCAAGCACCGAGCCGGGCTGGAGCACGTCGGTCGTGCCCTCCCCCACCATGGCGGTCAACTTCCCGCAGAGCCAGCTGTCCGGCATCGGGATCACCCTCGGCCGTCTGGCCGGTTCCATGCTGGACCTCGACCTCAAGCTGGATATCGGTGAGACCGAGGGCGACATCAATGTCATCTCGCGTCCCAAGGTCATCACCCTGGACAACAAGAAGGCCGTCATTCGCCAGGGCCTGAAATACCCGTACCTGGTGCGGGACGCGGACGGCAATGTCTCCACCGAGCTCAAGGACATCGATCTGATCATGGAGGTCACCCCGCGCATTTCCTTTGACGGGACAATCAACATGGAGATCTCGGTCAAGCGCAATGCCCTGAATCAGTCTATCAAAAACGCCCTGGGCGACCCGGCCATCATTTCGCGCGAGGTGCAGACCGAGGTCCTGGTCAAGGAAGGCGAAACCAGCGTCCTGGGCGGCGTGCTCGAGAACGAGGTCGACAATACGGTGCAGCGCGTGCCTTTCCTGGGTAAACTACCGATCATCGGCTGGCTGTTCAAGGGCGAGACCAAGGTAGACCGCAAGCAGGAGCTGCTCATCTTTATCAGCCCGCAGGTCGTACGGGCCTCCAGCCTCTAAGACCCGCTTTTAGGATTGAGCCAATACGCCCCGGCACCTTGTGCCGGGGCGTGTTCTTTTTTAATCGCGCTTCAGGCCGCCACCGACGGCCACACCCTACCAGACGCATAAGGATGATGGATAATCCACATTGACAGGAGCAGGCCTTCATTACTATATGATAGCAAGCGAGGAGGATGAAGACGCATGGCGAATGTGACACGCAAGGATTTGTTGAAAGAACCGGATGAATTCATCTCGACCACCAGTTCAATCATGAAATGGATCCGCGAGAATCCCCGGCGTTTTGCGGCCGGACTTACCATTATCATACTCATTTTGGCAAGCGGGTTCGGCCTGTATTTCTGGAAGACTTACCGCGAACAAACGGCCATGAGCGCCTATATCAAGGCCGGCTCCGATCAGAAAAGCGTGAGTGAAATCGCCGGTACGTATACCGACACCAAGGCCGGCAAGCTTGCCAAACTCCGTCTGGCTGGTCTAGCCTATGCCAAGGGCGACACGGCCGAAGCGATCAGAAACGCCGGCGAGTTCATTGACACCTGGGGTTCCAAGGATATCCTGTTCTACCAGTCCATGCTGATCATGGCCCGTGCCTATATGGACCGCAAGGAGTACGCCAAGGCCCTGCCCTCACTGGATACCTGCATCGCCGGTGGCCAGGGGATCATCAAGCAGGAGGCCATGTACTATAAAGCCATGGTCCTCAAAACCCTGGAGAAAAAGAAGGAAGCGGTAGCACTCCTGGGCGATCTGCTCAAGCAGACGGCGCCCACCGGGTCATCGCAGGACCTGTTCCAACCCGAACCATCTCCCTATCGGACATTGGCCGCCATGGCCCTGTCCGACCTCAATGCCGGAGCGGGAGTATCACTCGATGCAAAATAAAGTCACGGCCAACAATTTCTTGAAGACCGCCGCCTTATGGGTGGTGATCATTCTCATCATGTTCATGCTGTACCACCTCTTCAATCAGCCCAAGCCCAAGATCGACGAATTTGCCTACAGCGATTTCATCCAGGTCCTGGACGCGGGCCAGATCAAGGAGGTCAAGATCCAGGGACAGAATATCGAGGGCCTTTACATCAAGAACTCCAAGGACACGGCCTTCAGAACTTTTGCCCCGGAAGATCCGCAGCTGGTTCAGCGGCTGATGGGCAAGAACGTCAAGGTTTCGGCTGAGGCCAAGACCAATGACCCCTGGTACATGTCGGTGTTGATCTCCTGGATACCCATGCTCTTACTGATCGGGGTGTGGATCCTCTTCATGCGCCAGATGCAGACCGGCGGCAGCAAGGCCATGAGCTTCGGCCGCAGCAAGGCCCGCCTCATGACGCAGGACCGCATCAAGGTGACCTTCGCGGACGTAGCCGGCGTAGACGAGGCCAAGCAGGAACTGGAGGAGATCATCGACTTCCTCAAGGACCCCAAGCGTTTCACCACCTTAGGCGGCCGCATCCCCAAGGGCGTGCTTTTGCTCGGGCCCCCGGGCACCGGTAAAACGCTCCTGGCCAAGGCCGTGGCCGGCGAGGCCGGCGTGCCGTTCTTCAGTATGTCGGGCTCGGACTTCGTGGAAATGTTCGTAGGCGTGGGCGCCTCGCGCGTGCGCGACCTGTTTGCCCAGGGCAAGCAGCACGCTCCCTGTATCATCTTCATCGACGAGATCGATGCCGTGGGCCGTCACCGCGGCGCCGGCTTAGGCGGCGGGCACGACGAACGCGAGCAAACTCTAAACCAGCTCCTGGTGGAGATGGACGGTTTCGAATCCAATGAAGGCGTCATCCTCATGGCGGCCACCAACCGCCCGGACGTGCTTGACCCGGCTCTCCTCAGGCCCGGTCGTTTCGACCGCCAGGTCGTGGTGGCCAGTCCGGACGTGAAAGGACGCGAAGGCATCCTCAAGGTCCATACCCGCAAGATCCCCATGTCCGAAAATGTCGACCTCACCACTCTGGCCAAGGCCACCCCCGGCTTCTCGGGCGCCGACCTGTCCAACCTGGTCAACGAGGCCGCGCTCCTGGCGGCGCGGTATAAAAAGACCAAGGTCGATATGTCCGACCTGGAAATGGCCAAGGACAAGGTCCTCATGGGCGTGGAGCGCAAGAGCCTGGTCATCTCGGAAGAGGAAAAGCGCAACACCGCCTACCATGAATCCGGACACGCCCTGCTGGCCAAGCTGCTGCCGGACGCCGACCCGGTCTACAAGGTCAGCATCATCCCGCGCGGCCGGGCCCTGGGCATGACCATGCAGCTGCCGATCGACGACCGCCACACCTACAAGAAAGAGTATCTGCTGGATACGATCACGGTCTTCATGGGCGGCCGCGTGGCCGAGGAGTTGGTGCTCGGGCACCTGACCACCGGCGCCGGCAACGATATCGAGCGCGCCACCGATATGGCCCGCCATATGGTCACGGAATGGGGCATGAGCTCACTGGGCCCTTTAAGCTTCGGCAAGATCGAGCAGGAGATGTTCCTGGGGCGCGAGATCGCCAAACGGGTCGATTACAGCGAGGAGACCGCGCAGAAGATCGACCAGGAGGTCAAGCATATCGTGCTTGAATGCTATCAGAACGCCAAGGTTTTGATCGAGAAACATATCGGCACCCTGCACACCATCGCCCAGCGGCTGTTGGAGAAGGAGGTCATCGATGGCAGCGAAATCGACGCCATCCTCGCGGAGGCTGTGGCCTAGGGCGCGGCTGCTTTCCCGTCCGGATGCCGGCTGTCTCCTGGCCTGCGGGATCGATCCGGCGTCGCTGCCGTACCTTGAGCCCAAACTCACTCACCGGGTGCTCTTGCTGGAGGGCGTCAAGATCTACATCGCCAACATCCTCAAGCAGACCATGCTCTCGTTCGGCGGCGACGTGGCGGTGCATCGCGGTGTGATCGCCGGCAGCGTGGACTACTCCGACTGCGTGCTCATGGGCGATCTGCGCCATTACCGCAAGCTGGTGGAAAAGCTCCATGCCCAGCCCGGCATGCGCGAGGTGGTCGAGATGATCTGCGCCCAGGTCTTCGGCCAAAGCACGGGACTGGAGCTCAAGCTGGGAGAACGCCTGGCACGCTGGGAAAAGACGCCGGTCATCATGGGGATTCTGAACGTCACCCCTGATTCCTTCTCGGACGGCGGGACGCACCTTGACCCGGAGGCGGCCGTGGAACACGCCCTGGCCATGATCGATGCGGGCGCACAAATCATCGACATCGGGGGCGAGTCCACGCGTCCCGGCGCCGCCGAGGTGACCTGGGAGGTCGAGATCGAACGGGTCATCCCGGTCATCGAGCGGCTCGCGGGCCAAAGCTCCGTGCCCATCAGCATCGATACCCGTAAATTCCCCGTGGCCCGCCGGGCGCTCGATAAGGGGGCCTGCCTGATCAATGACGTCTCGGCCTTGTCCGATCCGCAAATGATGGCCCTGGCGGCAAGGAGCGGCTTTGGCGTGGCGCTCATGCACATGCGGGGCACGCCCGCGACCATGCAGGTCCACACCGCCTATGCCGCTATCGTGCCCGAGATCTACGATTTCCTGGAAGAACGCATCAAGGCCTGCCTGGAGAACGGTATCGCGCGGGAAAGCATCGTGATTGACCCCGGCATCGGCTTCGGCAAGGACCGCTCAGGCAACCTGTCGCTCATCAAGCATATCGGTGAATTCCGCTCGCTGGGCGTGGCTCTCATGCTCGGCCATTCGCGCAAGGCCTTTATCGGCCAGACCCTGGACACGGCCGTAGACGAGCGTGAGGAAGGCACTGACGCCGTATCCGCCTGGGCCGTGCTCGAAGGCGTGGATATCATCCGGGTGCATGACGTGAAGCGCGCCGCGCGCGTGCGCGCCATGCTGGGCGCCATTCAGGAGAGCCCATGATCGCCGGCATCGGTGTCGACATCGTGGAGATCGCGCGTATCCGTACCCTCTTTGAGCGCTACGGCGAGCGTTTCTTAAAACGCGCCTTTGGCCCGGAAGAGATCCGCCATTGCACCGTGCGCACGGACCCGTCCGCCTCTCTGGCCGCGCGCTTCGCGGCCAAGGAGGCCTTTGTCAAGGCACTGGGCACCGGGATGACCAGCGGCATCCGTTTCTTAGACATCCAGGTAACCGGTGAACAACCGCCGCGGATACGGCTGTCCGGCGTGGCGCTTAAGCTGGCGGACAACATGGGCATACGCGGCGTGCACGTCAGCCTGTCGCACGAACGCTCGCATGCCGTGGCCATGGTTATTGTGGAGGTATTGCCATGAAATGTTTGCATGCACAAGAGATGAGGCAGGCCGACCAGGCCGCCATCGAGCTGGGGATCCCCGCCCTGGTGCTCATGGAAAACGCCGGCCGGGCCGTGGCCGAGGAGATTCGCATGCGCTTCAAACGCGAGGGCGTGGAGCGCATCATCGTCATCGCCGGCAAGGGCAACAACGGCGGGGACGGTTTCGTCATCGCCCGGCACCTGTGGAACGCGGGCTATGACGTCAGCGTCTATCTCATGGGCCGTACCTCGGAGGTCACCGATAGCGCGCGCATCAATCTGGACGTACTCATCAACATGGGTGTGCCCATCGCCGTGGTCCTGGACCAAAGCGATCTGGAGTCCCTCAAGCAAGAGCTGGCCTCGCGCCGGGCGTATGTCTGCGTGGACGCGCTCTTAGGCACCGGCTTGTCCAAGCAGGTCAAGGGCTTGTACTCGCAGGTCATCGAATGCCTGAACGATTCTCCCATGCCGGTGGTCGCGGTGGATATCCCGTCGGGCCTGGACGCGGACAGCGGCTTTCCTCTGGGCCTGGCTGTTCGGGCCACGCTGACCGTCACCTTCGGCTACCCCAAGGTGGGCTGCGTCCTGGCCTCCGGCATGCCCTACGTGGGCAAGCTCGTGGTGGCCGATATCTCCATCCCCAAGGCCGTGGAGCAGGACAACTGGAACATCATCCTGCTGGAAGCTTCCGAGCTGGATAACATTCCGGTGCGTCCGCCCGAGGCGCACAAGGGCGACTTCGGCCGCGTGGCCCTGTTCGCCGGCTCGCCGGGCCTTACCGGCGCGGCCTGCCTGGCAAGCCAGGCCGCGTTGCGCACGGGCGCCGGCTTGGTGACCCTGGCCGCCCCTTGGGAGCTCAATCCCATCCTGGAGGTCAAGCTCACCGAGGTCATGACCTATCCTCTCGGCAAAAAAGGTGCGCAGGTCTTCACGTCGACCATGCTGGATGAGGCCTTGCGCTTGAGCGAAGCCTCGGACGCCGTGATCATGGGCCCGGGCATCGGACAGGCCAAAGAGACGGCCGAGTTCGTCCTGGGCATGGCCTGCGGATGCACCTGCCCCATGGTCTTGGACGCCGATGCCCTGAACATCATTGCCCAGTCGAACATCTGCCTGTCGGTGGCGTCCGTCATGACCCCACACCCGGGCGAGATGTCCCGGCTTTTGGGCCTGCCGGTGGCGGATATCGAGCGCGACCGCATCGGCGCCGCCCGCAGGTGCGCCGAAAGCTTGGGCGCCACGGTCATCCTCAAGGGTCACCGCACAGTGATCGCTGCTCCGGACGGCAGCGTGGCCATCAACCCTACCGGTTCGAACAGCATGGCCTCGGGCGGCATGGGCGATATCCTTTCCGGCATCGTCGGCACCTTCCTGGCCCAGGGTCTGCCGCCGTTCACGGCCGCCTGCATAGGAGCCTACCTGCACGGCCTGGCCTCCGACCGCGTGGGGCATAGAAAGGCCCGGGGGCAGATCGCCTCCGACCTCCTGGAGGAGATCCCGCTTATCCTGAAGGAACGTGCGTGAACACCTACACGACCGCAACGGTGCAGGAGACGCGCGCGCTGGGAGAACGCATCGGCCGCAGGCTCAAGGGCGGCGAGATCATCCTCCTAAGCGGTGACCTGGGCGCGGGCAAGACCGTCTTCACCAAGGGCATCGCCGCCGGGTTGGAATCGCTCGATCCGGTGGTAAGTCCCAGCTTCACCTTGGTCAACATCTACAAGGCCAGACTTGACATCGTACATGTAGATCTCTATAGGCTAGATTCACAAGAGGTATGGGGCCTGGGACTGGAAGATTACATGGATCAGGGGCATGTCGTGGTGGTGGAATGGGGGGACGTGGCGCGCGAATATTTCAAGGGCGCCTGCATGCAGGTGAAGATCGAATACCTGGATGAAACCTCCCGCCGCATTACGGTGGACGCCCCCTGGTTCCAGGAATAAAGCACCGTCCGCATAAGAAGTGGACAAGGGCGCGTAAGAAGGGAAAACATGGCCATCATCGTGCAGAAATACGGCGGCACTTCGGTAGGCGACATAGACCGCATCCGGCATGTGGCCGGCAGGATCAGTGACTGTTACCGCCAGGGCCATGACGTTGCCGTGGTGGTTTCGGCCATGTCCGGCCACACGGACAAGCTCATAAACCTGGCCAGGGAGCTCACCCCTACCCCTGACCCGCGCGAACTCGACGTCATGGTGGCCACGGGCGAACAGGTCAGCGTGGCGCTCCTGGCCATGGCGCTGAAACAGCTGGGCATCCCCGCCCGTTCGCTCCTGGCGCATCAAATCCCCATCCGGACCGATGACGCCTTTACCAAAGCGCGCATCCTCGAGATCGATGCCAAAAGCATCCGCAAGGTCTTCCGGGCGCGCGAGGTCGCGGTGGTGGCGGGCTTCCAGGGCATCACCGACGAGAACGACATCACCACGCTGGGCCGCGGCGGGTCTGACACCTCGGCCGTGGCCTTGGCCGCGGTCTTGAAGGCCGAGCGCTGCGAGATCTATACCGACGTGGACGGGGTCTACACCTGTGATCCCAACATCTGCGACAAGGCCCGCCGGCTTGACAAAATTTCTTATGACGAGATGCTCGAGATGGCCTCTCTTGGCGCCAAGGTGCTGCAGACACGCTCGGTGGAGTTTGCCAAGAAATATGACGTGCCGGTGGTGGTCAAGAGCACCTTCACCGACGAGGGCGGCACGTTAGTCGCCAGGGAGGATGATGATATGGAGCGTGAAATCGTTTCCGGCATTACCTATGAAAAGAACGAGGCCAAGATCACCCTCCTGGCCGTTCCGGACAAACCCGGCGTGGCGGCCGAGATCTTCACCCCGCTGGGAGAGAAGAACATCAACGTGGACATGATCATTCAGAATGTCTCGGTGGACGGCAAGAGCGCGGACTTGAGCTTCACCGTCACCAAGAACGACTTCTCCCAGGCCATGGAGCTCGTCAAGACCGCGGCGGCCAAGCTGAGTGCCAAGGACATCATTGGCGACACGTCGATCGCCAAGCTGTCCATCGTGGGTGTGGGCATGCGTTCGCACGCCGGTGTGGCGGTCCGCATGTTCAAGGCGCTTTCCGCGGTCGGCATCAACATCATGATGATCTCCACCTCCGAGATCAAGGTCTCCTGCATCATAGACGAGAAGTACATCGAGCTCGGCGTGCGCGTATTACATGAAGAATTCGAGAAAGACAAGCCGGGTGAAGACCTTGCGTAGAATCGAGATCTACGACACCACGCTCAGGGACGGCGCCCAGTCCGAGGACGTGGCCTTCTCACTGGAGGACAAGGCCGCCATAGCGCTCAAGCTCGATCAGCTGGGCATCGATTACATCGAGGCCGGCTGGCCCGGCGCCAACCCCAAGGACGACCGTCTGTTCAAGACACTTAAGAAGCTCACCTTCAGCCATGCGCGCGTCATGGCCTTTGGCAGCACGGTCAAACCCGGGGCCTCCCCCGAAAACGACGCGCACATCAAAAACCTGATCGACGCGCAGGCAGGCGGCATCACCATATTCGGCAAGACCTGGGATGCACATGTGACAGGCCCCGGCGGCCTGGGCTGCACCCTGGAGGAGAACCTGCGCATGATCGGCGACACGATCGCCTATCTCAAGGGCTTCTCGCCCCTGGTGTTCTTCGACGCCGAGCACTTCTTCGATGGCTTCAAGACCGACCGCGCCTATGCCCTGGCGGCACTGAAGGCCGCGGCCAAGGCCGGGGCCGACCGCCTGGTGCTGTGCGACACCAACGGCGGCAGCCTGCCGTTTTTTGTCTCCGACTGCGTGAAGGCCATCCGCCGCGAGCTGGGCCAGGGAACGTCGCTGGGCATCCACTGCCACAATGACGGCGACCTGGCCGTGGCCAACAGCCTGTGCGCCGTATCGGCCGGCGTGGACCAGGTGCAGGGCACCATCAACGGCATCGGCGAACGCTGCGGCAACGCCAACCTGTGCTCACTCATCCCGGGCCTGAGCCTCAAGATGGGCCTGGAGACGCTGCCCGAGGGCAAGCTCAAGCAACTGACCGAGGTTTCGCGCCACCTGGAAGAGGTCGCCAACCTGTCGCATAACCGCCACCAGCCCTATGTGGGCCAGTCGGCCTTCGCCCACAAGGGCGGGGTCCACGTGAGCGCCGTGATGAACGCCCCGTCCAGCTATGAGCATATCGAACCCCTTCTGGTGGGCAATCAGCGTAGGGTGCTGGTATCCGAGCAGTCGGGCCGCAGCAATATCCTCTACAAGGCGCGCGAGTTCAACCTGGACCTGTCCAAGGACAAGACCGCGGCGCAGGAGGTCGTCAAGATCATCAAGGACCTGGAAAACCTGGGCTTCCAGTTCGAGGGCGCGGACGCCTCGCTGGAGCTGCTCATGAAAAAGGCCATGGGCGAGCACCGGCGCTACTTCAAGCTGCACGGCTTCCGCGTCATCACCGAAAAGCGTAGCGAGGACACCGACCCGGTCTCCGAGGCCACCATTATGATCGAGGTGGACGGCAATGTGGAGCACACGGCCTCCATGGGCAACGGCCCGGTCAATGCCCTGGACAACGCGCTGCGCAAGGCCCTGGTCAAGTTCTACCGCCGGATCAGCGACGTCACGCTCCTGGACTACAAGGTCAAGGTGGTCTCTTCCAAACAGGGCACCGAGTCCGTGGTGCGTGTCTTGATCGAATCCGGCGACAAGACCGATCACTGGAACACCGTGGGTGTGTCCAGCAATATCCTGGAGGCCTCCTGGATGGCCCTGGTCGACAGCATGGACTTCAAGCTCTACAAGGACAGCCGGTAATAAAGGTTAAGACAAACCCACCTGCCGGCATTTGCAAGACTGGCCCTTCATGTTCTTCGTGGTTTAGCCGCCTTTCTTTTTTCCTCACCACGAAGGACACGAAGAAGTGCTCGCGACAAAAAACCTTTTACTGCCCTATCTTTTTACTTTCTTCTTCTATTAATCCTTCCTTGAAAAGAACCGATAGGTATTAGTAGGAGGCAACACCAAACAGGGGTTAAAAAGGGGCTGAGCCATGATGTATAAAGAGAGACCGAAAATTGAGTTCCAGGGGCTGAAGAAATGGATGAAGCGGGGTGAATATATCATCTCCACCATCGCGGAAGACGGTACGATTTGGACCTACACAACCACCGTAATACCCATCTTCGACTTTAGGACCACCAAGATATTCCAGGCCCAGGAATCGGGTCTGGCCGAGATCAAAGGCGTCGAGAAGGGCGATGAGTTCTACTTCTCGATTCAGGGCATCAAGGTCAGCAAGGTCTACGATTTCTACTTCCAGGATGATCAGCCCGACTAGCCTTCACCGCAGAAGACGTAAAGCTGTTCCTTAAAGAGAGGGGCCGTCCACGGCCCCTCTCTTTTTTTATTTCATCAGACTCAGCAGTACCCCGGAGAGAAAGCTTATCATGATCACGGCCATGGCCATGATCGGAATCCTGGACCTGGCCTGGTCCCGCCGCACCTGCCGGTACTCGACCATCAGAAAGATGACCAGCGTTATTCCGATCAGGCTTAGGGTGAACAGGTTGAGGGTAGGCAGGATGGCTACACCCAGGTAGGCCGCCAGAGGGATCAAAATGATTATCCACCACATACGCCTACAGCGTATAGCACAGGTATGACAGCGAGCAAAGCCCGTAATCCGCGAAATGCTTTTTAGTCTTGTCTTTTTCCATCAACCATGACATAGGGTTTTGGCATCGAGCCAGTAGCTCAGTCGGTAGAGCATCGGACTTTTAATCCGGTGGTCGAGGGTTCGAGCCCCTCCTGGCTCACTTGGCTCTAAAGGACGTGTCCCCATCGTCTAGCCCGGCCCAGGACAC
>JBDKSM010000020.1:0-4587 GCA_039680665.1 Syntrophaceae bacterium | reverse complement strand
ATGGGTATGCGCCCGCTGCGGACGTCATTTCACCCACAAGAACCTGCAGCTCCTGACCGTGCACCACAAGGACCACAACCACGACAATAATCCGCCCGACGGGAGCAATTGGGAAAACTTGTGCGTCTATTGTCACGACCACGAGCATGGCCGTTATCATGACGCCATGTCCGATGATTCCCTGGCTGATGATACCCCCGTCGCCATGAGCCACAGCCCATTCGCCGGTCTGGACGCCTTGCTCAAGAACAAGAAAAACTAGGCCCGGCTCTCACACCAGACCTCGGCTGCAATCTCCTCGGAGCTATTTGACCTTTGATTCCTCCTGCTTTCGTGTTATGCATACATCAGGTATGTTTCTGATTTAACATCTCGTGATTACGGGATGTTATATTTTCATGGATCCCCGTGGCAGTACCGGGCCGGCCAGTGAACTCTTCAATCACCCACTGAGCATAGAAGCCCATGCCATAGCAGGGACTTTACAGGAGAGCACATGAATACTGGTCACGACGTCATCATCTATGCCAGCGTGATGGCATTGAGCATCATCACCTTTTACGGGTTCATGAAAATCGGGGTTGATAAAATCGCCCGTACCGTTACCGCCAGGCCGACCACTTTCATACTCCTATCCCTGTTCACGGTCGGTTGCCTGGGGATCGGCATCAAGAATCTGGCCTTCGAACCGGACATGAAAATGCTGCTGCCGGAGAAGGTTCCTGCCCGGGTAGTGCTGCAGAAGATCGATGATGCCTTCGGCGCCATCGACACGGTCTATATCTGCGTGACCGCCACCAAGGGCACGATCTGGGACCCGCACGTGCTTGCCCAGATACGCGCCATCAGCCGCAAACTGGAATCCTCGATCTATGCCGACAAAGTCCTTTCGATCACGGAGTCCAAATCCATATCGAACGACAACGACATGATGGCCGTCACGAACATGATACCTGAAGATACCGACTTCTCGCACCCTGGCGCGATCGACGCCATCCGCGCCAAGGCCAAGGAGAATGATCTCCTGTTCAAGCGTTTGATCAGCGCCGACGAGAAGTCCACCTTGATCGTGGCCACCATCAACTTCAAAACCCCGATACCCACCACCGACGGCAAGCCGAGATTCCGTATCATCGAAGACCGGGAGATCTGCGAGCGTCTGGTCGACAAGCCGGACGAACCCACGCTCTTGAACATCATGGACCAGTACGCCGATCCCGCGTTTAAACTTACCTTGAGCGGCTTCCCGTATTTCCGGTATGACGGTCAGGTGCGCATGGAATCCGACATGCGCATCTTCCTCATCGTGGGCATCGCGGTTATGCTTGGATTCCTGTATATGAGCTTCCGGACCGTGCGCGGGATGCTCTTGCCGCTCACCATCGTGGTGCTGGGGCTTATCTCCTCTTTCGGCTTCACGGGGTGGATGCACGAGAAGATCACCATGCCCATGCTCCTGATGGGCCCCATGCTGATCGCCATCGCGCATAACTACGGCACGCAGTTGATCGCCAAGTATTATGAAGACGTCCAGGATGCGCAAGGGCCTTTTACCCGCAAGGACCTCCAGCGGATCTCGGGCAATTGTATCATCTCGCTCGGCGCGCCCGTGCTCATATCGGCCGTCACGGTCGTAATCGGTTTCGTGACCATGATCTCACACCCCATCCGCGCCCTGGCCTTGCTGGGATTCCTGTGCGCCTTCGGGATCGTGATCGCTTTCATTCTGACCATCGTGTTGACCCCTTCCATCCTGTCTTTGCTTAAAATTCCGCAGATGCTCCTCGACAAACGCCATGGGGTCCAGACCGACAGGATGCTCTTAACCATTGCGCGTTTCACCATCAGGCACAAGCTCGAGATGCTTTTGGGCGTGATCACCCTCATCGGGCTCTGCCTGTACTATGTCCCTCAGATCGTTATCGACGCCAATGTGATGAATGCCTATCCGAAAGATGCGCCGATCTATAAGGACGCCACCTTCATCAGCGACCAGTTTGGCGGCTATTCCACGCTCAATATCCTGATCGAGGCCAATCATCCGGTTTCCAATGACTCATCGGAAGACGGCCCCATGAAAGACCCGCAGATCCTGAAATGGATGGAGTCCTTCCAGCGCTTCGCCCTGGCGCAGACCGACCCCAAGACGGGCAAGAAGCTGGTCGGCGACGCCTTGTCCATGGCCGACTATATCGCCTACATGAATAGGGTTATGCAGGATGACCCCGGGCAGAATGAAATCCCGGACAGCCGTAACATGATCGCCCAATACCTGCTCTCCTTCGAGAATCAGAGCGAGGGCGGGCTCTCCGATCTGGTGGACTTCAAGTACAATAAAACCCAGATCATCTTAAGGCTGCCTGATATGAGCACGGCCCGCCTGGATATGCTTATCGCAGCCCTCAAAGGGTATATCAAGGATCATCCCAATCCGGAGATCACCGTTTCCTTTGGGGGCCCTGTCGAACTGGTGGCCGAGATCGGAGCAATGATCCTCGATGGACAGATCTGGAGCCTGGCCTTGAGTTTCGCCATCATTATCGTGTGCTATATGATCTTTTTCCGGTCTTTCAGTGCCGGCTGGCTGGCGGCTATCCCGCTGCTGTGCGCCGTGGCGCTGGTCTTCGGCCTGATGGGCATGTTCGATATCCCGCTCGACAGCATCACGGCCACGCTCACGGGCATCAGCATCGGCGCCGGAACCGACTATACCGCCTATTTTCTGTGGCGGCTCAGGGAACGCGCGCATATGCAAGGCGGCTTAGAAGAAGGCTATATTGAGACCATGACCTCGATCGGCAAGGGCATCGTGTATAACGGCCTCTCCGTGGTGGTGGGTTTCGTGGTGTTCCTCTTCAGCAATTTCATGCCCATCCGCTATTTCGGGTTCCTGATCTCGTTTTCGATCCTGGCCTGCATCGTAAGCGCGCTCACCATCCTGCCGGTGATGATTTTCCTGGTCAAACCGAAGTTCCTCACCATTGAACGCAGCCAAAGCGTCGAAAATCCTCTGCAAGATCTGGCTGTCGTCGGGGATGTCGACATCGAGGGGACATAGTCAACGCATATCCGGGGCATTTTGCCACGCGAAACTTGCATGGGCATTTATGCCAAGCCCTGATTGCATTCAGAGCGCTAATCTGTTAATCCACTGACACCGGCTGCACCCAACACGACGGAACAACAAGGAGGTCAACCCCATGCGGTACGAGGGCGCCATCTTCCGGCCTTTCAGCGAGGCCAACAGCTACCTGCTGCAGTGCACCATCGGCTGCTCGCACAACCGCTGCACCTTCTGCGGCATGTACAAAGACAAGCGCTACCGGGTGCGGCCCCTGGATGATATCCTGACCGACATCCGCATGGCCAAAGAGCACTACGGCGACGTCGAGAAGGTCTTCCTGTGCGACGGGGACGCCATCGCCATTTCCACGGAGCTGCTGCTCAAGATCCTGGAGGCGCTCGTTGCCGCCTTCCCAACGCTCCGCCACGTCGGGACCTACGTCGGACCGCGCAGCGTCCTGGCCAAGTCCCCGGATGAACTCGTCACTCTGCGCCGTGCCGGACTTGCCAAGGCGTACCTGGGGGTCGAAACCGGCGACGATAGGCTGCTGCATGAGGTGCGCAAGGGCGTGAGCGCCGCGGAGATGCTGGAAGCGGGAACCCGTCTGGTCGAGGCCGGCATGAACCTTTCCAGCATGGTTCTCTTGGGCTTGGCCGGCAAAGGCCCGCGCTCCCTGGAGCATGCCAGGGCCACGGCCGATATCACCAATGCCATGCGGCCGCGATACCTGGCGGCCTTGACCGTCACGCCCGTACCCGGAACCGTGCTGTACTCCCAGGTGGAAGAAGGCGCCTTAGAACTGCCGGACGCCTTTGAGACCCTGGCGGAGATGCGTGAGCTGATTGCCGGCATCACCCTTGATGATCTGAAATTCGTGGGCGTGCATGCCTCGAACTACCTGCCCTTGAACGGCACCCTGCCAACCGACCGCGCGGCCATGCTATCCAGGATCGACACGGTCCTTCAAACACGCGACCACAATCTGCTGCGGCCGGAACATATGCGCGGACTCTAAACCCGGATCAGGGATTACAAGATATAAAAAAAGGGGACATCCGGCGATGTATTTCTTGGCAAGTACGCTATGCTCTTATAAAGGGAGGTAAGCATATGCCGGATGTTCCCCAAAGGGAGCGTGTGAAGGAAGTACTGGTCCAAAGCCTGCTCTGACGTGCATGCCCTAAGGCGTTCGCCATGCCGCGACGTACGGTGAATCCGATATCTGTCTTTGAGCTTTCTCGCTTTGGCATGGTCTATATCTTTATATCCTCTTCCGCCCTCCCCTTAGAGGAGGGCGGGGTCATCGTATACGCTCTTAAGGCAGCCGCTTAGCTGACCAGACCCTTCATGGCTTGGATCACCGGGGCCGTGAACAGGGCGATGAGCACCGCATACAGGGCAAACGACCCGACGGCCTCGCTCAAGTACATCTTCGGATAGCGGTACTTCAGGGAGGTGATCGTGAGCCCGCCCATGATGAGGCAGCCCAGATGGAAGTATGGGAAGCCGCCTGCCGTAGAGGT
>JBDKSM010000019.1:0-11406 GCA_039680665.1 Syntrophaceae bacterium | reverse complement strand
GTCGATTTGTGGCGTCCAAGACCAGGCTGATGAGGCAGTGGTCCAGGGTTGTGAGGTCTACGTAATCGGCCTGGGCGATTGTAACCCCCAGAAACGAGCCCATCGAGGCGCGCACGGCCTTATCCGAAAAGGGCGAGGCCGTGCCCGGGGTGATGATGATGCCCTGAAAACCGAAGGCCTCGGCCGTGCGCACGATGGTGCCCACGTTGCCGGGGTCCTGCACGCCGTCAAGGATGATGAGCCGGTCGTGACGCGCGGCATCCTGCAGCGTGGCATAGGGTCGATCCACAAAGAGCACGATACCCTGCGGGGTGCGGGTGTCGCTCAGGTGGGCCAGCAGGTCTTCTTTGATGATCAGGTGTGAAGTAGGTGGGTGGCCGTACTGCGTGATATAGTCAGGCGTCACGGCGCACAGCCGCGGGGTAAGCCCGCGGGATAAGGCATCTTCGACCAATCGGCGGCCTTCCAAGGCCATCAGGTTTTTGTCCCGCCGTGCCGTGGCGAGATCTCTAAAGTACGGGTTATGCCGGCTGGTGATGATCAGCGCGTCAGAACTTCGCATACCCTTGTGACTCAGGCCATCAGATCTATTTTTTCAAAAACGGTGCGATGACATCAATCGGCAGAGGGATAATGGTGTTGGTTGTGTGCTCGGATGATATCTCCGTGATGGTCTGGAGGAAGCGCAACTGCAGGGCCGTAGGTTCCTGGGAGAGTATCTTGGCGGCTTCATAGAGCATCTTGGAGGCCTGGAATTCGCCTTCGGCATGGATGACCTTGGCGCGGCGTTCGCGTTCGGCCTCGGCCTGTTTGGCCATGGCACGCTGCATCTCCTCGGGCAGGTCGATGTGCTTGAGTTCCACGGCGCTGACCTTGATGCCCCATGGTTCGGTCTGGCGGTCAAGGATGTCCTGGATATGGGCGCTGACCTCTTCGCGCTTGGCCAGAAGTTCGTCTAGTTCTGCCTGTCCGCATACGGAACGCAGGGTGGTCTGACTCAACTGGCTGGTGGCGTAGAGGTAGTTCTCGACCTCGATCACGCTCTTCAACGGTTCGATCACCCGGAAATAGATGACGGCGTTGACCTTGACCGTGACATTATCGCGCGTGATGACATCCTGGGTGGGCACATCCTGCACGATGGTGCGCAGGCTGATGCGCACAAAGCGGTCGATGACCGGGATAATGATGATGATGCCCGGTCCTTTGGGTTGTGACATGACGCGGCCCAAACGGAAGACCACGGCGCGTTCATATTCGTTGAGAATCTTGATGGAGGCGAAGAGAAAAAGCAGGATGATGACGACAATGGTGATGACGGCATAGGGACTCATATCTTACCTACCTCCCTGCGGCTAATTTTAGAACTGCTTGCTTGGGCTTGTCAATGGTTTCCGATGCCACCCTAAAGTTCGGTTCGGTAAGCATGGCCATACGCCGGGCCGACATGCGTTTGAAATCGGCCAGGACCTTGCCGTGCAAAGCCGGGCCGTTTACTGATTTAAGTGCCAGTGGATTGACGAACTTGCCGTAACGGCTGACCCGGAAATCCAGGTGCGGTCCGGTTGAATACCCTGTCGATCCAACATAGCCGATCACGTCGCCCTGGTCGACCTTCTTGCCCACGGCCAGGCCTTTGGCGAAGCGAGAGAGATGGGCGTAGTGGCTGATATATCCTTCCGGATGCTTGACGCGGATGGTGTTGCCGTAGCCTTTGATCCACCCCCGGTACATTACCCTGCCACCCCCTAGGGAGCAGACTGGCGTGCCGGCCGGTGCGGCGTAATCCACACCCAGGTGCGGGCGGTCGACATGGAAGATGGGATGCATGCGGTGCAGGGTGAAGCGGGACGAGATGCGACGGTAATTGAGCGGCGCCTTCAGAAACATCTTTTTTAACGGTTTGCCGTTTTCATCATAGTAGCCCCGGATACCCCGGTGCTCGTTCTGGTAATAGATGGCTACATGGCGCTGACCCTGGTTAACGAAATTGGCGGCCACGACCCGTCCATAGCCCTTGAACTGGTCCTTGACGTAGTATTTCTCGTAGAGCACGCTGTAGGTATCGCCCGGCTGGATATCGGTAAAGAAATTGATGTTCCAGGCAAAGATATCGACAAGCTCCATTACGACCTCGGGATTGAGTCCGTTGGCGCGGCCGGATTCGTAGAGGCTGTTGGTAATGGTGCCGTTGGCACGTTCAATCACGGTATCGAGTTCCAGGGTGCGTGTGCGGGCGGTGAAAGCGGAATCGCCGCCGGCACGGACATCCAGGTAGGTACGATCGTCGATCTCATAGGTCAGACGCCTGACATGGGTCGGTGAATCAAGCGTAAACCAGGCGGTTATCGTCTTGCCGGGGCGGATACCCCGCGGATTATACACCTTCCTGGTGGCCTTGGCGAAGGCGTCGATTTCACCGGCACTGACCCCACGGTTGCGCAGGATGTCGAACAGACTATGACCTTTCTTGATCTTCACCTCGACCTGACGCAATCCGGATGCGGGTTTTTCATCAACCGGCGCGCTCGGGACGGCTAAGACGGCTGCCGGTCGGTCTGGACCGGCTTGAGGCTCCGCATCATCGTCGGCGATGACCTGTTCCTCCTGATCCACATCCATGCGGCGCGCGTTGATTTTGTCCCCGTTGACGGTTACGACCAGCTTCTTAAGGTCGCTGATCTCGTACTGCAATTCGTTTAAGCGCTCATTGTCAGGGGAAAATATCAGGACGATGGCGTTGCCGGGATGGATCTTGGCGGTATTGAACACGGGCTTAACCGCGCGGATGATGTCCAGGGCTTCTTCGCCGGAAATCCCATTCTCCTTGAGGATCTCGAAGAAGGTGTCGCCCTTGTCCACGGTATAATCCTTGCGGATGAGCTTGGGCGCGCTTTCCTCCGCAGGTTGTTTCTGGGCTTGTTCCTCTAATGCTACGGTACGGGTCTTCTGGACCGGGGCGGGATTGACGATTTCGGCGTATACGTCTTCGCTTTTCAGATACCACCAAGAACCGCCTAGGATGATGATATACAGGAGGATGAAGAGCAATGCCGTTCTCAATGCCTGACCGTGCTCTTTCCAATCCATGCCCAACATCCCCCCTCTTCGGCCCTTAACATCGGCCGGTGCTAATTTCTCCTTCATCGCGCATCGACGTCATATTCTCGTCGGCAAAGTTGTCTTTATATATAAGGTGGGCATTGATAGATCAAGCTTTTTCTGTTTGAATGGCCATATGTATGCTTTCATCGCGGATGTTCACATGCGGCCGCATATTGCGAGCGACCGGGAACGGTTCCTCTCAGGCCTGACCTGCCTGAAGGCGTTGGCCGAGAAGATCTTCATCTTGGGGGATCTTTTCGAATACTGGTATACCGGACTTGAGGCCGAGGTACCGGATGTGATCACGGCGCTTACCGACCCGGTCATACATATCATGAGCGGCAACCGCGATTTTCTGCTGGCGCCCCCCTTTCCCGGTTTGATCGTGGGCGAAGAGCTGCGGATGGAAATCCATGGTCGCCGCATCCTGCTGAGCCACGGGCATATGCTTACCCAAGGCGATATGGGCTTCAAATGTTTGCATGCCGTGGGGTGGCCGCTTTTGCGACTGCTCGACAAGCATATGGAACCGGAATTCAAGCGCGACCTGGCCGAATACCTGGTGCGATCATCGGCCGTCATCCGGCCCCCTCACGGTTCCATATCACGGGGCGTCGCCCGCGCCAAAGGCGTTGATACCGTGATCTGCGGACACCTGCACCGGGGATTCATGTCACCGGAACTGATGGTGGTGCCGGCCTTTGCCGATGCACCCGTGTTTCTGGGACTTGATAGGCAGGGCGCGGCCTTTTACCGTCTGGATTAACCAGCCACCATGATCTTGGTCAGAATGGGTATGGCCAGCAACGCCCCGGCCGTGCTGCCGAGGTTGGTGAGCACCACCACCATGAGGATGCGGGTGATGGAGTTGTGCCAAAATCCCCGTACGCTCATGATATCGGTGGCGATATTCTCGAAATCTTTGACTTTGGGTTTTTTGAGATAGGCCTCGCTCAAGCCCGCGAACCAGCCCGAGGCTAGGGCCGGATGCAGAGTAGTCAGGGGCGAGACTACCGCTGCCACCAGGATCGTGATAGGGTGGCTCAAGGCGATGATCGCGCCCAAGGCCCCAAAGGCCGCATTGCAGATGATCCACCACTTGGCCATGGCATAGCCCTGGTGAGTACCGCCCATGAAGAAGCCCAGGGCGATGAACAAGACGATGATGGCCGGGAACAGCCAGCCCCAGAGACTCTTCTTCTTGTGCGGGATATATTCGAGGGCCGCCAGATCGGCATCCTTGCCCAGGTGGGCCATGATGCCCGGCATGTGACCCATGCCGACTACGGCCAGGACCTTCTTACCTTCAAGGTCGGATATCTTTTTCGCCATGTACACGTCGCGTTCGTCCAGAACCACCTGCTTGATGACCGGGGTCTTCTTGGCGACCTCGTCCAGGGCGGCAGAGAGCATGTCCTGCTGCTTGAGTTGTTCGACATCCTCCTCGCTCAAATCTTCGGCGGCGAAGATCGAGATCAGGGAAGAGAACAACAGCCGGAAACGCTCGATCAGGGTAAGCTTCTGCCAGGCGCGCTGCAAGGTGACCTGGATCGAACGGTCGATGAGCGCCAGGGGAATGCCGCCGGCCTGGGCGATCTCGATGGCGGCGCGCATCTCCTCGCCCGGCCGGATGCCCAGCTTGGCGCCCAAACGGCGCTGGAAGGATGACATCAGCAGGTTGACGAAGAGCAAGGAGGCCTTTTTTTCGCGCACGACCTTGACGATATCCATCTCCTGCCACTTGGTGGGATTGGTCAGGACATCGTAACGGCCTTGGCAGAGCTCCACCGCCACGATGTCGGGCGCATAAAGCGCGATGGCCTCCTTGACCTCGTCCACACTGGTATGAGAGACATGCGCCGTGCCCACCAGGATGACTTCCTTGTCCTGGATTTTTGCGGTTTCGATCGACATGCGCTCGCTATAGCCGTAAAACCTGGTAGGGTCAAGCACCGATCCGCGGCGTCAAAAACCGCGATAGAGCCTCATGCGGGCGGCTTGGCCAGGAAGGCTTGCTTGGCTCCTCCGTCGAACCCGGCCGACGCATAGAAGGCCTGGGTTCCTTTGTCCTTGCGGCTGGTGAGCAGCATGACCTTGTAACAGTTTTTCTTCCAGGCCCAAGCCAGGGCATGCTGGAGCACGGCCCGGCCGTAGCCTCTACGCCGGAACCCTGCGTGCGTGACCACATTTTCGATCACGCCGTACGGCCGGCAGCCGCGTGTCAGGTTGGGGACAATCGCAAGGGTGCACGAGGACACAAGAGAACCCTCCACGAAGGCCCCGAAGTATTTCAGGTCATGATTCTTGCCGATGGCATGCCAGAGGGACTCTACCTCGACGCTGGGCGGCCGCGGGTCATCCTTGGCGTGCAGGTGCCGGTAGAGCCCGAGCAGGTCGTTCAGTTCCGCTATGGTGAGTTCGCGTATCTCCATGCGTCCTTATGCGCGGTAAGCCGCTTTAAGCATGCGGCCCCTTTCAAGCATGGTTTTTTAGCCTCCCTGTTCCATAAAGCGCGCCAGTTCATCGCGCTCGAACTCCGGCAGAGGCATGACGGCCCCGTTTTTGAGCATGCTTGACTCCCCAGAGGTTATGCGGCCGATCACTGACCCCTGGATGCCCGCGGCCTGCCAGGCCTTAAGGATCGGCGCGGTCTTTTCAGGAGGACAGCAGGCGATCAATGATCCCGAGGCGATGGCGCCTAAGGGATCGATGCCGAGACCGGGCAGGATCGACGCGGCGATGTCCAGGATCGGGATTTTGGAGGCGTCCACCTCCAGGCCGCACCCGGAGGCCCGCGCCAGCTCCTTAAGCCCGGTGGCCAGCCCGCCCTCAGTCGGGTCGTGCATGGCCGTGGCGCCCATGGCGGCAGCGATTCCAGCCTCCTTGACCACGCTGATGCCGGGCTCAATGATGAGGTTGCGCGCCTGCCGAAGAGTCGTCTCATCGAGGCCCAAGCGGTCCGGCACCTGACGCGCCAGGATCGAAACGGCCTCAAGCGGGATGGCCTTGGACAAGAGGACCTCATCGCCGGGAGAGGCGCCTGAGGCGCCGATTATCTCGCCTTTGAGGTAACCGATCATGCACCCGATGGCGATGGCGCGATCCACGCAAGAGGTGATCTCGGTATGCCCGCCGATCAAGGTGATGTCAATCTCCGCGCAAGCCTGCTTGAGGTCGGCGAACAGGTTCGAGACGGTTGACACGGTGGTACCCTGAGGCAGGAGCGCGGTCACCAGCAGATAACGCGGGATACCGCCCATGCAGGCGATATCGTTGGCGTTGACCGTGACCAGGTACCAGGCCAGATCCTCGCTCAAGAAGGTGATGGGGTCGGTTTTGATGATCAGGTGCTGATCGCCCACTCTGACTACAGCCGCGTCTTCGCCGACCTTTGGTCCCACCAGGAGGTCGGGATCATGCGTGCTTACACCTTGCAGCAGGGATTCAAGCAGGGCTATGGGCAGCTTGCCCAAGGGCAGGACCTTGTCGGTCATTATTTCCCGCCCTCGATGTAGGCATAGGCGTTGTGGTTATGGATGCTCTCGATGTTCTCGGCCTCGACCGAGAACCAGGAGAATTCGTCATGCTTGGCCAGCTCGGCCGCCGCCTGCCTTACTACGTCTTCCACGAACATGGGGTGGGCATAGGCGTATTCGGTGATGTATTTTTCATCCGGCCGCTTCAGGATGGCGTATACCGGGCTGGAGCCGCAGCTCTCGATGAGCTCGATCAGGTCCTCGATCCAGAACAAGCGCTCCCAGCGGACCACGACGCTGACCATGCCGCGCTGGCTGTGGGCGCTGGCCACGCTGATCTCCTTGGAGCAGGGGCACAGCGTCTGGACCGGCACCTTGACGCCCACCTTGAACTCACGCTTGGCCCCCACCATGCCGGAGAGCGAGCACTGGTAGCCCATCAGGCCGATGGCGCCCGTGACCGGGGCCTGCTTTTCGATGAAATAGGTGAACTCAATCTCTATATGGGCGCTTTGGGCTTCCAGGGCCGAGCGGATCTCGTTCAAGATATGCTCGAATTTCGTGATGCGGATCTCTTCGCGATAGTCGTTGAGCACCTCGATGAAACGGCTCATGTGCGTGCCCTTGAACTCCATGGGCAGATCGCAGTACAGGTTGATGGACGCAACGGTGTGCTGGGTGCCGCGTTTCTTGTCCAGCACCACGATCGGGTAGGTTATGCCTTTGACGCCCACCTTATGGATATAGAGCGGATTGTCCGGCCGCTGCCGTTGAACGTCTTTCATGAGGTCCGCCTATTCGCTGTAGAGGGCACAGCAGTTTTCGTTCTCCCAGACCGCCACTTCAGATAGGACTGTGCCGGAAGGCAGCATGCCCTTCAGGCGCGCGTAGATATGCCGGGCGATAAGCTCGGCCGAGGGGTTGCAGTCCTGAAAGATGGCCAGGTCATTGAGATAGTGGTGGTCCATCTCACCCAAGACCGACTTGAGGGCAGCTTTGAGGTCGCGGAAATCCATGACGATGCCGACCTGGTCGAGCGTAGCGGAAGCCACCACGACCTCGACGCGGTAATTGTGTCCGTGCAGTCGCTCGCAGTCGCCCTGATACCCGCGCAGACTGTGTGCGGCGCTGAAACTGTCACGTATTTTGGCCTTGAACATGGGCCCTTCATAATACAACCCTTACCGATCCGCAAGGGCTTAAAAAAGTGTCCTGATGTAAGGCAAGCGGGCTTGTATGCGCGCAGTTTTTGGTATAAGGCGTTAACATAGATCATATGACAGAAGAGGCGCGTTAAGCGTACATGACGAGTATAGAGTTTTCCGATACGCATGTGTTGCGGCAGTTGGCCGGCGACAGCTGCTCGCACCTGAAGATTCTGGAAGAGCATACGGGCGTGCGCTGCGCGCTCAAGGGCGACACCATCGAACTCCAAGGTGAGGACTATGATGTCGAGCTGGCCGGACATGTCCTCAAGGATCTCTACCGGCTCCTGAAAGAAGGTTTTCCGCTCTACCCCTCGGATGTTTGGTATGCCGTGCGCATGCTCGCCAAGGACCGCACCATCAACCTGCAGGACGTATTCATGGACACGATCTACATCTCGTCCACCAAGAAGGTCGTCATGCCCAAGAGCCTGCAACAGAAGCTCTACATCGACGCCATGCGTTCCCAGGATATCGTTTTCGGGATCGGTCCGGCCGGCACGGGCAAGACCTATCTGGCCATGGCCATGGCCATCTCGCATCTGCTCAAGAAAAAGGTGGAACGCATCGTACTGACCCGGCCGGCGGTTGAGGCGGGCGAACGGCTGGGATTTCTGCCGGGCGACCTGGAACAGAAGGTGAACCCGTACTTAAGGCCGCTGTATGACGCGCTCTACGATATGCTGGACCACGACCATGTGCAGCGGCTTTTGCAGCGCGACGCCATTGAGGTCGCGCCCTTGGCATTCATGCGCGGACGGACCTTGAACGACGCCTTCATCATTCTGGACGAGGCGCAGAACACCACCTCGGAACAGATGAAGATGTTCCTGACGCGCCTGGGATTCAATTCCAAGGCCGTTATAACCGGCGACGTGACCCAGGTTGACCTGCCGAACACGACCAAGTCCGGACTCATCGAGGCCTCGCGCATCTTAAAACATGTCGAGGGTCTGAGCTTCATCGCCTTCAGCGAGGACGACGTCGTGCGGCACCGCCTGGTTTCCGAGATTATAAAGGCCTATGACCGGGGTGGAGAATGATCATTGTCGACGTGCAGGACATGCAGGAAAAGATCGGGCTTGATGAAGCGTTGGTCCGCCAGTGGGCCGAGGCCATGCTCATGGAGCTCGAGCGCGACGAGGCCGAACTTTCCATCGTGTTCGTGGACGACCGCTACATCAGACGTCTGAACAAGCAGTATCTGGGGCGCGACCGGGCCACGAACGTAATATCCTTTCCCCAGCAGGAAGGCGAAGGGTATTACGGCGCGCATCTGGGCGATATCGTCATCTCGGTCGAGCGCGCCGAGGACGAGGCCAGCCAGGCCGGGATGACGTTCGATGAGCGGTTGATGCAGCTTCTGGTGCACGGCATCTGCCATCTGTGCGGGTTCGATCATGAGGATGTGAGCGCGGAGCGCGCCTCCGAGATGGAGGGTGTGGAACAGGCGATCCTGGACAAGCTCAGCCGCGCTTAGAGTCCCGATAAAGTCTATTAAAAACGCTTGGTTGTGAACAATTGGGCCCCTGAAAAAAAGGCTTGCCATGCCGGAAACCCTCTGCTATAGAGCACGGACACGGGGCGTGGCGCAGGCTGGCTAGCGCACCTGCCTTGGGAGCAGGGGGTCGGAGGTTCAAATCCTCTCGCCCCGACCACGACCAGGCAGATGGTGTGCGCCTGTAGCTCAGTTGGATAGAGCAACGGACTTCTAATCCGTAGGTCAGAGGTTCGAATCCTCTCAGGCGTGCCAACGGATATGGTGAGTGTAGCTCAGCTGGCAGAGCGCAGGATTGTGGATCCTGTGGCCGTGGGTTCGAACCCCATCACTCACCCCAGGTTTTAAGGCCGTGCGCCCGTAGCTCAGTTGGATAGAGCGTCGGACTTCGAATCCGTAGGTCGGGCGTTCGAGTCGCCCCGGGCGTACCATGCACCAGGGTATGGAAGTTTTGATAAAAGCGTAGTATAGGTAGTAAGGATACAGGGTATCAGAAACAAGAATATGGGCCATTAGCTCAACTGGTAGAGCACCGGACTCTTAATCCGTAGGTCCTAGGTTCGAGCCCTAGATGGCCCACCAGTTATATCAGGGGGTTACAAGTCGTAAATGCGACTTGTAACCCTTTCTGATATGTGACTGTGACAAATTCGTGACAATCGGCTTCTTTTCATCCATCACTTCAATCGATGAGCGCAGACTTTCAGGATGATGGTGGGCATACCGCATAACCATGGAAGTACTCTTCCAACGCCCCAGTTTTTGAACCTCATAAATTCCACCACCTCTCTGAACAAGACGCGTAGCGAACGTATGTCTAAGATCATGAAATCGAAAATGCTCTATTGATGCCCGTTTAATGGCCACATAAAATGCCCGCAGGAGGTTCCTGGACCCTATTCTTGTTCCACATGTGCTGGAAAAGACAAAGTCAGATGTACCAACAGTCTTTTCTCTTAATATCCCCATGGCCGTATCGTTCAACGGTAGGGTATCCACGCATTTGTTCTTCTGTTCATAGATGGTGAGGGTGCGCCTGTTCAGATCGATCTGATTCCATTTCAAATCAAGCAGTTCGCTCTGGCGCAGGCCGGTGTGAATGGCAAAATGGATGATCTCTTGTAGCCATTTCGGTGAGACTTTCAGCAGTCGTTTCTCTTCATCCTGAGATAACCATCGCTCAATGGTGTTATTTACCCGTTCTTTCTTGACCCGTTTGACCGGATTATCATTTACCCATTCCCATTCCTTGATTGCCATATTAAAAGCATGACTCATCAGAGATAGCTCATAATTGATGGTCCTGGGTGATGCACCTTCAGCTCTCCTTTTGACTTTATACTCAGAGATTGTCACAGCTGTGACATCAGTTAAATAAAGGCCACCAAAGGCTTTGGTGAGATGTGCCATAAGACTTTTGTCACGTTTGTGGGAAGTTTTTGCCTTGCTGACCGCTGAGTATTCAGACAGGTATTTTTCCATCAAGTCCCTGACACGATAGTCTTCCCCAGGAAGTCTTTCGAACCACTTTCCTTCCGTAAGATCCCCTTTTAACTTGTCAAAGATCCGTTGGGCAAGCTTCCGATCAGTTGTTTCCGTTGATCGCCGATAGCGCTCGCCTTGATGAGTAAAACTCATCCACCAGACCAAATCGCGTTTATATAATCCCATTTTCAGCCTCCTTTCCGAGGCCCTCGATTCGGTCTAATTTCCCGTGTTTGGGAGCGTAATATTTCTCACGCTCTCCGTCAACCGTCTTTGCAATAATCGCCTTCAAACGACTGTCCGACCTTCCGGATAGAGATGCTCGCCTCTTTTTCGGGAGTGCGCTTGGTTCAGGTTTGATCTGGTTCCGGCAGGTTTCCAGCCAGGCATTAATTTCGTCCACCCGAAATCGTATGAGGCGGCCTATGCGGTAGTGGGGAATATCACCTGACTCGACCTTGGCATAAAGTGTTTTGACCTTGATCCCCATGTATGCCGAGAGATCCTCGATTGACAGCAATGGGCATGGGTATGGTTGATCGAGCACAGCACCAGGCAACGATGGCGATATGGGTAACTTCTGGTCCAAGATCTTTTCCTCCTTGTCCTTAAATCAAAACTACGTTTCCTCCCTTGC
>JBDKSM010000018.1:0-27766 GCA_039680665.1 Syntrophaceae bacterium | reverse complement strand
GGATTGTCGATGTAGTACGGTTCCTTGGGGTCGAGTATGCGCGGCATAGTGGCCTCCTAGTAGTTGGCGGGGATCTGCGACAGGACCTTGTTGATGCGGTCCGCCAGCGATGCCAGTTTGAGGGCCTTGGCCATGTTGCCGCGCACCTTGAGTTTGCCGGTCATGAGTGCCCGCTGCGAGCTTATTTCGGCACGCGAGATGCGGGCAAAGACGTCATAATCGCCGCTGATGGTGAACTCGGCCTTGGGCGCTTCGCCCTCGCCGACCTCTACGCGCGACACCGCACCGTTCACGGCCTCAATGTAGAGATAGTGCTCCTTGCTGTCCGGGCAGTTTTTGTAGAGATTGGACATGGAGGTGGAGACGTTGTTCATCTTCTCGGGCGGGATTTCGGATTTGAGGCGTTTCAAGGCCTCGGCGGCCCATTCCGGGCTGAGGTACGTAAATTTTTCCGACATGCTTTCCTCCTTTTAGTCTGTGGCCGGTTTCGGCTTGGTTGGTAGCCGGCCTTTTTTGCGTGCGGTTTCGGCGATCAGACCGCCCAGGATCAGGTCGACGCCGTCCTTGAACATGATCCGGGAGAGCGCGCCTTCCGGAAACATATAGGTCTTCTGGATCAGCATGACGTAGAAGGCGAACAGGAGCTGGGCCACGCCGTCGATATCGATGGGGCGGAAGCGTCCGGCGTCGATACCGCGCTGGAGGATGGACTTGAGCATGGCGATCGAATCGCGGTTGATGTCGGAATAGGGGTCCTGGGAGGAGAAGAGCGGGAACAGGGCGGGATCACGCATGAGGATGCGCTGCAGGTGACGGTCTTCGGCCAGGTATTCATAGGCCTTGTGGGCCATGATGATGAACTGTTCGACGACATCGGTCTCGGCCGCGACGGCGTCGCGGACCTTGTTCTGCCACAGGCGCAGTCCATAGGCCACGGCCTTGTCGTAGAGCTCGCGTTTGTCCTTGACGTAGAAATAGAGCGAGCTCTTGGCCGTGTCGAGCTCGGCCGCGATGTCCTCGATCGTGGCCTTCTTGAAGCCGTACTCGGCGAAGACCTTGAGAGCGGCCTTGTAGATGGCCTCGTACTTGAACTCGCGTTTGGCCGTGCGCTTCATGGCAAACTCGAATAATTGAACAATATGATCATATATTCGATTTAAATGATCGGCGCGCTTCTGTCAATACGATAATGAAACGAATTCCTATGTCCGCGAGGAAACGGCTGAACGCGCAGGTTTTGCCGGCCCTAGTCCGTGAGCTTGACCACCAGGCAGGTCAAGTAGCGTGGATCGAAACGGCCGGGGTCGCTCACGCCCGCGACCTCTTCTTCCCAGCGTGTCATCAGGCCGGCCGCCGCAAACTGGATCGGCTCGGACGGGATGTCGGGGTCCAGGGCGGCCAGAAGCGTTGCGAGGTCGTTCAGCAAACCCGGTCTCAAGTGCCGCACCGCACCTTTCAGCATCGTAGTGCGGTCGATGAAAGCGCTGAGTTCGGTTAAATTCAAGGGGCGGAAGGTAAGATCGCCGGTCGAGATGTTCACTGCCAGGGCCGTGAGCAGGATATTCTGCATGTCAAGCCCTTGTGTGTCGATATTGGTGTCGGTCAGGGCATGTCCCTTCCAGGGGATATGCCGGATGATGCGGCGCAGAGTATCCAGATGATCGATCATGGCCGCGGCTGTATCGAACTGCTCTAGTGAGGACCAGGGCAGAGCGGTCTGGGGTGCGGTTTGCGATAGCAGCGCCTCCATGATTTCACGGCTCAACGGCGGGATCATATGCTCCGGGACACCGGCCAGGCATTCCTTGAGCCGGATCTGTTGTTCGCGCACGGCGTTGTATCCGAGCGAGAACAGGGATTCGGCATCAATGCCGTCCAAGAGGGCCTGGGTTGTCTGCGCCTTGGCGCGCTTGGCGAGCGCGAGCCCTAAGGCCGTGAATGACATGACCTTACCGAGAGAGGCGCGGATGGCCTGCGCATCATTCAAAGGCAGGTAATCGGCCATGATGACCTTGTTGGCAAGGTAGACCAGCTCGAAACTCAAACGCCGCTGGGTTTCACCGTCGACCTCACAGCGTAAGGTCTCGACCAGAGCGCCCTTCCTGAGTTCGTCCTGATAGAGCGAGGGGATATAATATTCCTCCTGGCCGAAGCGCGGCATGTGGTCGGGCCTTAAGCCCCGCGCCAAAAGGCGCTCGGTCGGCACGCGACGATACACAGCGCGGGCTTCATCCGGGGCGGGAAAGCCCAGTTCCATGAGCCGCAGCATGCGATGCTGGTAGGCGGTTTCCTCCATATCGGAGGGAAGCTCCCAGCTCACGCCTTCCAGGATACGGTAGTAGATGTCCTGATGGTTCAGGTACAGCAGGTCGAGGATGTGCTTGAGCATGGCGGTCTCTTCCGTGCTGTCCGAGAAGGCGAAAAAGTAGTTGTTGTCAAAGGTTTCGTACCCGTTCTCGACGAGCTCGGGAATGTTGTCGTCCGTCGGCCGGGTGATGATGACCTGGAGGAAGGGTTGAAAGAGCAGGATGATAACCTCGATGTCCAGGGACTCCAGGGTCTTGAGCAGGGTTTCGTCCGAGGCCTCGACCAGCTCGGTTATCCAGGCCAGAAAACTCTCGGCTGAAAGGGTGTCGCGGTCCCAGCAGTCCAGGTCGATGAAGCTGACGATCTTTTCCGTGGGCGTATAGGGCAGCAGGATGGAGCTGTCCGAACCGAAGGCCTCCTTGACCATCAGATAGGCGTCGTGGGTGGGCATGCGTTCAAGTATTTCGGCCGTGAACGGCGAGTCGATCAGCGCATGCAGACGTTGGTCTGGCGTTGCATTCAGGACCTTCAATGTTTCCGCGACAAGGGGGTTTTCCTGTTTCATGCCCGCCTAATTAGCATATCTTGCTTTTGTGAGTACAGCCCGATTGTTTACGTCAAAGACGAGTCAGTCCTCAACTCAGATGATCCTCAGGTATCCACCCGGCCGGCATCCCGTGCGGGTTGTGTCTCCTCGTCGGCGTCGGATTGCTCATGGCCGAAGAGCAGGGTGTTGATCCATTTTTCGATGCGCGGGATAACGTCTTCCACCATGGAGTAGATCGAAGGCAGCACAAAGAGGGTCAACATGGTGCTCACGAGGAGGCCGAAGGCCACGGCCGTGGCCATGGGAGAGCTCATCTCGGCGCCTTCGCGGGTCGAGAACGCCATGGGCAGCATGGCCACGATGGCGGTCAGCGAGGTCATCAAGATCGGTCGCAGACGTATGGTGGCACCTTCGATGATGGCCTGGGTCTTCTCCACGCCCTTCAAGCGCAGCTGGTTGATATAGTCAATCATGACGATACCGTTCTTGACCACGATGCCCATGAGGATGATCAAGCCCATCAAGGATGGCACCGAGATGGTTTTGCCGGTCAGGATCAGGCCCAGGATGACGCCGATATAGGCCAGCGGCATGGTGAACATGACTACGAAGGGCTGTGAGAGGGATTCGAACTGCGCCGCCATGATCATATAAATCAGGGCGATGGCCACCAAAAAGGCCAATGTCAATTCCTTGATCGCATCCTGCATCTTTTCATAGCTGCCGCTGACGACGTAAAAATATCCCTGCGGCATGTTGATGGAGTCCATGGTTTTCTGGACGTCTTTGACCACGCTGCCCAGGTCACGGCCGAAGTTCGTGCCGCCGACCATGACCACCCGCGACTGGTTCTTGCGGTTGATGGCGATCGGCCCGTAGCGTTTCTCCAATTTAGTCACCTGGGACAGCGGCAGAGAAAAGCCGATGGGCGACTGAATGGTGACGTTGGAGAGGGCATCGATGCTGTTCCGATAGGCATCCTGGAAGCGTACCGTGATGTCGTATTCCTTGCCCCGCTGGTGGAAGAAGCTGACGGTGCTTCCCAGCATGGCGGTCTGTACACCATCACCGATCTGGTACACGGTCAAGCCCATCTGTGAGGCCTTGTCGCGGTCGACCGCGATGTGCAGTTCAGGTTTGCTTTTTTTCAGCGACTTAGTTAAATCTTTGAGTCCGTCGATCTTGGCAAAACGGTTCATTACTTCATTGCTGATCTTGTCCAGGGTTTCGATCTCCGGGCCATAGAGCTCGACCACCACCGGCGAGCTGCCGCTGCCAAGCAGCGAGCCGGCCACGTCCTCATAGCGGTAATCGACGCCTTCCAGTGGTGGGAAGATCGTACGGACCTCATTGATCACCTCGTCGGCGGTTTTCTCCCGATCTTTCTTGTCCTTGTAGCGCACGAAGACCATGGCCTTGTTGACGCCGCCAGCCTCGCCGCCCTGAGCTGCGGTGTATTTGGAGTTCGAGGTCGTACCGACCTGCGCTACGCAGGACATGACCTCTTCGCGCGCCAAAAAGATTTTTTCGACCTGCTCGACCAGGTGGTTGGTTTCGGAGAGAATGGTGCCTTCCGGCATGGTGATGTAGAGGATGGACATGGAGACGTCCTGCTTGGGCATGAATTCGGTGCCCAGGATGGGAGTCAGGAGGATGCTGACCAGCAGGAGTCCGAAGGCCGTGCCCAGGATCTTTTTTTTGGATTTGAGCGCCTTGGCCAGCATGGCGGCATAACGGTCGTTGAGGCGCCTGACCCACCCCCCCCGCTCGCCCGTGGCATAGGCGGCCTGTTCTCTTTTGAAGAGGGTGGCGGCGAAAGCCGGGACGATGGTGAAGGCCACGAACAGGGACGCGGCCAGCGCGATGCAGACCACCAGTGCCATGGGGCGGGCCAGTTTGCCGGCCATGCTCTTGGCCAGGCTCAAGGGGATGAACACGGCCATGGTGGTAAAGGTGCTGGCACTTACGGCCAGGACCACCTCGTTGGCCCCGTCGATAGCGGCCTGGGCGCGAGATTTGCCCTGCTCCAGGTGGCGGAAGGTGTTTTCGATCACGACGATGGCGTCATCCACCAGCAATCCGACCGCCAGGGTAAGACCGCCCAGGGTCATGATATTGAAGGTATAGCCTAAGAGGGCCATGCCGATGAAGGTGGTGATGATGGACAGCGGGATGGCCAGGGCAATGGCCAGGGTCGGACGTATGGCCCTTAGGAAGAACCAAACGATGATGATGGCGATCAGGCCGCCCAGGACGCCGTCTTCGCCGGTATTGGAAATGGAGTTGCTGATCATGGTGCCCTGATCGAAGATCATGTGGAACTTGACCCCGGCCGGGGCCTTCTTTTCAATCTTAGCGATCTCATCCTTGACCCGGTCGCAGGCCTTGACCGTGTTCTGGCCACTCTGTTTCATGATCCCGATGATGACGCACGGATCGAGGTTGGTGCGTTCGTAGCCCCGGATTTCCTTGAAGGAATCACGCACCTCGGCGACATCGCGCAAATGGATGGTCTGGCCTTCCCTGGTGATATTGATGACCGTGCCGCGCAGCTGTTCCAGGTCTTCCAGGTAGCCGCTGGTGCGGATCAGGTATTCTTTCTGCTGGACCTCGATATGTCCGCCGGGGATGGAGAGGTTCGAGGCCATGATGGCCTGCTTGATTTGGTTCAGGGGCACGCCCAGCGCCTTAAGCTTGGTGGGGTCGATCAACACCTGGATTTCCCGTTCCCGGCCGCCGTAGAGCTGCACGGACGCAATGCCCTCCACGCGTTCCAGGGTGGGCTTGACCGAACTTTCCAGGTATTCGCGCAGCTCCATGGTATTGCTGAAACCCACCACGCCGTACTGCAGGATGGGCATCTGGGCGATGTTGAACTTCAAGACCATGGGTTTGTCGGCATCGCGGGGCAGATAATCCGACACCCAGCTGACCTTTTCGCGCACGTCGTTGGCGGCCGCATTCAGATCGACGCCCCATTCGAACTTGAGGAAGATGGTGGAGAGACCCTCGGAGGAGATGGAATAGACCTCCTTGACGCCGCTGACGCTGCTGACGAACTCTTCGATCGGGCGGGTGACCAGGGTTTCCATTTCTTCCGATCCCACACCGGAATAGGCCGTCACCACGGAGATGGAAGGGTATTCGATTTCCGGGAACAGGTCGATACCGAGATCCCTGAAGGCCAGCATACCGAAGAGGGCCACGATCAGGGTGAGCATGGTGATGGCAATACGGCGCTTAACGGAAAATTCAGCCAGGGTCATCCTATGCTCCTCGTAGCGATGATGCGGGTATGTATCAACCTTGTGACGGCGCCGTCGATTGTGCCGGAAGGGTGCCGGCCTGTACGGCCTCCTGATTCTGAGGCGGATTGGCCAGCGGCATCCGCGTCGGCGAGGCGGGGTTAGTCGGGATAACGGAGGTCTTGACGGCCATGCCGTCCTTAAGGCCGGTCTGTCCTACGGTTACGACTTGATCGCCTAGGGCGAGACCGCTGGTGACCTCTATCTTATCGTCACCCTCAATTCCAACGTTCACCTTGATCTTGCGTACGGTACCTTCCACCACTTTATAAACGAAGTACCCGTCCTCGCCGGGCAGAAAAGCCGCCTTGGGTGCGTATATGGCGTTCGAGCGCGCCTTTTGGATAACCTTGGACCGGGCCGTCATGCCGCTGCGCAATTTCATCTCCGGGTTGGCCAGGTCGATGGTGACCTTGAAGGTCTTACTGATCGGGTTCACGGACGGAAAGATCTTGGAGATCGTGCCGCCAAAGGATTGGCCGGGGATGGCATCGACGGTGACCACACTCTGGTTGCCCACGCTCAAATTGCCGAAGGCCTCCTCGGGCAGATCGACCTCGAGTTTGACCGCGCCCATCTGTTCGATGATGAAGACTGGATAGGGCGACTGGGGCCCGGTAAGCTCGCCTTCATTGCCGAACGTGTAGGTCACCAGGCCTGAGATGGGGGCCACGATGCGGCATTCATCGAGCGATTTGCGGGTCATGGATACACCGGCCATAGCCTGATCGTATTGGTATTTGGCCGCCTCATAGGCGCTACGGGCATCCTGGTAGGTCTGATCCGAGATGGCGCCTTCGTCATGCAGATCCCGAGCTCGCATGAAGTCGCGGTGTCCTTTTTCAACGCCGACCTGGGCGGCGCGCGCCAGGGCAGCGGCATTCTGATGGGCCCACTGATATTCGCCCGGGCTGACTTGCATGAGGGTTTGACCGGCCTTCACCCAATCGCCTTCCGAGACGTAGATCTTGGATATGCGGCCCACGATCTTGGGCAGTATTCTGGCCATATCGCGGGACACGATGGTTCCCATGGCGCTGTAGGCCTTGAAGATAGGGCCTTGCTGCACCGTCGCGACGGTGACCTCCGTCTGAGAGGTTTCCTTCTTGATGGCCGCGTTGGCTTCCGGTTCCCTGACCCTGTGCTCTTTTTTACCCTGGAAGGAAAAAACGAGCAGGATCGCGATGAATATGGCCAATCCGATAGAATACTTCCTCTTCATGCCATCCTCCTATAGGGTACCCATGGATGCATGCAGTTTCGCAATGGCTGTGGCATAATCCGTACGGGCGGTGATATAAGTGGTGCGTGCCTTGTCGAGCATGGCCTGCGCATCAAGCACATCCGTGGATGTCGCGGACTGGAGATTGTACTTCTGCTTCAGGATGCGCAGGTTTTCCTCGGCCTGCTCGACCGCCTTGATACCGACATCGATCTTGGCCCTGGCCTCCAGGGCCGAGAGATACGCGCGCTTGACCTCGAACGTCACCTGCTCGCGCTGGCTCTGCAGGGCATATTGGACGGCGGCATGCGCGGCGTTCGATTTGACGAGGTTGGAGTAATTGGTGCCGCCCACCACCGGCTGCCGTCCCAGCAGCGTCCATTGCAGACCGACGCCCACCGTCCAGTTGGCATCGGGGACGTCAGGATCTTCTCCCCAGCGCGTATAGGTATAATTGGCCGCCACGGTCGGGATCAACGCCCCCCGGGCCGCATAGACTTTCTTCTTGAGTGAACCGGCCTGCAGCTCCATGGACTTCAGTTCCTGGCGGTTCTGCAAGGCGGATTCGATCAGGGAATCGAACGGCCCGTCGAGCGGGGGCTGCGGAATATCATTTTCGATCTCCACCGGGGTCGACATGGAGCGAGCCAGGACGAGATTAAATGCGGCTTCGGCGGTCTGGGACACATTCTCAAAGGTGATGAGGGCCTGCTGGCTCTCGGCATATTTCACCTGCGCCGTGAGCAGATCGTTTTTGGGAATGACACCGGACTTATAAAACGCCTGGGCCTGATCGACATGGGATTTCACCGAAGCGACGCCGCTCTTGGCCACGGCGACCGCCTGTCTGGCTGCGATGACGCCGTAGTAGGCCTCGATCACCTTGATCTTGAGTTCCCGGATATTCTTCTGCGTATCGATCTCGGAGCTCCGCACGGATTGTGAGGCGCTACGGTATGAATTGAAGAGCGCGCCTCCGGCAAACAGGACTTTGGTCACGCTGGTGGTGAACTGATAGTTGTCCTGGTAGCCGATGGGGATGGTAAAATCCGGGAATAGCGTGGTGATGGTATTCGACAGCGGAAGTCCTTGGTACGTAATGTCCTTATAATAATCTTGGTTCAACTCAATATAGGGCTGCTCGTTATAGCGCAGATAATTATACGACACGCTGACGGTCGGCAGGATGAGATCGGAAAAGGCTTCGAACTTTTCCATCTTTTTGAGGGTTACTGTTTCCCGGTCGGCCTTGATGAGCGGATTCTGTTTGAGGGCCACTTCCAGCGCTTGATCGAGATTCATGGTTTCTTGAGCGCAAACACTCCCCGCCCATGTCAACAGGATACAAATTAAACCGGTCAAAACCCTAAACATGCCGACCTCCAGCGATGGTATCAAGAATTCCGGGAATATAATCCATGGGCGTCTTGGGAAGAATCCCCATTAGCCAGTCATTGCCTATTTCATTCAAGGTGCCGTTGATCACGATGGGATAGAGTTCGGTATCGAATGTTTGCCTCTGGCTGTTAGCCAGGGAGAATATCTCTTTCAGGATCTCGATGCTTTCCACCTGGGCCTGGCGGAAGCGTTCGATGAGGGGCGGCGTGATATCCGGGATAGGCGCGAGCAATTGCTCCATGATCAAGCGCTGGTAACCGGGGCTCTTTTCCAGCCAGGCGAGCTTGTATTCCACGAAAGATTTGAGCTTGGCCTGCCAGGTGGGTTGTGCGTGCAGGATTTCCCGAAGCTCTTTCATGAACACTTCGATACTGGAGAGAATGACCTCGGAGAAAAGGCCCTGCTTGTTGGGGAAATGCTGGTAGATGGTTCCCATGCCGAATTCGGCCTCGGCCGCGATTTGTGCCATGGTGGCGCTATAGAAGCCGACACGGGCAAAGACGCGTTCGGCGGCTTCTATAATGGCCTCGCGCCGCAATTCCCGTTCCCGGGCCTTTCTGCGCGAGACTTGAGAATGTCCGTTCGAATATAGAATCATCATTCGGATTTAGAATAAAGGCTGTTTGCCGTCAAGTCCCTAGCTCGCTCCATTCCCATCTCCCGTGCTTATTTTATACGCAACATGGATGCCAAAGGATATAAAATCATAACACTATGAATATTAACAATATATATCGAAAAGCGCCCAGCCGTGGGCGGAGATAAGCAAAAGATTTTCCTTGCCGGTGGAAAAGATTTATCCTCCCTGCTCCAGGGCCATGAAAACCAGTCCTGTCGGTATCTTAGGGTAGAAGTAGGTGGATTTCTGGGGCATGCGCACCCCGGCCTGGGCGATCTCCATGATTTCCTGCACGCTGCTGGGGTTGAGCAGAAAGGCGATGTCGGCCTTGTCCTTCTCCACCATTTCAAGGGCCTCGCCGGCATTACTGGTGAAGGTGATGCGTTTGGCGCTCAAACCGGCATCGATTCCGAAAATCGGTTCAAGGATGCAGGCATGCAGGATGACCACATCCAGCCGCTTGAGTGGCGTTGGCATGTCGCCGGGCAGGAATTTATCGAGTGCGTCGGGTTCGATCAGTTCAAGCAGATAGTAACGCGGGATGCCGCCCACCCGCAGGCCGATACGACCTTTCCCGCCTTTCCGCATGGCCTCGAGGAAGGCCTTGCGATTATCGTAGGGGTGCATGTTGAACAGGTCTTTGATGCGGTACTCGATATCCACCAGGCCCACGCCCATGCCGTCCAGGACCACCCGATGGGTAGGGCAGATCGTGAGGCCTTCCTCCATATTGCACAGGTACATCATGGTATAGTCAAAGGGTTGTTTGCCGTCCATTTTGCCGGTCAGCGCGCGTTGCCGGTCACGATAGGTCTTGTATGTTTCATAGCGGTGATGTCCGTCCGCGATCAGGATGGTTTTGTCGATCATTAGATTGGTGAATTGTTTGATCAGCTTGGGACTGTCGATTTTCCAGAAACGCTGTTGTCCTTCAGGTGTGGAGATCTCCCAGAGTGGTTCGCCCAGCACGGGTTTGATCTGGTTCTCAACCAGCCTGTCCTTGTCGGAATAGATGCCGAAGATGCAGCTTAAACTGGTCGCCACTTCGTTTAAAAGTCGCAGGCGGTCGATCTTGGGTCCCTTGTGCGTGTATTCATGCGGCAGGATGTCTGAATCATCGCCATCATCCAAACAGACCGAAGCGACAATGCCACGCCGCGTCACCGTTTTATCACCGACGGTATAGATCTGCTCATGTACGTAGAGGCTGGGCTTTTCATCCTTGATCAGGATAGCCTCCTTGCGCCATTGCTTCAGGAAATCCCTGGCCCGCGTATAGCGGTTGTCGGTCTTGGTGTCCTTGGGAAACTGTTTGCCGAGCACCAGGCGGATGGCGTTGTAGGGCGCCTTCTTATAGAACGGCTCTACCTGTGGCGGCGCGATGACATCATAGGGCGGGCACAAGGCGGCGGCGATATTCACGACATCTTTATTGTAACGGATCCCTTGAAACGCCTTTACCTTCGGCATAATCCTACTCCTTCCCGCCTGGAGAGAAACACGCAACGCGTGTATATACTACTGGTGGGTGCAAAAATTCAACTGCTTTTCGCATACGGGGTTCATGTTGACAGGCCAAGGTGTGGATGTTAATGCGACTTTATGATTACTGATTATCAACCGCGCATTGATGCCATTGGGCTGAAGCTCGATGCCATACGGGGTTATCTTTGAAATCCCCGTCCAGCAGAAACGTCTAGAAGAACTCGATCATCTACTCTCCAACCCAGAAGTCTGGAAGGACCATGCGCGGCTCAAAGAGCTGCAATCCGAGCGTGCGCGTATCGCCTCCCTGCTCAAAGGCTGGTATGACATCACCCGCCTGTGGGATGACCTGCATGTCATGCTGGAGCTCTCCAAGGAGGATGACCAGGCCCTGGCCGAAGATATCCTGGCCACCATTCGGGAGTTGGAGGAACGCGCGCATGCCATTGAACGCGCGCATATTCTGTCGGGCCCTGACGACGCCAAGAGTGCGTTCCTTGAAATCCATGCCGGCGCGGGCGGTCTTGAGGCCCAGGACTGGGCCGAGATGCTGCTGCGTATGTACCTGCGCTGGGCAGAGGCCAACGGATTAAAGGCCCGCATTATCGATATCCTGTCCGATGACGAGGCCGGGATCAAGAGCGTAACTATCGAGGTCGAAGGCGCTTGGGCATTCGGGTACCTCAAGGGCGAAACCGGCGTACATCGGTTGGTGCGCATCTCCCCGTACGACGCTCAAGCCCGCCGGCATACCTCGTTCGCCTCGGTCATGGTTACCCCCGAGGTCGATACCTCGATCGATGTCCAGATCGATGAAAAAGAACTGCGCATCGACACCTACCGTTCGTCCGGCCATGGCGGCCAGCATGTCAACAAGACCGATTCGGCCGTGCGCATCACCCACCTGCCGACCGGTATCGTGGTCTCCTGCCAGAACGAGCGCTCACAGCACAAGAATAAGGCCGTAGCCATGAAAGTCCTGGCTTCCAAGCTCTATGAGCTCGAAGAGCTCAAGCAGAAGGAGCGCATGGATGAGTTCCATAAGGGCAAGAAGGAGATCGCCTGGGGCAGCCAGATTCGTTCCTACATCCTGCAGCCCTATCAGATGGTCAAGGACCACCGCACCGATCTCGATCTCGGCAATGTCCAGGCCGTGCTCGACGGCGACATCAACCCCTTGATCGATGCCTACCTGGCCTGGCAGGCATCGACCGGCTGATCTTAGCGTATCGTGAATTCAAGCCCCAGCTTCTTCAGGGTCTTCTTGGTCGGAACGCCGTTCTCATCCCAGCCCCTGAGTTGGTAGTACCGGGGCAACATCTTGTCGATCGGTACGGTGGTTTCAGGCCGACCCGGGATCTGCGGGTCATCGGTGAAGCGTTTGGCGAGACAGTCATCCTTTTTGCTCAAGCCCTCACGCAGGTTGAACATCCGCTCCAGGGTATAGCCGCGCGCGCCCATCTCCATGAACTTGCCGAAGTCGTACTGCATGCCCGTGGCCAGCTTGATGGCCTTGGTGTGCGGCAGCAGCGGCACATGGATCTTCTGGAGCCAGTAGGGCAGCATCAGGGTGCCTTCGATGGTCGGCCAGGCAGCGGTCAGCACCGCGGTCATGATCTTGGAGGCAATCTTGCTGTTCGGGACTTTATAGGCAATGGGCGGCACGAAGGTCCAGGAGGTGAAGAGGCATTGGCCCACCGAGCTGATGGCCGCCATCATATTCTGGTCGAGCACGGCCCAGCCGGCCTTGGAGCGCCAGTGGTACGGGTCGAGCAGCACCGGGCCAGTGCATTCGAAGTAGATCAGGTAGCCTCCGTCTAAGTGGCAGCCGCCGCGGCTGGCCGTGGCGTATCCGAGGCCGTGGCCCACGGCGCCGCGCGGTTCGTAGGCGGCGAGCTCCAGGCCCTTGGCGTGCGGAGCGAATTCCTTGCCGCCGTATTTCTCCGACATGGCGCGTACGCCGTCGGCCAGATCCGCGCCCACGCCGCGGCGATGAGCGATGTCATCCAGGACCTGTGAGATGTTATCCTTTTTGCCGAATTCGATGCCGTTCTTCCATAAGCCTTTTTCATTGAGCTCGGCTGCAAAGCCCATAACCGTGCCCACGCTGATGGCGTCGATGCCCAGGAGGTCGAGGTCATAGTTCCAACGCAGAATCGCCTCCATATCATTGATGAGCATATTCGAGCCCAGGAGACAAAGGATCTCATATTCAGGGCCCTTGACATCTTTGCCGTCTATATTGACCACACGACCGCAACGGATGGGACAGGTCACGCAGCCGAAGTTCTTTACCAGGAACTCATCCGCCAGCCGATATCCGCCCAGCTTCTGGGCATCTTCATAGGTGCCTTTCTGGAAGTTCTTGGTCGGCAGGGCGTTGCCCTTGGAGAGCGCCTCAAGGAAGACGGCCGTGCCGTAACGCGGCGCCATATCGCCCGTGGCCGGATGCTTCTGGAGCATGGTGACCCATTTTTTGTAATGCTGTTTGAGCTTTTCCGGCTCGGCGACCTCGAGCTTTCTGGTGCCGCGCGCCACCAGGCCTTTGAGGTTCTTGGAGCCCATGACCGCGCCCATGCCGCAGCGGCCGTGGCTGCGTTCCTGGGAGACCGCGCTGGCGTATTTAACCAGGTGCTCGCCAGCCGGACCGATGACCACCGTACCACCCTTGCCCAGCATGACCTGGGCCTCGTGGGTATTCTTGCCCCACAGGGCCTGGGCGTCTTTGATCGCTACGCTATCGTTGTCGATCTCGATATAGACGGGTTTTTCCGCCTTGCCGCGGATGACGATCGCATCGAAGCCCGCCTTCTTCAGGTGCAGCCCGAAATTGCCGCCGCTGTTGGAATGGCCGATGGCGCCCGTGAGCGGACTCTTGGCCGAAATATCATAGCGGCTGGACGACGGCGCCCCGGTGCCGGTCAAGGGGCCGGTCATGACGATCAGGACATTTTCAGGCGACAGGGGATCGATGCCGGGCTTGAGTTCGTCCCAGAGGATCTTGGTCGAAAGATACCGTCCGCCGATGAAGAGCTCACGGTCGCGGTCGGAGAGAGGATATTCGCCGATGCTTCCGTGCGTCAGATCGATGTCGAGAACTCTCCCAGTGTATGCCTTGAACTTGCTTGCCATGTTTTCGACCTCCTTGCATATTGCAATAATTAGCAATCAAATATTCTTTCATAACCAAAAGTGGGGGAGGAAAACAAGCAAAAAATGCAGGGAAAACAATATCTTATTATGCAATAAATTACATAATAATATATGGTGCTGGTCTGCTTATCTGAATGAGCATCTTGTTTGGGACGAGTAACCTTTGTCGATCATGGGATAAAAACCAGGATACAATGCATATTGACAAGTTCTTTCGTGAAGGTAGAATAAAACCTTCAAAATGTGAGTCTACCCGCTTAAACATCGGCGGGGTGTTTTCCGGCAGGCTATCAAGCTGGAACACGGGTGCGATGGATATCAACCTTAAAAAAGGAGGATCGTTATGGCAAGCCTGATTTTGGATGAAAGGGATCAACTCTTTGTGCTCCATGAGATGCTCGAGGTGGACAAGCTCTGCGCTTCCCCGACCTATGCGGACTTTTCGCGCGAAACATTCGACATGATCCTCACCGAAGCCCAGAAGCTGGCGACGGATGCGGTCTTGCCCACCCTGGCCGAAAGTGACAAGCAGGGTTGCCGCCTGGTGGACGGACAGGTGCATGTGCCCGAGTGCTTCCACAAACCCTACAAGGTGTACTGCGAAGGGGGCTGGAACTGCATGACCTTTCCGCCCGAGATCGGCGGCCAGGGCCTGCCGGCCATCATACGCACGGCCGCCCACGACTGGTTCGCGCACAACTTCTCGTTCATGTCCTACCCCGGCCTGGGAGAAGGCGCCGCCCACCTGATCATAACCTACGGCACCCAGGCGCAGAAGGAAAAATATCTGCCCAAGATGATCAGCGGCGAGTGGGGCGGCACCATGTGCCTGACCGAGCCCGGCGCCGGCACCGACGTGGGCAACCTTGCCACCAAGGCCATCCGCCAGCCCGACGGCACGTTCCGGCTCCAGGGCACCAAGATCTTCATCACCTCGGGCGATTCCGACCTGGTCTCCAACGTCATCCACCCGGTTCTGGCCCGCATCGAAGGCGATCCGGCCGGCACCAAGGGCATTTCCATCTTCCTGGTGCCCAAATACCTCGTGCAGGCAGACGGCACTCTGGGCCGGCGCAATGACTTCGAGATCGCCAAGATCGAAGAAAAGATGGGCATCCATGGCAGTGCTACCTGCCTCATCAACTTCGGCGACAACGGTGATTGCTATGCCGAGCTTTTAGGCAACGAGCGCGAGGGCATGAAGGTCATGTTCCAGCTCATGAACGAGGCCCGGTTGAGCGTAGGTATGCAGGGCCTGGCCAGCGCTACAATCGCCTATCTGCATGCCCTGAAATACACCAAGGAGCGCCTGCAGGGCTCGTCCCTGCTGGAGTTCAAGAACCCCGAGGCCCCGCGCGTGACCATCATCAACCACCCGGACGTGAGGCGCATGCTCTTATGGATGAAATCGCACGTGGACGGCATGCGTGCCATGACCTATTTCACGGCCTACTGCTTCGACCAGCACCAAGTCATCCAGGACGAGGCCCTGAAGGACAAGTGGCTGGGACTGGCCGAAATGCTCACCCCCATCCTCAAGGCCTACTGCTCCGACATGGGCTTCCGCATCACCGAGACCGCCATGCAGTGCTACGGAGGGTACGGCTTTTGCGCCGAATACCCGGTGGAGCAGTTCCTGCGCGACGAAAAGATTGCCTCGATCTACGAAGGCGCCAATGGCATCCAGGCCATGGACCTGGTGGGCCGCAAGATGGGCATGAAAAAGGGCGCCTACTTCATGGGGCTTCTATCTGAGATGAACGCCATCTGCGCCGCGTACAAAGAAGCTCTGCCGGACCTCTCTGCCGATGTCCAGGCCGCGGTGGGTGCCCTAGCCGAGATGGGCATGTTCTTCGCGGGCTGCGCCAAGGCCGGCAAGTTCCTGGTGCCCATCAACAATGCCTACCCCTTCCTCATGCTCATGAGCAAGGTCATCATGGGCTGGTTCCTGCTCTGGGAGGCAGGCATCGCCAAGACCAAGCTGGACGCCCTGGCCAAGGCCAAGTCCGCCGACCCGGCCGACGCCGCTGCCTGGGCCTCATTCATCAAGAACGACAAGGACGCCGCCTTCTACACCGGCAAACTGGCCAGCGCCAGGTACTTCATCAAGAACGTGCTGCCCGAGGTGGACGCCGCGGTAAAGGCCATCAAGAACGAGGATATGTCACTCTTAGAGATACCGGAGGAGGCGTTCGCTTCGTAAAAATCACGCCAGAACTTTGCATACCCACGTCGCTTCCTGTCGTCGTAAGAGCTGCGACATACGCTAAAAGTATGTCTCGATCTACGACGTCGTCGCTCCTCGGTCTGCTTTGTTCTGGCGCGATTTTATGTTGGCTTTGAGTGAACGCATTGATATTGGAATTACGTGGTGTCTCTGTCTCGAAACAAAGGGGCGATAGATATCGTCACAGTAAAAACTTAGCAGATTCGTTGAGATATCAAGGAGAAATACAAGGATGGGTGCAGCGCAGCAAAACCCATCAATGAAGCAAAAGAGAGGAGATGGGTTTCACTTCGTTTCACCCATCCTACGCGCTGGATCGAGGATTGATGCATGAATATGACATTCAGGGCTATTGTTGCAGGAATTATATTCTTTGTATTTGTAATGGATTACAACACCGCAGGTGCACAAGAGACCATGCAATTTAAGAGCGAGGTCACAAAATTGGATTTTATTCGGCATATGCTGAAAAAGGAAACGTATCTGAGGCGTTCGGAAGACAGCAACGCTCGTTGCATACCAATGATGAAAGATCTTTTGGCAGGGGAACACTTTAAGGCAATTGAGCCATATTTACGAGCTGATTCCCTAGAAGATCCCCGGATCGCTCGATGGAATCAATGTCGACAAATAGACTACCATGATGTGAGAGTGGAAGCAGAAAAATATTTTGGATGGTTGCCAGAGTTGGGCGCCCCCCTTATCGATTCTACATGATTGAACTTGACGGTGACTATGAAAATGGACCCGAAGATATGGTCTATTTTGAACAACCTTCAGATCCCAATACATCTGGCAATACAGGCTATGCTTGGGTTGACTTAAAGAGATGCGAGATTAAATATGGTTTCCCAATAGGACCTCTGTTCCAAATCTCGAAAAAAAAGAAAGATATCTCTCTTAATACCCTTGTTTATTATAAAGGACTTCTCTGGGCAATAGATTACGAAGAAGGCTTTAGTTTCAATATGCAGAGAAGAATCGATCATGAGAAAATAGAAACTTGTCAATGGTGGTTATTTGATCCTAAGAAAGCAAACATAAGACTGACTGGTGAACATGATAATAATTGATTAAAAAATGATCTGGGTGGCACTGGTGAAGCCGTGAGGCTTGCCAGTGATCTTTTTTGATGCATGCGAGGGCCGTGTAGAGTGTGGTGATGGGGTTTGGTTTGATGATCGTCACGGGTACCCACGGCCAATGCCACCTGCCATCCGTCTTGATTACTACTATACACCTACCCAGAAATGAACGATCTTCTCGAATATTCAGGGCGGCTGCGCCTTGGTGATCTTGGGGTTGCGCCAGGAGCGATTTTGCAATAACAAGGCGCTGATGGAGATCCTGTTCGTCAAGCTGGGCGCCATGGGCGATGTGATCAACACCCTGCCTTTGGCCATTGCCTTGAAGGAGCACCTGGGGGCGCGCATCCATTGGCTGGTGGAGCCCTTGAGCCTGCCCCTGGTGGCCGGGCATCCGGCTGTGGCTGAAACCATCCTGTTCGAGCGCAAGCGCTGGGCCGGGTCCACGCCAGAGGTGGTCAAGGCCGTACGGGCCGAGCGGTTCGATATCGTGCTCGATCTGCAGCGCACCATCAAGTCCGGGTCGTTCGCGTTCGCGGCTAATGGCAAGCGCCGCATCGGGTTCGATAAGGCGCGGTGCAAGGAGCTCACCTGGCTTTTCCCCTTCGAGCGCATCTCCCCGCAGGACCCTACCAGGCACATGCTGCGCCAGTATCTGGAGTTCGCCGAGCACTTGGATATACACGATCCGGAGATCCGCTGGGATATCCCGGTCAGCGGCTCTCACCCGTTTAATCTGCCTGAGCAGTACCTGGTGCTTAATATCGGGGCCACCAAACAAGCCAACAAATGGACGGCTCAAGGCTTTGCCGACCTGTCGCGCCAGGCTGAAAATACATTTGGCGTGCCTTCGGTGCTGACCGGCGGGCCGGAAGACCGGGCCATGGCCGATGAGATCGTGCGCCTGGGCGGTTTCGGCCTGATCAACCTGGCCGGGGCGACCACGGTGAACGAACTCAAGGAGGTCCTGGCACGCGCCAAGGCCGTGGTGAGCTGCGATACCGGGCCCATGCACCTGGCCGTGGCCTTAGGGCGTGATGTAATCGCGCTTTTCGGTCCGGCCGATCCGCGCCGCACCGGACCCTTCAGGGGCGAGGTGATCCGGAAGCAAACGGCCTGCGCACCCTGCAACCGCCGGTCGTGCGACAATCCGGTATGCATGCTCTCCATCACGCCGGCCGATGTCATGGAAAGGCTTGAGGCGCTATGGTCAGCATAATCATCGTCACCATGGGCGGCGACGAGATGCTTGTGCGCTGTCTTCAATCCCTGGCTGAGCATACCGCCACCCCGCACGAGGTCATCCTGGTGAACAACGGCGCAGAACAGCTTGCTATTCAAGCCGATATCGTGATCGAAAACGGGCGCAACCTGGGTTTCGCCCGCGCGGTCAACCGGGGGATTGGGGCGGCGCAGGGCGATTGGATCCTGCTGCTCAATCCGGATACGCTTTTTACCGCTGATACGATCACGCCCATGGCGGCCTTCCTGGAGGAGCACCCCCGGGCGGGCATCTGCGGGGTGCAGCTCATCTTCCCGGACGGTCGCGACCAGAACTCGATCGACATCATCCCCTCCCTGGCCAACCAGTTCGTCAACAAGGCCCTGCTCAAGATCCTCTTCCCCAAGTCCTACCCGAGCAAGCGCTCCGGCTTCAAGGGGCCGGTCAAGGTGCCTTCGGTGATCGGCGCCTGCATGCTCCTCAGCCGGGCCATGCTGGATACCATAGGCCCTCTGGACGAGGGCTTCTTCTTTTATCTGGAAGAGACCGATCTGTGCAAACGGGCCACCCTCCATGGATACGAGGTCTGGCACCTGCCCACGCTCAAGCTCATCCATTACCAGGGCGCTACGGCCAAGAGCTACGATGTCAGGCGCAAGGTCGAGTTCAACCGCTCGCTGTGGCGCTTCTTCCGCAAACATCGGGGACCGGGCGCGGCCCATCTGTTCGCGTTCCTGTCGTGCACGAAGGCAGCCATCGAGGTGATCACCAATCTGCCCTTGGCCCTGCTGCCGTCCTTCCGGCCCCGCCTGCGGCGCTCGGCAGGGGTCCTGCTCTGGTATGTCCTGGCTATGCCGGAGGGCTTCGGGCTAGAACGAACGGTTCCCGCGCCGCGCTACGAACGTCGGGGAGGCTTTCGCTGGCGCCTAGCTACCGGGCAAGAAGCGCCCGATATCGATCCGGGCCAGATCATGCAGTCCTTTTCTGAGGTGCTGAATGACTCGAAGACCACCACGGTCAAGGCCGGCATGTATCAGGCTGAGCGCATCTATCTCAAGCGCTATAACTTTAAAGGGCTCAAGGATACCCTCAAGAATGTATTCCGCACCGGAAGGGCCTTCCGTTCCGCGCGGGCCGCGGATATGCTCGCGGCGCTGGGTATAGATACACCGGAGGTGCTCTTTGCCTGCGAGAAAAGGGTCTTTGGCGTCCTGCTTGAATCCTATATCGCCACGCGGGGGTTAGAGGCCGTCGATCTCGTCAAGGCCGTGCAATCCCATGGCCCCAGGGATATGATCGCGGTGGCGCGCTTCATCCGCCGCCTGCATGAGATGGGGGTTTTGCCCGTGGATCTCAAGGGCGAAAATCTCCTCATCGAGGCAAGCGGCCGGGTGTACCTGATCGACCTCGACCGGGTCAAGCGCCGGCGTTACTTGAGAATGAACAGCATTGCCCGCAATTTGAGCTATTTAAACGCCTCGTTTGCGCGCACCCTGAAGCCTGAAACCCGGCTTACCTTCCTGGATGAATATCTCAAGGGCAACAATACACTTGTGGCAGGACGCCGCGCCCTGATCGAGAAGATCAAACACCTCACGCAGAGGCGTCTGGCCGAGCGCTACTAAAAATACGCGGCTCTCAGGCCTGAGAGCCGGCTATTCCGGTTTGTCCTTGCTGCGGTCGAAATTCTGCTTGGCTTCTTTGGCGCAATCCGGGCAATAGGTGCTGGTGGGTTTGAGTCCGGCGCGGCGGTAGAGATATTCTTCAAGGGTCATCCATTCGCCCTCGCCCTTGTCCTTGCCGGTATCGTCCCTGATCTTCTTGCAGATGCAGCAGATCGCCAGCAGGTCTTCGTAGACCTTGATCTTGCGGCGCATGGCCAGACGATCGAGATTCTTGCCGACCTTGAGGGTGATCTCCTCCGGTTCGCAGGGTTTTAAGAGGTAGTCGTCGGCGTTCAGGCGCAGGGCATCGATGGACGAGTCCAAGTCGCCGTAGCCGGTAAGAATCATGACCACGGTCTCGCTGTTGCGCTGCTTGGCGGCCTTTAGGACCGTGATGCCGTCCACCGTGCCCATGACCAGGTCGGTGATCACTAGGTCGAATTCCTTGCGAGCGATCAGCTCAAGCGCTTCTTCGCCGTTCAAGGCCGTCGTGACCTGGTAGTTGTTGTTCTTCAACGTGGAGCCGATGGTTTTCAAGACAAAAGGGTCATCATCAACCAACAGGATCTCAAAACCGCGCATGGTTATCTCCTTGTGGGCAGGGTTCCACCGGAAGGTTGACCATGAACACGGCCCCGCTTCCCGGTGCGTTTTTGGCGCTTATCGTGCCCTGGTGAGCTTCAATGATACTCCGGCATATGTAGAGGCCGATCCCCATACCCGTCTTTTTACCCTGCGTGAAGAACGGGTCGAAGAGGTGCTCGAACGCCTCGGCCGTTATTCCTGGCCCGGTGTCGCTGAACGCCGCCACGATGTTTCCGCCGATCAGATCGGTGCTGATGGTAATGGTGCCGCCCGAGGACAGATGGAGGTATTCATCGCGGGCCGAGTGTTCGCCGGCCATGGCATCGATGGCATTGTTGATGAGATTTAGAAAGACCTGGCCCAGCTGTTGGGCCGAAGCCATGATGGGCGGCAGATCAGTTGCCAGTCGCAGGTTCACCTTGACCCGCGTCTGCTTGAGTTGGGAACCCAGGAGGTTCACGGTCTTTTCAATGAGCGCGTTGATGGAGCAGGGGTTCTTGCCCTCCATCCCGGGTCGGTTGAGGTCGAGCAGATTCTTGACCGTTTCGCGGATGCTGATGAAGGCCCCCCGCAAGAGGTCAAGGTTTTCCTGCAGGCCCTTGTCGTTCGCCAGTGACTTGCGCAAAGAGGCCAGCGTTATGGTAATGGCCTGCAGCGGCGAGTTGATTTCGTGGGCGATGGAAGCGGCCAGTTGGCCGGTGGTGGCCAGACGCTCGGCCGGGATAAGACGTTGCTCCAGGAGCTTCTTCTGGGTGATGTCGGTGATCACCCCCTGGTAGCCGCATGTCTGATCACCCGATTGAATGGGCCGGCTGGAGGTTTGAACCCAGCGCACCCCCCGGTGCTTGTCCAGAATACGGAATTCTTCGATCAGGGAGGATCGATGCGTTTGGCTCGCCAGACAGTCCTTCAAAGCCGGTGTGTCCTGCGGCAGCACAAAGTCGAGCAGTGACCGGCCGATGATCTCATCGGGGGTGAATCCGAACAGCCTTTGAGAGGCCGGGCTGGCGTAGGTGAAGACGCCCTGATCGTCCACGCGGAAGATCATGTCGTTGATATTCTCGACCAGAGAGCGGTATTTTTTTTCGCTTTCGCTCAAGCAGGCCTCGGCCTTCAGGCGATGCTCGACCTCAAACTCTAGACGGGCGTTGGTGGCCATAAGGTCGCGCGTGCGCTCGTCCACGCGGCGCTCAAGCTCTTCCTGGTCTTTCTTCAGCGCCACCTCCTTGAGCTTGTTGGTGGAGATGTCATGCACGATGACCATGTCGGCCGGCTGATCGTGCCAATACGTCTTGGCGCTGGTGATGGAAACCGGCACCTTTTTCCCGCCTTTGTGTTTGAACTCGGCCTCATATGCCGGCGCCACGCTTGTACCTGCCACGATCAGCTGGTAACGTTCGAAGATCGCAGGGTAGAACTCATCAGGGACGATATCCGCCAGGGTCTTATGCGTGAGATCGGAGATGCTGTAGCCCAGGATCTCGGCCATGGCGCGGTTGGCATATCTGAACAGACCCTGGTGGCCGCTGATGACCAGGATGCCGGCGTTGGCGTTTTCGGGCAGGGCCCGAAAGTTGCGTTCGCTTGCCTGCAGGGCCTCTTCGAAGGCCTTGCGTTCCGTGACGTCCTTGGCCACGCCCAGCAGGGCATAGGCCTGGCCGTCTTTGTACAGGGGGGAGGCCAGCGTCTCGACGAAGATGTATTCACCCTGGCGGCGCCTGAGCTTGAACTCGGCGGCATGTTTCTGTGAGCCTTCACGGATGATTTCTTCCAGCATGGCGGTGGCCAGCGGCATTTGATATTCGCCCAGCAGGGACAGGATATTCAAGGATCTGATCTCAGCTTCTGAGACCCCAAGCAGATCCAGGGCGGCCTGATTGGCGTCCAGGAAATTTCCTTTCAGGTCATGCACGTAGATACATTCCAGGGAACGGTCAAAGATACATTCATACCGGCGTTGCATCTCCTGAAAGCTGATGTTCAACGCTTCCAGCTCGGCGAGGCATGTTTTGAGACGCCGGATCTCGCTATCATGAGCATGGTCTTTCTCATTGGTTCCCATACAAAAAGAATATACGCATGGCCTCGTTCATGGCACATGGGGCACATGTCGGTCCCCTTTGTAAGATTTTTACGCCAAGGTTTATATTCTACGATGAGATTACGGATTCTATATACCCTTTCCAGCCAAAGTCAACCTGTCACTTACACGGGTAGGGTATGACCTGAGGTGAGAAATTCGCAATCGTGAAGACGGTTTGTCCTTGCGCGGTGAGAATCAGAGGGCTTGGCCATAGCTGTTTTTACACCTGGTCCTTGTGGTGCTTGATCACCGTGCCCTTGACCATGTAGATCACGTCCTCGCCGATATTGGTGGCCAGGTCGGCGATGCGCTCCAGATTGCTGGCGATCTTCGAGAGCTGCAGAGCGCGCTCGATGGTCTTGGGGTCTTCGATCATGAAGGAAACGAGTTCGCGCGCGATCTGGTTGCGTAGACCGTCCACGCTGCTGTCACGTTCGCAAACCTTGAGCGCCAGGTCAGGATTCTCATCGATGAAGGCCGTGATGGCATCCTTGAGCATGCTGATGGTGATCTCGCCCATGCGGGGGATATCGATCAGGGGCTTGACGATGGGATGCTCGATCAGGTAGAGGCCGCTTTCGGCGATAGTGACGGCATGGTCCGCCATGCGCTCCAGACCCGACGAGATATTCAAGGCCATGAGGATGGTGCGCAGGGCCTTGGTGTTGGGCTGGTAGCGCGCGATGGTGGTCACGCACAGCTCGTCGATGGTGATCTCGTAGTCATTGGCCTTGGTCTCGTCCTGTTCGATGACCGTCCGAAGAATGTGGGCGTCCTCGTCCCGCAGACCCTTGACACTCTTGGCGATCATGCCTTCCACCAGGGTTGCGTTTTCGATCAGAATGCGCTTCAACTGGGTCATCTGTTTTTCTTCAAGCATGGTTATTCTCCCTTATCCAAACCTTCCGGACAGATAGTCCTCGGTCATCTTCTCCTTGGGTACGGTAAAGAGCTTCTGGGTGGGTCCGAACTCGATCTGGCTTCCCAGGTAGAGAAAGGCCGTATAATCCGAGACCCGCGCCGCCTGCTGCATGTTGTGGGTCACGATGGCAATGGTGTAGTCCTTTTTGAGCTCCAGGATCAACTCCTCGATCTTGCGGGTCGAGAGGGGGTCGAGGCTGGCGCAGGGTTCATCGAAGAGGATCACCTTGGGGTCCACGGCGATGCAGCGCGCGATGCACAGCCGCTGCTGCTGGCCGCCCGAGAGCATGAGGGCGCCCTCGTGGAGGCGGTCCTTGATTTCGTCATAGATGGCGGCCTTTTTCAAGGATTCGATCACGCGCTGCTCGATAAAGGCGCGGTCACGCACGCCGCCCAGTTTCAGCCCGTAGGCGATGTTTTCGAAGATGCTCTTCGGAAACGGGTTGGGCTTCTGAAAGACCATGCCCACGCGCCGCCGCAAGTTTACCACATCCGTGCGCGGGGCGAAGATGTCCTGGCCGTCCATGGTGATGCGGCCTTCCATGCGGGCCCCGGGGATGAGGTCGTTCATGCGGTTCAAAAGGCGGATGAACGTGGACTTGCCGCAGCCCGAGGGTCCGATCAGGGCCGTGACCTGGTTGGCGTAGATGTCGAGGTTGATGTCTTTCAAGGCATGCGCCTTGCCGTAGAAGAAATTGACCTTTTCGGCCTTGATCTTGACCTCAGGTTCCATATGATCTCCTCTGCCGCCCGCGCACGATAATCGCAATGCCTGAAATGGCCAGCACCATGGCCAGGAGGATCAGTGCACACCCGTAGGCGATGGACGTTTGTTCGTCGGGATGGGTGCCTTCGGTCATGAGGGCATAGATATGATACGGCAGGGCCATGACCTCGGACAAGGGCGAAGTCGGGTAATCGCGGGTGTAGAAGGTTGCGGCCGTGAAGAGGATCGGCGCGGTCTCGCCCGCCACGCGTCCCACGGCCAGGATTACGCCGGTTAGGATTCCGGGTAAGGCGCTCGGCAGCACGACCTTCTTGATGGTCTGCCAGTGCGAGGCCCCCAGCGCCAGCGAGGCCTCGCGGTACGACTGCGGCACGGCGGTCAGCGCCTCCTGCGAGGCCGAGATGATGCCGGGCAGGGCCATGATGCCGAGCGTCAGCGCCCCGGAGAGGATCGAGACCCCGAAGCCGAAGGCCTTGACAAAGAGTGCTAGGCCGAAGAGCCCGAAGACCACCGAGGGCACGCCGGCCAGGTTGTTGATGGACAGCCGGATGATGTTCACCGAGACGTTCTTGGGGCTGTATTCGCACAGATAGATGGCGCTCGCCAGGCCCAGCGGGAAGGCCAGCAGCATGGCCCCCAAGGTCAGGTAAAAGGTGCCCACGATGGCCGGCGCCACGCCGCCCCTTGTCATGGCGCGCCGAGGCACCGAAGTCAGGAACTCCCATGAGATGGCAGGCGCGCCGCGCACCACGATGAAGTAGAGAATAGCGCCCAGAAAGAACAGGCAAAAGGCCATGCACAGCCATAGCAGCGCAAAGCCCAGTTTTTCGGTTATCTTATTCCATTTCGCATTCAAGATGACACCGCGAAGGCCAGGAGGAGGCGACGGAGGTGTACATTTTCCGTACTCCGAGTCGCCGACGACGCAGCCGACAAAGGTGCCGCTTGAATGCGAATTGGAATCAGTGCGGTTCATCGGCCTAACCCCAATTTAAGCCGGAAACGCCGGCTAACGATCTCGGCGATGATGTTGAAGAATAACGTGATGAGGAACAGGATCAGGCCGATGGCGAAGAGCGCATGATAGTGAGGGCTGCCGGTTACGGCCTCGCCCATTTCGGCGGCGATGGTGGAGGTCATGGGCCGTACCGGGTCGAAGATCGAACGCGGGATTACGGCCGCCCCGCCTGCCACCATGAGCACGGTCATGGTCTCGCCCACGGCCCGGCTCATCCCTAATATGATGGCCGTGGAGATGCCTGAGCCGGCCGCCGGGACAATGACGCGCGTCAGCGTCTGCCAGCGGGTAGCGCCCACGGCCAGCGAGGCCTCGCGGAAGCTGGCAGGTACGAATGACAGGGCATCTTCGGCCATGCTCGAAACAGTCGGCACGGCCATGATGCCCAGCACCAGGCTGGCCGTAAAGGCATTCAATCCGGTGGGGATGCCTAAGAGGTTCTGTAGAAAAGGCGCTACGATGAGCATGCCGAAAAACCCGAAGACGATGGACGGGATACCCGCCAGGATCTCGATGGTAGGTTTGAGCACGGCGCGTAGCCGGGGACCGGCCAACTCATGCAGGAACAGGGCGCTGCCCACGCCGACGGGCACGCATACGGCCATGGCGCCCACCGTAACGGCCACCGAGGCGGCGATAAGCGGCAGCATGCCGAACTCCGCGGGCGAGGCCGTGGGGTACCAGGATTGGCCCAGCAGGGCCTTGGTGACACTGTACTGGGCGAAAAAAGGCCACGCCTCCTTGAACAGGATCAGGATGATCCCGATCAGGAACACCAGCGCGGCAAAGGCCAGCGCCGCGAAGATCCAGTGATAGACCGTTTCACGTACGGTGCGTATATCCATATCCGTCTTTAATCCGTGATAGGGGGACGGCAAGGCCGCCCCCCCATCGGTTAGTTTTTTACAGGGGCGATTCCGAAACTCGCCCCGTCATGATTACTACTTCAGCCCCACGAACCCTTCTTCCTCGATGAGCTGCTTGCCTTGCGGCCCAAGCACGAAGTCGATGAAGGCCTTGACGTCGCCGGTGGGTTTAGCGTTGGTGTACATGTACAGCGCGCGGGACAGCGGGTACTTGCCGGAGAGGATGTTTTCACGCGTGCACGCGATACCATCCACAGTCACGGCCTTGACCTTTTTCGACAGATAACCGTGGCCGATGTACCCGATGGCGCCCGGCGTATTGGCGACCGTGGAAGCGATGGCCTGGTTGGAGGCGTTGATGAGCGCGTCCGGACGCACCTTCTCCTTGTTGATGGCCAAGTTCTCGAAAGATTCATAGGTGCCGCTGGAGGTATCGCGTGAAAGCACCACGATTTTGCCCTTGCCCACGCCAAGCTCGGACCAGTCCGAGACCTTACCGGTATAGATGTCCTGGATCTGCCGGCGCGTCAGGGCGGAGAGCTTGTTGGAGGGGTGCACGATCATGGCGATGCCGTCCATGGCAATGGGAATCTCATTGGCGATAACGCCGCCGGTTTTTGCCTTGGCGATTTCTTCATCTTTAATCTTGCGCGATGAATCGGCGATGTCGCAGGTTTTCTCGATCAATGAGGTGATCCCCACGCCGGAGCCGCCGCCCTGCACCGAGATGCGAGCCGCGGGGTTCTTCTCCATGAAAACTTCGGCCGCGGCCTGGGCAATGGGCAATACCGTAGTCGAACCCTTGATGGTGATCTGTTTACCGGCGGCGAATCCTTGCGTGCCGAAGAGCAGGACGGCCAGGATGATTGCTGCTATGGGAATGAATAATCTATACAGCTTCATGTTTTCCTCCATTTTTTATTGTTTCCTAACGCCGTATGATCAAGGTTGTATAAAGCGGCGGTTAATTTTTCGTGAAGATCGTCAGGCTAAGCCCGATTTCTCATTGCACCAACATATATGCCACGGCCGAGATCGCGGCGGCGCAGGGGATGGTCAGGATCCAGGCCCAGACAATGCGGCCGGCCACGCCCCAGCGCACGGCGCTTAAGCGCCTGAGAGAACCTACTCCCATAATGGCGCCGGTGATGGTGTGCGTGGTGGAGACCGGGATGCCAAGCCAGGTGGCCATGTACAGGGTAATGGCCGCGCCGGTTTCGGCGCAGAAGCCGTCCACGGGCCGTAATTTGGCGACCTTCTGGCCCATGGTTTTGACGATGCGCCAGCCGCCGAACATGGTTCCGAGCGCGATGGCGGCCTGACAGGCCAGAA
>JBDKSM010000017.1:0-5842 GCA_039680665.1 Syntrophaceae bacterium | reverse complement strand
CGCGCAGTTACCCCTATATCCTGGCGGGCGGCCTGACTCCGGATAACGTGCGCCAGGCCATCGCCAGGGCGCACCCGGCCGGCGTGGACGTAAGCTCCGGTGTGGAAGCAACTCCGGGTATCAAGGATGCAGGATTGATGGAACGGTTTATCAAGGAGGCACGGAGATGAAAGGATATTTCGGCGAATTCGGCGGGCAGTATGTGCCCGAAACCTTGTATCCCGCCCTGGTGGAGCTTGAGAACGCCATGGAAAGCGCCTTCAACGAAGCGGCCTTCTGGACCGAGTTTGAAGGCTTGATGGAGGATTACGTCGGCCGCCCGTCGCCGCTCAGTCTAGCGCGGCGGCTTAGTGCGCATTGCGGCCTGGAGGTATGGCTCAAGCGCGAGGACCTGAACCATACCGGCAGCCATAAGATCAACAATGCCATCGGGCAGATCCTGCTGGCCAGGCGCATGGGCAAAGCGCGCATTATCGCCGAGACCGGCGCCGGTCAGCACGGCGTTGCCACGGCCACGGTCTGCGCCCTATTCGGCATGCCGTGCGCGGTGTATATGGGGTCGGAAGATATGCAGCGCCAGCGCCTGAATGTGGAGCGCATGCGGCTCTTAGGGGCCGATGTGGTCCCGGTGACCACGGGTTCGGCCACGCTCAAGGACGCCACCAGCGAGGCCATCCGCGACTGGGTCACCAACGTGGATACGACCTACTACCTGATCGGCTCCGCCATCGGCCCGCACCCCTATCCGACCATGGTCAAGCGCTTCCAGTCCATCATCGGCGCCGAAGCACGCGCACAGATCCTGGCCAAGAAGGGGGCACTGCCGCAGGCCGTCATCGCTTGCGTGGGCGGGGGCAGCAATGCCATCGGGATCTTTGCCGGCTTCATGCACGACCCGGTCGAGCTGATCGGCGTCGAGGCCTACGGCAACGGCGTTCACAGCGGGGCCAGCATCAACTTCGGCTTCCCCGGCGTGCTGCACGGCGCGTGCCTGCACCTGCTGCAGGACGGGGACGGACAGGTGCTGCCGACCCATTCCGTGGCCGCCGGACTGGACTATCCCGGTGTCGGGCCCGAGCACAGCTTCCTGGCAATGAGCGGCCGGGCGCGCTATGGACTGGTCGATGACCGGCAGGCCTTGTCGGCATTCGCGCTCCTGAACCGGCTGGAGGGCATCGCCCCGGCCCTGGAGTCGGCGCACGCCATCGCCTACCTGAATATCTATGCCCAAGACCATCCCGGCGCCTGTGTGATCGTCAATCTATCCGGCCGGGGCGACAAGGATCTGCATACGGTATTGGAGGAGGGGTTATGATTTCTGAAGCGATTCTGAGCAACAGGCGGGCGATCATCCCGTATGTGACGGCCGGTCTGCCGGACATGGAAACCACCGGCAAAATCATTCAATCCCTTGCCAAAGCCGGGGCCGCGGCCATAGAGATCGGCATCCCGTTTTCCGACCCCATGGCCGATGGGCCGGTGCTGCAGCAGGCCTCGAAGCGTGCCATTGACGCCGGCTTCAAGATGGAGGACCTCTTCGAGCACCTGCCCGGGTGGGCGGCTCAATGTCAGGTTCCGCTTGTCATCATGTCCTATATCAATCCGCTGATGCGCCACGGTCTGGCTCCCACGCTGCGGCGGCTGAAGACCTCCGGCGTCAGCGGTGTCATCATCCCGGACGAGCCCGCCGATGCCGGTGCCCTCTTTGTGCTTACCCAGGATGCCGGTCTGGACCTCATCCGCCTGGTCGCGCCCACCACCCCCGCCGAACGCCAACGCGAAATTGTTTCTCAGTGCCGAGGGTTTGTGTATGCCGTGGCGGTCAAAGGGGTCACGGGCGCGCGCACACTTATGCCGCCTGAACTGGAAGGCAATGTAAGGGCCATCAAATCATTGACCGATCTGCCCGTATGCGTAGGCTTCGGCGTGGGGAGCTCCGCCCAGGTCGATGCGATCATGAGGTTTGCCGATGGAGCGATCGTGGGCAGCTTTCTGATGGAGCGCCTGATGCAGGCCGAGGACCCGGTTGCGGCGGCCGGAGAGGTGATGAAAATACTGGGGGCGCCCATTCCCGAAGACATCTGAATGCAAAAAGGCCCGGTGCATGTGCCAATAAAAAAGGCGCACGCACCGGGCCCTGCATGCCTTCTGAGAAGGAGGCCCTGAGTCGCTACTGTTTATAGTACGGCATGGCCTGGGGTATGAGGTTCTTGAGGTCCCGGATGCGGCGTTCGTCCGCGGGGTGGGTAGAGAGAAATTCCAGGTTCTGCTTTGATTGACCGGCCATCATGCGTTCGAAGAACTTGGGCGCCTCGCGCGGGTCATAGCCGGCCTTGGCCATAAGGATCAGGCCGATGTGGTCGGCCTCCAGCTCCTGGGTCCGGGAGAAGGGCAATGTCACGCCAAGCTGTGTGCCCAGGCCGTACCCCAGGTTGATGGCCTGCACGGCGGCCGCGCTCTTGTTGGCGATGGCCAGATTGAGGCCTTGCTGTCCGAGCTGGATGAAGAGCTGTTCGCTCATGCGCTCACCGCCGTGGCGGGCGATGGCATGCGCGACTTCGTGCGCGATGACAAAGGCCAGGCCGTTGTCGTCTTTGGTGTAGGGCAGCAGGCCCGTGTAGACCGCCACCTTGCCGCCGGGCAGGGCAAAGGCATTGGCGGTCTTGGGGTCGTCGATGACCGTGAATTCCCAGTTATAGTCCGGCCGGTTGGCCACCCGGGCAATGCGCGTGCCCACGCGCTTGACCTGGACGTTGACCTGCGGATCGCGCGAGAGTTTGGCCTTGGAAAGCGTTTCCTGATAAGACTTGAGGCCCAGCGCGATCTCATCGCTTTCGGGCACGATCAACAGCTGGGTGCGGCCGGTTATCGGCGCCGTGGCGCAGCCGGAACCCACCAAACAAACGGATAGTATCGTAACACATAGCGACATTTTCATCTTCTGCATAACGATCCTCTTAAGTCGGCTTCATAGTCTTTTTTGATACCTCTGTAAAGATTCTCATACCGCCCTACCATGGCCGCCATACCGTACTGCGTCTGGATGCGTTCACGTGCCAAGTGCCCCAGATTGGTGCGGTATTCAGGTCCGGCGTCAATGAGGCCGGTCCATGCCTGCGCAAGGGCTTCAGGATTCCGGGGAGGGACAACAACTCCGGTTTTGTCAACCAGGAGTCCTGAGTCTCCCACATTGGTTACTACGCAGGGCAGACCGGTGGCCATGGCTTCACCGATGGTGTTGGGCAGACCCTCGCTTGAAGAAGAAGACGTGGCGATATCGAGACTGGCCATGATTCGATGTACTTCTCGCTGCTCTCCCAGGAGGTGCAGATTGCCGGACATGTCTTTCAGCCTTGGCTGGATGGAAGGATTGGACACCTCGACCCCCCGTCCGGCAAGCACGAAATGGGTATCGGGGTGCGTATTCAGGAGGATGCGGGCAGCGGAGAAGAATGTCGGGTGGTCCTTTATGGGGTCAAGGCGCGCGATCAGGCCGATGACAATGGCGTTGTGCGGGATATTCAGTTCCTGCCTGACTTGTACACGGGCTGTGGGATCGGGGCGAAAGAGCGCCGTATCAAAGCCGTTGGGGATTATCTCCCAGCGTCTGGGGTGGTAGCCGATACCTGTATGGGAGGACTCCCCGGCGTAAGAATTTGCGATCACGGCATCCGGGATGCGCGCGCACCAGGCGCCCAGGCGCACTACAAGCCGATAGATGGGCCCGTAGTGGTTGAGGTCCATGTCCGAGCAGCGCAGGTTCCAGATCAGAGGGGTGCGCTTTGAAAAGAAGCATCCCAGCAGATTGGCGTGATACATCCAGGTCTGAATGATATCCGGCTTGAATGCGCGCACTATCTTTCCCAAACGCTTGATGCCCCGCGGATCAGGCAGTCCTTTGCGCAGATCGAGTATGTCAACCGGGACACCCTGCGCCCTGATCTTTTCCCCGATCGGTCCGTCAGCGGTCATTGATACGACCTGGTTTTCAAACAAGGAGCGGTCCATCCGTATCACCAGATGGGCAAGGTTCCGTTCGGCCCCACCCGTATCAAGGGTAGATATCAGATGGAGGATGCGGATGGGATGAGCCTCAGGCATAGCGCTGCCGCCACATCATGAATACCAGCAGGAGCCAGATGCGGTCCACGGCGATCGATCCCTTTTGGCGCTTGAACTCGGCCACGGTCTGCGCCACGGTTTCCGGATCGACGAGGGTCTGGCTCTCAAGCGCATCGGGGTTGAGGAATCTGTCCACCATATCCATGAGATCGTTGTGCAGCCAGGAGTAGATCGGCACGGCGAAGCCTTGTTTGGGTCGATCGAACAATTCCGTCGGCAGATAGCGGGCGAGGACCTTCTTGAGCAGGTACTTCATGGTTCCACCGTGGTAGGTCAGGTCCAGCGGTAGGCGCACGGCATACTCCACGAGGCGGTGGTCCAGAAAGGGGTCGCGGCCTTCCAGGGAGTTGAACATGGTGGCGCGGTCCACCTTGGTGAGGATATCTTCCGGCAGATAGTGCCTGAGGTCCCAGCGCATCATGGCGGTCAGGAGATTGTCGGCATCCAAGGATGGCCGGGGATTGACATAGCAGCCGGTCAGAGCCGGTATTTCATGCGGCAGGAAGTAGCCTATGGCATAAGGGTAGGCGCTGCCGGCGTTGCCTTGCCATCCGCCCAGCACGGCCTGCAACTTACGCAGTCGGTCCTTGAGCGCCGGTAATCTCAGACACGGGGAGAAGCGCGCAATATCGACTGCAATTCCGTTCCCCAAGATTTTCAGCGCCGCCCCCGCCGTATGCGCAAGCACGTTCGGCAGGGGATTGAGCGTTCGTTCCAGCCGGTGCATGAGACGGTAGCGTGGGTAACCGCAGAACAGTTCGTCGCCGCCGTCGGCCGAGAGGCTGACCTTGACGTGCTCTCTGGTCATGCGGGCAACGATGGAGGTGGGGATGCCGGAGATATCGCCGAAGGGTTCGTCATAGATCTCGCTCCAGAGTGGCAGAACAGCCTTGGCGTCCGCGGGGGTGACGATCTGCTCGGTATGCTCGGTCCCCAGGTGCCGGGCGATGCGCCTGGCCCAACCGGACTCGTCATAGTTTTGTTCGGCGAAACCGATGGTGAAGGTTTTGATGGGGGTCTTGGCGTGGCGGGCTAGGATGGCGGTCACGAGCGAGGAGTCGATGCCGCCCGAGAGAAAGACGCCCACCGGCACGTCGGCGATGAGCCGCTTCTGGAAGGCATCCACCATGAGTTCTTCCAGGGCATCGGCGGCGTCATTTTCATTGAGGCGCGCAGGCGCCTGTGCGTACGCATCTGCGATTGACCAGTAGCAGTGCTTCTCGAGGTTAAGGCCGGCTGAGACTTTGAGCCAGTGGCCCGGCTCAAGCTTGCATATGTGGCGATAAATAGAGCGCGGACCCGCGATATAGCCATAGTTGAGGAACTCTCCGAGGGCGGCCGGATCGATCTCTAGCCTGTCTGATAGGGCGGCGTGCAGGGCCTTGAGTTCGGAGGCAAAAGCGAAGATCCCATCGTGCCGGTAGTAGTAGAGGGGCTTGACGCCGATGCGGTCACGGAAGAGATAGAGCGCCGGTTGGCGGGAGTCCCAGAGGGCGAAGGCGAACATGCCGATGAAACGTTCGACACAGGCCGGCCCCCACGCGGCAAAGGCCTGCAGGATCACCTCGGTATCCGAGGTCCCACGGAAGCGGTTGCCCTGCAGCTCGAATGCACTGCGGATCTCCCGGTAATTATAGACCTCGCCGTTATAGCAGATGGTATAAATCCCATCAGGGGTGGTCATGGGCTGATGGCCGGTGGGAGAAAGGTCGATGATGGA
>JBDKSM010000016.1:0-2435 GCA_039680665.1 Syntrophaceae bacterium | reverse complement strand
CCCAGATCGTTGGAGTATCGGAGCAGGATGTTCAGGCCTATAAGACCACCCGTTTCGACAGCCTAGCCGCCAAATTGACGATTAAAAAAGGCGTCCTCACCATCACGGACCTGAACATGAAAGGCGTCCGTGTCGGCAGCGACCAGGATGCCACGGCCCGGCTTACGGGCACGCTTGATCTGGACACTCGGGCGCTGGCCCTGAAAGGCAGCTTGGGCTTGCCCAAACGCCTGTCCCAGCGCCTGGTGAAGAAAAGCAAGGCCATGCAGAACCTTACGGACGAAACTCAGCGGGTAGCGCTGCCCTTGAAGGTCGGAGGGACATTGCAGAAACCCGCGCCCGCGGTCGATACGCGCACCATTCAGAAGGCCATGGCCGGATACTATGCCGACAAGGCCGTGGAGAAAGGACTTGAGAAGATCCAGAAAAAGACCGGTGCCGGCAAGGAGGTGGAGCAGCTCTTAAAGGGGATACTCAACCGGTAATAAAAACGAGCGTTCGCTCGAAAAAATGTTGACAAGGGCGCGTCTGACCGCTACAACGAACGTAACGAGCGCCCGGTCTTTTTTCGGGAGCAGGAAAAGGAGGATGGCATGGATAAGGTGGATTTCCGGTTAAACGGCAAGATCGCCCTGGTGACCGGGGCCAGCAGGGGTATCGGCGAAGCGATTGCCATAACGCTTTGTGATTACGGCGCAGAGTGTATCCTGGTGAGCCGCAAGGCCGAGGCCTTGCAGATCGTGGTGGACAAGATCAAGGCGCGGGGCGGCAAGGCTTCAGCCATCGCCTGCCATGTGGGCAATCTTGACCAGATCGAGGGGCTTTTCAAGCAGGTGGCCGAGCGTTACGGAAAGCTCGATATTCTCATCAACAACGCCGCCACCAATCCCTATTTCGGCGAGATGCTGGGCGCCGACGAAGGGGTGTGGAACAAGACCTTTGATGTCAACCTCAAAGGCCCCTTTTTCATGGTTCAGCATGCCGCCAAGCTCATGATTGCCTCCGGTGGAGGAGGCTCTATCGTGAACGTCTCTTCGATCAATGGCATCAAGCCGGCGCCATTCCAGGGAGTCTACTCGATCACCAAGGCCGGCCTTATCTCAATGACCCTGGCCTTTGCCAAGGAGCTAGCCCAGAAGAAGATCCGTGTCAATGCGCTTCTGCCCGGGCTGGTGGAGACTAATTTTTCCAAGGCCATCTTGGAGAATCCTCTGATCAGCGATTACGCCCACAACATGATCCCCATGGGCCGGCATGCCGAGCCCATGGAAATGGCCGGAGCGGTCCTTTACCTGGTCTCGGATGCCGCGCCCTTCACCACCGGCGCCTGCCTGGTGGCGGATGGCGGCGCTTTGGCTTAAAAATCATGAAAGGGAGTTGAACGTATGCAGTTGTCCGACATCAAGAGGGTTTTAATCCTGGGGGCCGGCACCATGGGGCAGCAGATCGGTTTCGTCTGCGCCATGCACGGCTATGATGTGGTCATGTATGATCTTTCGTTAGAGATTCTCGAGAAATCACGCCGACGCATGGAAAAGCTGGGGCATTGGTTCACAGCCCTAGGCAAGCTGGATGAGGCGGGGCTTAAAGACACCATGACACGCGTCTCCATCAGCGCCGATACGGCCACAGCGGCTCAAAACGTGGATTTCGTCAGTGAATCGGTGCCCGAGGACCCCAAGATCAAGGCCGCGGTATTCGCGCAGTTCAATGGCTTATGCCCCGCGCGCACGATCTTCACCACCAATACCTCCATGCTTGTGCCATCGATGTTCGCCGAGGCCACCGGCCGGCCGGATAGGTTCGCGGCCTTGCATTTCCATGACCTGCGCATGTCGAACGTGGTGGACGTCATGCCCCACCCGGGCACCTCACCGGAGGTGGTGGAGCTTATCGAGGGCTTCGCCAAAGCAATCGGCCAGATCGTGATCAAGCTGCACCGGGAGAACTACGGCTATGTCTTCAACGTCATGCTCTCGAACCTGTTCGTCTCGGCCCTGACCCTGGCGTCAAAGGATGTGGCCAGCGTTCAGGACATCGACCGGGCCTGGATGGGGGTCATGCAGACAGCCATTGGACCGTTCGGCATCATGGACCAGGTAGGGCTCTCCACGGTCTGGCACATCACGGATTACTGGGCCAAGCGCACGCGCGACGCCCAGTCGCAGGCCAATGCCGACTATCTCAAACAGTTCGTGGACAAAGGCCATCTCGGGTACAAGACCAGCCAGGGTTTCTATACCTATCCCAACCCCGTCTTTACGCTGCCCGGTTTCCTCACGGGCGAGAAATCGGAAGCCTAAAAGCTTCTTTAGCAAAACACGGGCAAGACCAACGTCTTGCCCGTGTCACCTCATACCCTTTGGCAATGATAAAAGGGTTCGAAGCGCGCCGCGCTACTTCGGGCAATTATATTAATAGCGTGCCACGATGTT
>JBDKSM010000015.1:0-34051 GCA_039680665.1 Syntrophaceae bacterium | reverse complement strand
ATTCAACAAATCCAAATATTTCTTAGCACCAAGAAAATACTGGCTTAGATTCGCTTGAGGGTCGAGATCGATAGCTAAAACTCGAAGATTCTCTTTCCATGCGGATCGCCATGCGAGATTAAAAGTTAACGTGGATTTTCCCACGCCTCCCTTCATATTAATCATCGAAACAGTCTGAGCCATATAGCCTCCTTTAGTCACTTAACGTGTTGATCACCTGCCGCAAGCAGTGCGGTGCAGGAAGCTGAAGTGTAGCAGAGGATGTGTTGCGGAGCAATGGCAGATGCACAGGAAAGCGCTGCTTGCGGTCAGGTGGATTGCATTGTTAAGCATGTTTTTATTACCCCGAATATTTTTGAGGAAGAATGAAGAATATTGCCACGATTCCAATGTAACTGAATATATTGAATAGAACAGAATTGATGAATGCGCTTAGAAAGCTCAATTGTTCTGTGCTACGTAAGAATTGTTTTAAAATCAGAGCTTCAACTGGTACAGTGCATAAATAGCAAATAAGGAAACGCCACATTATACCGGACTCCGTAAAATAAACCTCAGAATCGGGAGTCAGTAGCAATAAAAAAAAGCCCATTATGGTCGTGGCTACGTTTGCTGTAATGACAAAAAGAATATTTCTAAGATTGCTGGTGTGCTTGAACCGGTACCGGCAATATGCAAACTCAACAATAAGAACCCATATTGTGCCCAATGTAAAAGCTTCAAGACCGTTTCCGACTAACATTGACAGGGCATCATCTGCACGGGCGGGAAATGGCAGAATTATGATTCCAATAATAGTGAGCCACTGCAAATATTTCACTCTATAATTCCTTTAGGCTTAACCATGTTTATACAGTCTGTATATCTCTATTGGCACATCTCATCCTTTCTGCATATTGCCCCGACACTCTCTCATCATAATACATCTTTGTCTTTTCATTTCAACAAGTTTCCTCGGTGGAACCATTCTGGCCGCCATTGCTTATACAGTCTGTATAAACCGGCTAGGGGTCATCAATCGGACTGCGCACGCCATGCCATCCTTTATTGAGCACATGAGTGTATATCATGGTTGTGCTTACGTCTTTATGTCCCAGAAGCTCTTGAATGGTGCGGATGTCGTACCCTGCTTCAAGCAGGTTGGTGGCGAAGGAGTGTCGAAATGTATGACAGCCTACAGGTTTGATCACCCCGGCTTTGCTGACGGCCTCCTTGACTGCCCGTTGCAGAATGGTTTCATGGACATGATGCCGTCCCTCCTCGCCGGTACGCGTATTTTTCCAGCGGTGCTCCTGCGGGAATACCCATTGCCAGCGCCAGTCAGCCGGGGCGTTCGGATACTTGCGGTCAAGCGCCATGGGCAGCTGCACCCGGCCCCAGTCGTCGGCAAGGTCCTTCTCATGAATCTTCATCACCTTCCGCAGGTGTTCCTGGAGCGGCTCTTCCAGGGATGCCGGCAGCATGGTGATGCGGTCCTTGGCGCCCTTGCCGTCGCGCACAAGCACCTCGCCGCGCGCAAAGTCGATATCCTGCACCTGCGGGCGCAGGCATTCCATCAGGCACAAGCCCGCTCCGTACATCAGCGAGGCCATAAGAGCTTTATCGCCGGTGAGGCCCGCCAGCACGGCTTTCACCTCGGCGCGGGTCATGACCACGGGCAGGCGCTTGGGCTTTCTGGCGCGGATGACATCGCCCAGGTCGCCGACAGGCTTGTCCAATACATGACGATTGATCCCCTATCTGTTCGGCGGGTTACGCTTCGCTCCACCCACCCTACCAGTTTTTCCTTAACCGCCAGGTGGGTCAGGAAGGCGTTGATTTCGGGCTCGGCCATTTCGGACGGATGGCGCACATGATGAAAAAAGATATAGCGCTCGACCCAATGGCAGTAGGTCTGCTCGGTGCGGCGGCTGTAGTGGGGGCGCGCAGAGGCTGGCGCAACCGGTCTATCAATTCGGGCAAGCCGGGCATGCCCTTATCAACCGCCCGCAACAAGACGGCCTTGTGTATTGACTTGCGTTCATTCGTGAGATCGACGCCATGTCCAATCCGAACCGTGCACCACAGAATCGTACGGGATCATAATAACCGCATCCCATCCCGCGTAAAGTGGTTATCTGTTTTCCATGGCGTAGCTTTCTCCATTTCACTCTCCTCTGACAACCTGGGCATAAGTGTATATACGATGGCACGGCCCAGACGCTCGCCCCTCCCGGTATGAGAGTGTGTTTGACGCGTGGGATGGGCGACGGCGACGGTCCGCTGAATCATGCCGGCATTTTTTCAGGCGGCACGATTCAGCGGATAATCCCATATTGCGCGTTGTTACCGAGTACAATAATTTTTCACCGCGCAAACGAGCAAACAGCCGGAGGCACATAAGCCCCCCTGGAGATCCAGGGGGGCTTGGGGGGTCGGAGATCTTTGGAACTTTACGCTTGGGCCTTGGCCTTGGCCTTGGTTTTTTCTTTTTCCGCCTCGTCCTTGACGAACACCAGTTCGAGCACCTCGTCCATGTTGCTGACCGGGTGGAAGGTGATCTTCTTGCGCACCTCGGGCGGGATGTCTTCGAGGTCTTTCTCGTTTTCCTTGGGGATGATGATCTCGAAGATCTTGTTGCGGTGCGCGGCCAGGGACTTCTCCTTGAGCCCGCCGATGGGCAGGACCTTGCCGCGCAGCGTGATCTCGCCCGTCATGGCGATATCCTTGCGCACGGCCCGGTCAGTGAGCGCCGAAATCACGGCCACGGCCATGGTGATGCCGGCCGAGGGACCGTCCTTGGGGATGGCGCCGGCCGGGACATGGATGTGCAGGTCCTTTTCCTTGTTGAAGCTGGGCGAGATGCCGAGCTTCTCGGCGCGCGAGCGGATATAGGAGATGCCGGCCTGGGCCGACTCCTTCATGACGTCGCCCAGCTGGCCGGTCAGGGTTACCGCCCCGCCCTTGCCGTCGCTGCCTGAGAGCACCGAGACCTCGATATAGAGGATCTCGCCCCCGAACTGGGTCCAGGCCAGTCCGGTGGAGACGCCGATTTCGTGTTCCTTGCGTTCCTGCTCGGGCATGTACTTGGGCACGCCCAGGTATTTATGGACATTCTTGGCGGTAATGCGATACAAGCGGGTGCGCTTGCCGTTCTTCTCGGCGATATCGCGCGCCACCTTGCGGCAAATGGAACCGATCTCCCGTTCCAAATTGCGTACCCCCGCCTCTTTGGTATAGTGGTTGATCACGTCCAGGATAGCATCGTCGGAGAACGTGATATCCTTTTCCTGCATGCCGTTCTCCTTGATCTGACGGGGCACGAGATAGCGCTTGGCGATCTGGAGCTTCTCCTGGTCGGTGTAGCCCGGCAGCTCGATGATCTCCATTCGGTCCTTCAGCGGACCCGGAATGGGGTCCATGAGGTTGGCCGTGGTGATGAACATGACCTTGGAAAGATCAAAGGGCACGTTCAGGTAATGATCCTGGAAGGAGAAGTTCTGCTCAGGGTCGAGAACCTCCAGCAGGGCCGAGGAAGGGTCGCCCCGAAAATCGGCGCCGATCTTGTCGACCTCGTCGATCATGAAGATCGGGTTGTTGCTGCCGGCGTGCTTGATACCCTGGATGACCCGTCCGGGCAGGGCACCGATATAGGTGCGGCGGTGGCCTCTGATCTCGGCCTCGTCGCGCACGCCGCCGATGGACAGACGGTAGAAATTACGGCCCAGGGCGCGGGCGATGGAACGGCCCAGGGATGTCTTGCCGACACCTGGGGGACCCACAAAGCACAGGATCGCGCCTTTCTTGTCCGGGTTGAGCTTGCGCACGGCCAGGTATTCCAGGATGCGCTGCTTGACCTTGTTGAGGCCATAGTGGTCGGCGTCCAGGACCTTGGAGGCCTCCTTGATGTTGAGATTATCCTCCGTGGCCTTGCCCCACGGCAGGTCGACCATCCAGTCCAGGTAGGTCCGGATGATATTGGCCTCGGCCGAGTCCTGGTGCATCATCTTGAGACGGTCCAGCTGCTTGGAAGACTCTTTCTCAACTTCTTCCGGCATCTTGGCCTTCTCGATCTTCTGCCGGTACTCATCGATCTCCTTGCCCTTATCGTCCACCTCGCCCAGCTCGTTCTGGATGGCCCGCATCTGTTCGCGCAGGAAATATTCGCGCTGGGTCTTGTTCATCTCATCCTTGGCCTGGTTCTGAATGCGGGCCTGGACTTCGGTCAGCTCCATCTCCTTGGCCAGGAGGGTATTGACATGTTTGAGCCTTTCCACCGGGTCGATGATCTCCAGCACTTGCTGGGACTCATCGACCTTGAGCCTTAAGTTCGAGGCCACAAGGTCGGCCAGGCGGCCCGGGTCGTCGATGGCCTCCAGGATGGACAGGGCATCCGGTGAAACGATGCCCCTGAGCTGCAGGATGCGCTCGGACTGCTCCTTGACGGAGCGCATGAGCGCCTCGACCTCGACCGTGATCTCCTTGATGTCCGGTTCCTCGATCTTCTCGATATCCACGGTATAGAATCCGCGTTCATCGTGGTGGAACTCCTTGATGCGGGCCTTGGCCACTCCCTGGACCAGAATCTTGACCCGGCCGTCCGGAAGCTTGAGCATGCGGATCACCATGGCTACGGTCCCGATCTTATAGATCTGTTCCGGATCCGGTTCCTCTACGGACGAGTCCTTCTGGGCCACCAGAAAAATGAAGCGGTCCTTGTTGAGCGCTTCATCCACGGCTTTAATGGAAAGTCCCCGGCCGACAAAGAGCGGCAGGATCATATAGGGATAGATAACGACATCCCGAACCGGTAGTAGCGGTACGGTCTCAGGGATATCTATAACCTGTTTTTCATTGTCCATTCATCTCACCTCGATCTATTTCACCTCAATGCGTTTAACCACCTCGACCTTTTGGGGTGATCGTGTTATCCTGATCATCAAAACGCCGTCCTTGAACTTCGCATCCACCAGATTAAGATCGAATCGATCCGGGATTTCCAGATCGCGACTGAACTTCCCGAAACCACGTTCCATACGGATGTAGCGCACCCCTTTGTTCAGAAAGGCGTCCTTTTTCATGCCGCTGATGCGTATGGTGTTGCCCATGATCTCGACATTGACATCCTCCTGATTGACACCCGGAATCTCCATCTCGATACAGAGTTCATCCGCGTTCTCATAGACGTCAAGGGCGGGATAATAAACATTCAACCGGTCCTCCCCGGCTTCGGGACCAAGCAGAAATCCTACTATTTCCTGGAACTTAAGATTGATCATGCGTTCATCCTTGTTCCTTGGTTTATGATCATACAGTACCTTTATAGGATCATCTGCCTGCAAGTCAAGGTCTGTATGGGACGTTCTACGACCATCAAAGCGGGCTAGAAGGCAATCAGGGCCTCCGTCCTCCCCAAGGATTGATTTCGATATCCTCATGGCATTGGGGGCAGAAGGCCTTGGGATTAATATGGCCGCAGCCATAAGACCACAGATCGAAGATACGGCAGTTTTCGCACAACGGTATGCCGCAACCGTCGCATAGCACCGCCAAGGCAGTCTGTCCGCAGTGGGCACAGGTTGCCTGTCCGTCGGTCAAGATCATTGGGCACCGTCTTGGCAAGTCGTCACAAGCATGCATATATTCTACGAAAAAAAAAGATTATATACAAGCACCATGTGATTGATTGTGCCCTGTCTATAGTTATTGACACGCTAGTATCCATTTGTTAAAAGTGCAGCGGATTTGTGATCACAGGAACTATGCAAGTAGTGTAGTACAAGATCTTGATCAGCGATACGCTTTTAAGCAGGTGAAGATTCAATCCAGCTCCGGGGAGAAACGTTATGGCGAACATGATTGTTGTCGGCGCGCAATGGGGCGATGAAGGCAAAGGCAAGGTAGTTGACCTTCTGACCGAAAAGGCCGACCTCATCATCAGATTTCAGGGTGGAAACAATGCCGGGCATACCCTTGTCATTGGAGAGAATAAGGTTATTCTGCACCTCATCCCCTCCGGGATTTTACACCGCGATAAAGTATGCATCATCGGTTCCGGGGTCGTCATCGACCCGGAGATCCTCTTGACGGAAATCGACGAGCTTACCGCCAAAGGACATCATGTCAGTCCGGAGACGGTGGCCATCAGCGACCGTGCCCATGTGATCATGCCCTACCATAAGGTCATCGATCATGCGCGCGATACCGAACGGATCGGCACGACCGGCCGCGGCATCGGTCCGGCCTATGAAGACAAGGCCCGCCGCATCGGTATCCGCATGATCGACCTGATCCATCCGGAGCTCTTGAGACAGAAAATCGATGCCCACTACGACGAGCGCCTGGAATATATTACCAAGGTCCTCAAGGTGAAGGCCCCTCAGAAGGAGGCCATGCTCGAGCAATTGACCATGTTGGGCGAGCGGCTCAAACCGTTTGTCACGGATACTTCACTGCTGATCGACAAGGCCGTGAAAGCGGGCAAGTCGTTGCTTTTCGAGGGCGCCCAAGGTGGAAACCTTGATATGGACTACGGCACCTACCCCTTCGTCACCTCTTCGAACACCGTGGCCGGCGCCGCCTGCGTGGGAGCGGGCATCGGCCCGACAATGATCAACAAGGTGCTCGGCATTTGCAAGGCCTACACGACCCGGGTGGGCGGAGGTCCGTTTCCGACCGAGCTGAGCGACGAGTTGGGAGAGCGTCTACGGGCCTTCGGCGGCGAATACGGCGCAACCACCGGCCGCCCACGGCGTTGCGGCTGGCTCGACCTGGTGGCGCTCAGGCATACCACCCGTTTGAGCTCGATGACTCATCTGGCCATTACCAAACTCGATGTCCTCTCGGGTCTGGAGACCCTCAAGGTGGCCACGGCCTACAAGGCCGGTGATACCGTCATGGAGAGCATGCCCGCCGACCTTGAGATGTTCCCGAACCTTGAGCTGGTTTATGATGAGCTCCCCGGCTGGGAAGAAAACCTCTCCCAGGTGAAGAACTATGCCGATCTGCCCCCCAACTGCAGGGCCTATATCGCCTATATGGAAGAGAAGCTCGGGGTCAAAGCCGCCATCATATCGGTGGGGTCCAAACGCGACCAGACCATTATCCGCGAAGAGCTCTTCTAAACACAGGAGCCAGAATACAGGATTCAGAAGTCAGAATAAAAACCATATTTCATTCTGATTTCTGTATTCTGAATCCTGACTTCTTCTTTTTCAAGGCACGACCGTGCCTCTAGGCGTTAACCTCAGGACGGCCCGCACGAGGTCGAGGTGCAACCGTCACAACCGGACTTACCGGAAGCAACCATGGAAATTTTCTTGGCGACATTCTCGGATGCGCATTTCGGGCAGCTGACCGGATCCTTGGAGCTGAACGAGACCAGCTTCTCGAAGTCATTTCCACAGGCCTTGCATTTATATTCGTAGATAGGCATATCTTCCCTCCCGTGTCTCATGCCTTGAGTAGTGTTTTCGACCCCTGCTGTCAAGCCCCAAGGCAAACCCACTTTGCCTTTGACAGAGCGGATCATGATCACTTATGGTTGTTCACAGGAGGTTTAAGAGCGATGGATGGGACATACATGTTTTATAAGCTAATCAAGGAAGACAATATCGCCTGGGTGTACCTTAACCGTCCGGAAAAAAAGAACGCCATGGGACCGGCGGCCTGGAAGGAGACCATCCCGCTGTTCGATGAGATTCAGAATGACGATGACATCCTGGCCGTCATCATCGCCGGGGAAGGCAAGGATTTCTGTGCCGGAATCGATCTCATCGGCATGGGAGGTGAGATACCATCCTTGAAAAACTGGGACTTCAGTGCCAGCGGCACCATGAAGCTCTACAAGGCCATCTTTCCCCTGCAGGATACGATGAGCTGCATCGAGAAATGCTCCAAGCCGGTCATCTGCGCCATCCATGGGTTCTGCATCGGCGCCGGGCTCGACATGGCTAGCGCCTGTGACATCCGCCTGGCCTCCAAGGACGCCCGCATCTCCCTGCGCGAGGCGGCCGTTGCTTTCGTGTGCGATGTCGGCAGCCTGCAGCGCGTGCCGCATATCATCGGCCAAGGCCTCACGCGGGAGTTGGCGTATACCGCCAAGTTCATCGATGCCGAGCGCGCCAGGGAAATCCAGCTGGTGAACGCGGTCTTCGACGACAAGGATACCCTCCTGGCCGGCGCCAGGGAGATGGCGCTCGAGATCGCCCGCAACTCACCTCTGGCTGTGCAGAGTTCCAAGGATGTCCTCAACTACTGCCGAGGCAAGAGCATCGCCGACGGGCTCGAGTACGTGGCCGCGCGTAGCGCCATGATCCTGCCCTCGGATGACCTGGCCGAGACCATGAAGGCCTTCCTGGAAAAACGTCCGCCTCACTTTACCGGCAAGTAGGTTTATTACCTATCGATTCTTTTCCCAGGTTCCAACCAGGGCGCGTGTGAGCGCGCCCATCCTGTTCCACACGGGCAAAATTCTACAAACGCCCCATGCATCTATCTTTTATTTCTAAAGTTTACCCCTTCACAATTCCGATCATAAGCCATAATGGAGAAGAGAGAGGCCAGAAGGCGCAAAACCAAGAGCCTGCATGAACTCTACGCCAATGTGACGGTCGGCAAGGAGCATATGAAGCTGCCGATCGTGGATATCTCAATCGGCGGCATGGGTGTCATCATCGCCAACGGTTTCTCCCACTTTAAGGAAGGCCGTGAGATCGTCATCGACAACCTGGAAAAGCAGGGGGCTGTCATAGCGGCGTCCATCAACGGCCGTATCGCGCACCTCGGCCCTGGCGTCCCGTGTCGGGCCGGCATCGATTTTTCACCCGCCGACACACCCATCGAGGCCTATACGCAGTTGCGCAAAGCCAACGGCAAGACAGGCCACATTATCAAGAACCGTGATGAAGTCATGCATATCTTCGAGGAGGTCAAGAAATGGTCGCGCGGCTTCGGCGATATGCTCATGATCAACAAGAACAAGGCCATCCCGGCTGAATTCTTTTACCTAAGACCCCAGGACGACAATATGGTACTGCGCATCGTGCGCATCTCGGAGCTGCGTCTGCCGTTCCAGCCCGAGGTCGGTGTAACCTACCCCTTCTATCTCTTCAAAGGCATCAACGTGATGCTTTTCTCCGCCACCGTGCTCAATGTCATTAAAAACATCATGGAGACCAGTTGGCCAGTTGAACTCCAGTATATCAGCCGTCGCAGTATGCTACGCTACTTCGTTACCGGCCAGGAACCGATTACGGCCAGCATCATTCATCCCATCAGCGCCCGCGAGATCACCTTGGTGGTCTGGGACATCAGTATCGAAGGTATGGGCGCGGAAGTGCTCGACGATGAAACCCCCTTCATCGAGGGCATGAATCTGCCCGACGTCAAGATCAATCTTCCCAAAGGCCGCATCGATGCTCAGGGCATCGTGCGTTCGGTGAGAACCGAGAATGTCCTCCAGAAGACCCAACTGGGCATTGAGTTCATCAACGGCGGGGAGCACTATCAAGACCGCATCCTGGACTTCATCCTGGAGATGAAACTCCCCTCCGAGGATGTCTTAAGCGAAATAAACCATCCTTTGTAGCCGGAAATCAGCAATAATAGGTCCGGTACCAGTCAACAAAGCGCGCGATACCCACTTCGATCGGAACTTGGGGCCTGAAACCGGTGATAGTTTCCAGATCCCGGGCATCGGCACAGGTAGCCACAACGTCGCCTGGTTGGAGCGGGAGCATTTCTTTCATGGCTTTGACGCCTATTGCCTGTTCCAGGACTTCCACAAAGTAGCTCAGCTCCACGGGGTGCGATCCGCCGATGTTATAGATGCGGTAAGGCGCCGAGCTTGTCCCGGGGTCGGGATGCCGGTTGTCCCACTCGGGATCAGGCCGTGGCACGATGTTCATGATGCGCACCAAGCCTTCAATGATATCGTCGACATAGGTGAAGTCGCGCTGCATCCGGCCGTGATTGTACAGCTCGATCGGCTGGCCATTGAGGATGGCGTGGGTGAACTTGAACAGCGCCATGTCGGGCCTTCCCCACGGTCCGTAGACCGTGAAAAATCTAAGCCCCGTACAGGGCAGTCCATAGAGACTCGCATAACAGTGCGCCATGAGCTCATTGGCCTTCTTGGTCGCAGCGTAAAGCGAAACGGGATGGTCCACATTATCATGCACGCTGAAAGGCATGCTGGAATTGGAGCCGTATACGGAGCTGGAGGATGCATATACGAGATGCTGTATGTGCGCCTGACGACATCCCTCCAGGATATGCATGAAACCAACCAGGTTGGCGTCGACGTAGGCGTGGGGATTCTCGAGACTGTAGCGCACACCCGCCTGGGCCGCAAGATGTATGACAACATCGAATCCACAGTCGCGGATGAGATTCAGTATCCGATCCTTTTCGATCAGATCGAGGCGCTCGAAGGTGAAGCCGGCATATGGTTCGAGCAAAGACAGCCGAGCCTGCTTGAGCCGCGGATCGTAGTAGTCATTAAGGTTGTCCAGTCCTACGACGGTGTGACCCTCTTCCAGCAAACGCCTGGAAAGGGTAAAACCAATGAAGCCCGCTGCTCCCGTTACTAAACAATGCATCTCTACCCCTGTAATCCCTGTGCATACGTCTTTAAATACTGCGCCAACGCCAGTGGAAGGGCGTAAATATCCGGTATGACCGGGATCTCATCATGCGTGTCCTGGTCAACCACGATGCCATACATGCCCAGACTCAGGGCGGTGCGAACATTTTCATGCCGGTCATCGACCATGATAAAGCTATCGGCCGGGACGTCATAGAACTCAATCAGTTTGCGGTATCCTTCAGGCTTAGGTTTGGGGATATAATCCATATCTTCAATCGCGAACATGCCGGAAAAGAGGGTGTTGACTCCCAGGGTTTCCAATACGCGTCGTATGTAGGCCCGGGATCCATTCGAAAAAGCGATACACGGCAACGCTATGGATGCCAGGGTTTCGGCCAGACGCTCGTCACGGCTCAGTATGCTCTCGACCGGCACATCATGCACATCCCTCAAGAAATCATCTGGGTCGAAGGCATGCTCGTGCATGAGCCCGGCCAGGGTGGAACCGTAGCGCCTGATGTAATCCGCGCGCAAGGCCTTGGTCGCGGCCCGATTCAGATCAAGCCGCGTCATCACGAAGGTCTCAATGCGCGCGCTGACGGCGCGAAACGGGCCCTTTCCTTTGGGATACAGGGTATCATCGACATCCAGCAACACTCGCCGGCCTAGAGCACCGGCACGGGCGTTATTCTTCAAACACATCCATCTGCTCCGGTCGCGGCAGGCTTAAGAGACGATAGGCCTTGGCGGCGGCTTGACGGCCACGCGGCGTGCGATTGAGATAGCCGTTCTGGATCAGGTAGGGCTCATAAACGTCTTCAATCGTGTCCTTGTCTTCACCCAGGGCGGCGGCCAGGGAATCAATGCCGACCGGGCCGCCCCCGAACTGTTTGATCACGATCTCGAGAATCCTGCGGTCCATGCGATCAAGTCCGGTTTTGTTGATATCCAGCCGCGTCAAGGCATGGTCGGCGATGGTCTGCTCGATATTCCCGTCGCCCAGGACATCCGCAAAGTCACGGACCCTTCGCAAAAGGCGGTTGGCGATGCGCGGCGTGCCCCGTGAACGTCGGGCGATCTCGGATAAGCCCCCTTCCTCGGCCTTGATACCCAGAATTTTGGCCGATCGTTTGAGAATCAGGGCCAGTTCATCCTCGGTGTAGAACTCGAGATGACCGATGATTCCGAAGCGATCGCGCAAGGGCGAGGTGATCCTTCCGGCGCGCGTCGTGGCCGATACGAGGGTGAAGGGATTCAGATCCAGCCGTATGGAACGTGCCGATGGTCCTTGTCCGATGACGATGTCGAGCTTGAACTCCTCCATGGCCGGATAAAGGATCTCTTCGAGCGCCGAGCCCAGACGGTGGATCTCATCGATGAAGAGTACATCATGGGGCTCAAGATTGGTCAGTATGGCCGCCAGGTCGCCGGATTTGTCGATGGCCGGTCCGCTCGTGACTTTGAGACTCACGCCCAGTTCATTGGCAATAATATAGGCCAGGGTGGTCTTGCCCAGCCCTGGTGGTCCGTAGAAAAGACAGTGATCGAGCGGTTCTTTGCGGGCCTTGGCGGCCTTGATGAAAACGTCTAAATTCTCCTTGAGGCTCTCCTGTCCGACATATTCCTTGAGCGTACGCGGCCGGATTTGGGCCTCAAAATCGGCTTCGTCACGATCGATCCTCGTTCCCGTCAAGGGTCTGTCCATCAATGCATTTCCCTTAAAGCCTGCTTGATGAGCGCTTCCACGCTGTCCGCCTTGATACCCGCGGTGGCCTTGCGGGCCTGTACATCAGAGTACCCCAAAGCGATCAGAGCTTCAACCGCATCTTCCGCGATGTTCAGCCCGCGATGTCCCTGGCGCTGGAACTGCTTGACGATCTTCTCTTTCAGTTCCAGCACGATGCGCTGGGCGCTTTTCTTGCCTATCCCGGGCAACGAGCTTAAATAATTGATGTTCTCATTTACTACTTCATCCAGGAACCGGTTGGGATCCATACCTCCCAGAATATTGATGGCCGTCTTGGGACCCACTCCGGAAACCCCGATGAGCAGGGAAAATATCTCACGCTGCCGGGGATCAAGAAAGCCATAGAGTGTGAGCGAATCCTCGCGCGCGATTAATACGGTATGAATAAGGATCTCCTGTCCCATGGCGACATGCATCTCCTCCCCGGCCGGCACATGCACATGGAAACCCACACCGGAGACCATAACCGTCAGCGTCGCCGGCGCGACATGGACAACAGAGCCCTTGAGCATGCCGATCATGCCGTCAGCCTCTTCATCCTGCGGGAGGATACGTGACACAGGCTCACAGCCAGGGCATCCGAGGCATCTTGCGAGGTGATCTTTCCCTTGGGAATGCCTAAGAGCGTATGTACCATGGTGCTGATCTGTCCCTTTTCGGCATGGCCGTAGCCGCACGTCGCCTTCTTGACCTCGGTCGGTGTGTATTCGAACACGGGGATGTCGAGCAGGGTCACGGCCAGGATGATAACGCCTCGCACCTGCCCCAGCTTCAGTGCCGTTTGCGCATTGGTGGCGTAAAATGAGGTCTCGATCGCCGCTTCGGCCGGCTGATATGCCTGGAGGATATCGGTTATACGCAAGAAGATCTCTTTGAGCCTTACGTCTAAATTCTTGGACTTTGGACGGATTACTCCATGGTTGCGGTAAACGCTCCGGTCACGCTCGATATCCAGGATTCCAAATCCTGTATACTGCGTGCCGGGATCGATCCCGCAGATGATCATGACGCCTGGAACTGTTCCATTTCTTCATCATCCACGTCGAGATTGGAATACACGGACTGGATATCGTCATGATCTTCAAGTAGATCCAGGAGTCTGAGGGCCTGCTGAGCGCTCTTGCCGCTTACCTTAACGGTTGTTTTGGGCAGCATGGAGACCTCGGCGGTATTATAAACGATGCCCTTGGCTTCGAGCGCCTCTCTAAGTCCATTCAGTCCATCGGGTTCGGTGAGGATTTCGTAGGTCTCACCCTCGTCCGAAATGTCATCCGCGCCCTGCCCCAAGGCGATCTCATAGAGTGCGTCTTCATCAATCAAACCCTTATCGATGGAGATGAAGCCGCGCTTTTCGAACATCCAGGATACGCAGTTGGTTTCACCCAAGTTGCCATTGTATTTGGAAAAAAGGTGTCGAATATCAGCCACGGCCCGGTTCTTGTTATCGGTCAACACATATACCATGATGGCAATACCGCCCGGTCCGTATCCTTCGTAGGAAAGTTCTTCAAGCGCGAAACCTGCCAGCTCACCGGTACCCTTCTTGATAGCGCGGTCAATATTGTCCTTGGGCATGTTGGCGGCCTTGGCCGCGGCGATGGCGGATCTGAGTCTTGCATTGGCATTCTGATCACCACCACCCATACGGGCGGCCACGGTTATCTCTTTGATGATCTTGCTGAAGAGTTTACCGCGTTTGGCATCCGCCGCACCCTTCTTGTGCTTGATCGTGCTCCATTTGCTGTGACCGGACATTTGCTAATCCCCCTTGCTTACAGCTTTATGCTTAAGTCTGTACCATACTTTTCGAGCATGTCAAGCGGCTGTTCGCGTGGTATTCAGACATTCTGCACAGGCTATACCGTGGAATTCATTGACCGACGTTTGTGATTAACCAAAAACAATCTGACAGGGCTGGCTCAATACTATTTATGCATTCGTGTTTGCCATTCCTCTTCACGCTCCCGATGACGATTTTAACGCCAAGGGTCAGCGGCGGCTGTCAAGCCGTCCGCTGGAACCGATTGTTGGCCTCTCTACACGTCTGAAAAAAATCGAACGTAATCTGACTCACATAATTAACTGATCATTTTCTTTGGAATAAGTACCAGGATCACTAATCCAGCAACGGACAGCCAAGCTAAGAGATCGCCGATGATGGGATACAAGGTTTTCGTGTTGTAGATTGGAAGATCAACAACCATGATCTTATCACTGCTTAACTTATTATCAAGATACGACAGCACCCTTCCGTACGGATCTGAAGAAATTGAGACGCCGCTATCTCCGGCAGCCCTGATTAAAGAGAATCCGTTCTCAACAGCTCTGAATACAGCCATGTATGAATGGAAAGGGGCTATCCCCCTCCAGTCGTATGAGGGAACGAGCATCAATTCAACCTTGTTCTCGGCAGACTGGCGGATAAGTGAAGGAAAATCCATATCGAAACATATGACCGAGCCTGCAGTACCGAAATCGGTTTTGAAAGTTGATATTCTTTTGATCGGATTCGAGCTTGTTTCCCAGGGAGCGGTATAGGATTTTATATACCTTGACAAGATCCGGCCGTCGGGAGCTATCCAGACCACTTTATTTTCAAGGAGTTGTTTCCGGCCTTTCGTTTTCACTACGCCCATCGGCAGGCCGAGATATATTCCCCGTTCCCTTGCCTTTATGCATGCATGCTCGATAATCTGTCCTTCATCGGCCTCACTTGTTATCAGCGCATATTCCTGCCAGAATATGATCTTGGAGCCGGGTATTGCGGTTTTGTCCATGAAATCGTTGAACGTACTGATATTAACAGAAAGAGGCGGATAGCTTCCGCTTTTCAATGCTTCCCTGAAAAGTCGCCTTACTTCATATGATGAAGAAGAAGCAACCACCCGTACCGATTTTTCAAAATGAGAATCGTGAAGCCTGAATTCCCCGTAGAGAAGTACTGCCAGCATGATCGCTGCATACGTGGCGACTCCATTTTTAACAGGCTCGACTCGGAATTGATTCAGCCATACCCAATTCACTACAGAAGAGAACCAGAGGATAACAAAGCTCAATCCCCAAATTCCGGTAATAGACACGATCTGCACCAGGGGAAGATAACCTGACTGGGTATATCCGATGACACCGAAGGTTGAAAGAAGGCTGACCTTGGAAAAAATAAATTCGACAGAAACCCATGCTGCTGGAAAAACAAGGGTAGATGCGAATCCGCTTATTTTCTTTGCAAGCAGCCGATCGATAATAAACGGTATAAAGACGAATTGACCACAGACTACGCCGAATATGACCCTGAACACCGGCGGGATAGCGGCATTGGAAAAAGGCCCATAGAATACCAGAGCGTGTGATGCCGCAAGGACAAGTGGAACGAATAAAAGTTCCTTACAACTGCATACCCTTGTAAAGCGCAGGACAAACACTGGTGCGAGCCAGACTGCTACTGAAACAGCATTGCCATTATAAAACACCATCAATATGCCACCAACAAGAAGCCATGCATATCGATAGAAGGAAGCCTTATCAATAGTTCCCATATACCTGCCTCCACTCAAAGCGCATCAGATGAGGATAATTAGAAAAACTCATACCCACGTGCTCCTGATTATTGTAGGAATTTAATCGCTATCATGCGGCCAACGTGCCGGTCAGCCGCGCGCGAAGCGCGTCGACTGCCGTGGCTTGTTAGCCTGTGATGGCAATATATTCTGCACTGGCGTGCGATTTTGGAATGGGTAGGTGATCTTCTTTTAACCCTTGTATATGTAATTCGATTACATCATGGATGTTTTTTGCAGCTTGGTCCTTTGTTTTTCCTGTTGCTATACAACCAGGAAGATCAGGGGAATATGCAGAAAAGTTTCCATTGGCTTTTTCAATCACGATTAAGAACCTATGCATGGGAATACCCTCCTTATTCCTTCCCTGTCTTCTTTATCCCAGCTTGTTTAAATACGCTGTTTAAAGTTCCTGGGGCCAGATCATCATTAGGATGTCCGGCAATCGTTACACGTCCTTTCTTTTCAGGGTGCTTATACTGCCTATGACTCCCTTTCTGATACACTAGGTACCAGTCATCATCTTCAATTGTTTTTATTACATCTCTGATCTTCATATCATTATTTTTAAACTAACTCATACTTATATCCAGATCAAGTCATTACAGGGGAGGCTATCAACAGCATCACCGACGGCTTTAGCCGTCGGGTGGATGACCTTGTTATGCTTTCACTTCATTCTTTGGCTTTCGTTTTACAGCGAGAAGACACATTGCATCTTTTAGAACTGTATCAGAATCGATCGTAAGAAGTAGCCACTTCCCATCATGATATGTTGTTGCCTGGTCGTATTCTCTTTGGACGTAATGTGAGAGGCTATCTTTTATAGTTTCGACTTTTGTCCGCTCTTCTGCACCAAAAATAATAAGCAGTGCAAGGCGATTTTTCTCTGGGACTAGCGTACAGAATGATTTACTTTTCTTATATCTCAGTGACCAGCCATATTTCTTGCCCCCGTAGAGCCATTCCGGGATAAAAACGTTCGGGTAGGCTTTCTCGATTAGCTGTATTACATGTTTCCAGTGCTCATATGGTTCTTTACCAATCCACTCCCTAATCTCAGAATCACTTGGCGGGTGTTCTCGTTGTGTTATCCGAATACTCGCTTCATTCATATATTCATCTTGCATAACTGTGAGTTCACCAGCGAGCTTCAGCGAGTCCGGTGAAACGATTGGTTAACATAATTATTCTCTCCAGTGCTGAGGTTCGTTTAATACTTTTGAACATTGAACTTGCCCTGAGTTATTATTTAAGACATCATCTTTTAACGCTAGAATCATCCATGCTCCCGCATGTTCTTCTGGTATAGGATAAGGCGCTTCAAAACCTTGAGCCCCTGCCGGTATAAAGCCACAACGGGGGTAATAGGTAGGATGGCCCAGAACAAAAACTAATTCTATTCCCGATTCTTTAAGTTGTCTCAGGCCTTCGTTAATTAGTTTTTCTCCAATGCCTTTTTTTTGTTCGTCTGGCAGGATGGCCAATGGGGCCAAGATTTGAGCAGATATTAAATTTCCTACTTTTGTAATCACAGCTTTAGTGAACAAAACATGGCCAACAAGTTTGTCGTTCTTAACAGCTACTAATGATAATATTGGTTTTGCTGTTTCATCATTCAGAAGATCATCAACGAGTTTAGCGATTACCGGCCCTTTACCCTGACCAAATGCCTGATTATGTATGTTCAATAATTCATTCCGTTCTGATTCTGTCGATTGTCTAATCTTCAATATCAACTCCTTTTTATTATTGTTAACCATAATTAGACCGATCCGCATATACTGCGGAAATTATCCAACCTGTCCGTATAACCTGCCGGCGAATCAATCTCAAGAACCCTATCAACCGTCGAATAATTATCGTATCTTATGACTTCTGATTGTTTATCAGGGCGTATTATGCGGATCGGCATAATATTCTCCTGAAATCATCATAATTCGTCAACCGGGCTGTGCACGCCTGCAGGCCCACGGTTGAGAACATGGGTATAGATCATGGTCGTCTTGACATCGCTATGTCCGAGCAATTCTTGTACGGTTCGAATATCATATCCGGCTTCAAGCAAATGCGTCGCAAAGGAATGTCGGAATGTGTGGCAGCTCGCACGCTTGGTCAAGCCGGCCTTTTGGACGGCGTCACGCATGGCTTTCTGGACCAACGACTCGTCCACATGGTGGCGGCCTGTTGTTTGGTGTTTGCATTGACCCACCGATACTCCTGTGGAAAAATCCATTGCCAGCGCCAATCCGTCGGGGCTCCGGGATACTTGCGGTCAAGCGCCATGGGCAGTTGCACACGGCCCCAGCCGTCGGCCAAGTCCTTTTCATGAACCTGCTTGACTGTACGCAGGTGCTCCTGCAGGGGCTTTTTCACGGATTCCGGTAACATGGTTCGGCGGTCCTTGGCGCCCTTGCCGTCACGCACAAGAATCTCGCGCCGGCTGAAGTCGATATCCTGCACCCGTAGGCGCAGGCACTCCATCAGTCGTATACCGGCGCCATATATTAATAAGGCCATAAGCCACTTATCGCCATTCAGATTGGTCAGCACGGCTTTAACTCTTCACGCGTCATGACCACGGGCAAACGCATCGGTTTGCGGGCACGGATGACATCTCCCAGATCGCCGATGGGTTTATCCAGGACATGGCGATACAGGAACAACAAGGCGCAAAGGGCCTGATTCTGGGTCGAGGAGCTGACCTCCTCTTTGACCGCCAGGTGCATCAGGAAGGCATTGATCTGGAGGCTCGGCCATCTCGGACGGATGGCGTACCTGGTGAAAGAAGATGTAGCGCTTGATCCAGTGGCAGTAGGTCTGCTCAGTGCGGCGGCTGTAGTGGCGGGCGCGCAGGGCCTCGCGCAGGCGGTCGATCAACTTGGGCGCGCCCGGTTTCAACGATGCAGCAATCTGTAACCGAGCGGCCGCGGGCCTTGATTCCTGTCCTTTCAGGGTTGGGGTGGTCGTGTTATTCCCCTGCATTTCACTTCAATATCCTGATGGAGCCATAATAACCACATCCAATACCAAGTCAAGTGGTTGTCGGCATACCAAGGTGACGATATCGGTTATTGCACTGACGCCGTTGCTCAAATTCATTACGATTACGGCACCCTGAAAATAGAAAAGGCCCCACGATTTTCATCGTGGGGCCTTATGAAGAAAGATCCCGGCAACGTCCTATTCTCCCACACAGCTACCCGTGCAGTACCTTTGGCGCTCAAGGGCTTAACGGCCGAGTTCGGGATGGGATCGGGTGTTTCCCCTTTGCCATGGTCACCGGGAACGTTTACGTATAAGTGCTTTCTTTTATGCAAAAAGGTAAAGCAGGAAGGGAGTAATTGATGAGTCAAGCCGCACGGCCGATTAGTACTGGTTAGCTCAACGCATCGCTGCGCTTACACACCCAGCCTATCAATCCTGTCGTCTTCAGGAGGCCTTCAGTCCGCACGAAGCGGAGGGGAAATCTTATCTCGAGAGCGGTTTCCCACTTAGATGCTTTCAGCGGTTATCCGTTCCGAACGTAGCTACCCAGCTATGCCGTTGGCACGACAACTGGAGCACCAGAGGTTCGTCCATCCCGGTCCTCTCGTACTAAGGACAGATTCTCTCAAATTTCCTACGCCCACGGAAGATAGGGACCGAACTGTCTCACGACGTTCTAAACCCAGCTCGCGTACCGCTTTAATTGGCGAACAGCCAAACCCTTGGGACCTACTCCAGCCCCAGGATGCGATGGGCCGACATCGAGGTGCCAAACCTCCCCGTCGATGTGAACTCTTGGGGGAGATAAGCCTGTTATCCCCGGGGTACCTTTTATCCGTTGAGCGATGGCCCTTCCATTCGGGACCACCGGATCACTAAGACCTGCTTTCGCACCTGCTCGACGTGTCCGTCTCGCAGTCAAGCTCTCTTATGCCTTTACACTCGACGGCTGATTTCCAAACAGCCTGAGAGAACCTTAGCGCGCCTCCGTTACATTTTGGGAGGCGACCGCCCCAGTCAAACTACCCGCCAGACAGTGTCCCTCTCCCGGATAACGGGAGCAGGTTAGTATCTCAAGTACATCAGGGTGGTATTTCAACGTTGGCTCCACCGAAACTAGCGTCCCGGCTTCAAAGCCTCCCACCTATCCTACACAAACATACCCAAGATACACTATCAAGCTGTAGTAAAGGTCCACGGGGTCTTTCCGTCTTTCCGCGGGATGCCGGTATCTTCACCGGCACTGCAATTTCACTGAGCCCCTCGTTGAGACACCGCCGCAATCGTTATGCCATTCGTGCAGGTCGGAACTTACCCGACAAGGAATTTCGCTACCTTAGGACCGTTATAGTTACGGCCGCCGTTTACCGGGGCTTCGGTTCAACGCTTCGCCTTGCGACTAACGAATCCCCTTAACCTTCCGGCACCGGGCAGGCATCAGACCCTATACGTCATCTTGCGATTTAGCAGAGTCCTGTGTTTTTAGTAAACAGTCGCTGCGGCCACTTCTCTGCGACCCCCTTCGGCTTCAAAAGTGAATTTTTACACCTAATGGGGGCACACCTTCTCCCGAAGTTACGGTGTCAAGTTGCCGAGTTCCTTAACGAGGTTTCACTCAACGCCTGAGGTTTTTCACCCCGCCCACCTGTGTCGGTTTCGAGTACGGTCACCATTAGAACTCGCTAGAGGCTTTTCTTGTCAGTGTGGGATTTGCGACTTCGCTCGCAATTAAGCTCGTCATCACCTCTCAGGATATGGACTTCCGGATTTGCCTGGAAATCCTCCCTACAGGTTTAACCCGGGACAACCAACGCCCGGTACGCATACCCTCCTGCGTCCCCCCATTGCTGATAACGCTCCAACAGTGGTACAGGAATATTAACCTGTTTTCCATCACCTACGCCTTTCGGCCTCGGCTTAGGACCCGACTAACCCTGCGCGGATAACCCTTCCGCAGGAACCCTTGGGCTTTCGGCGTTCCAGATTCTCACTGGAATTTTCGTTACTCATGTCAGCATAATCACTACCAGGGCCTCCACCGCTCCTTTCGGTACGGCTTCGCAGGCGACTGGTACGCTCCCCTACCATCGTGCACTTACGTGCAGATCCGCAGCTTCGGTTAGATACTTGAGCCCCGTTAAATTTTCGGCGCAAAACCACTCGACCAGTGAGCTATTACGCTTTCTTTAAATGATGGCTGCTTCTAAGCCAACATCCTGGTTGTTTATGCAATTTCACCGCCTTTCCCACTTAGCATCTATTAGGGACCTTAGCTGGCGGTCTGGGTTGTTTCCCTTTTGTCCATGGAACTTATATCCCATGGGCTGACTCCCAGATTAAGTTGTCCGGTATTCGAAGTTTGGTTGGGGTTGGTAATCCGCGAGGACCCCTAGCCCATCCAGAGCCCTACCCCCGGGAACCATCATCTGAGGCTATACCTAAATATATTTCGGGGAGAACCAGCTATCTCCGAGTTTGATTGGCCTTTCACCCCCATCCACAGCTCATCCAAGTATTTTTCAACATACACTGGTTCGGGCCTCCGGTTCGTTTTACCGAACTTTCACCCTGGCCATGGATAGATCACCCGGCTTCGGGTCTATTCCATGCAACTATGTCGCCCTATTAAGACTCGCTTTCGCTACGGCTCCACCTAACGGCTTAACCTTGCTGCATAGAATAACTCGCTGACTCATTATGCAAAAGGCACGCGGTTACCCCGTCATAGCAAGCTATGACATGGGGCTACCACAGAATGTAGGCATACGGTTTCAGGTACTATTTCATTCCCCTCTCCGGGGTGCTTTTCACCTTTCCCTCACGGTACTTGTTCACTATCGGTTACCGAGTAGTATTTAGCCTTGGAAGATGGTCCTCCCAGCTTCCCACAGGGTTCCACGTGCCCCGCGGTACTCGGGAAACAGTCCCAGGAAGACATATATATGCCGGATACCGGGCTATCACCGTCTATGGCCGAACTTTCCAGATCGTTCTCCTATATATATGTTTGGTAACTTCCCGAGCGGTCCGCAACCCGCTCCAAACTGTTCCCACAACCCCGATCATGCAACGCCTGCGGGCTTACACACAATCGGTTTAGGCTCTTCCCATTTCGCTCGCCGCTACTTTGAGAATCTCTGTTGATTTCTGTTCCTGCAGGTACTTAGATGTTTCAGTTCCCTGCGTTCGCCTCCTTACCCTATGAATTCAGATAAGGATATCCAGACATGACTCTGGATGGGTTTCCCCATTCGGAATCCCGCGGATCAAAGCCTGTTTAGCGGCTCCCCACGGCTTATCGCAGCTTACCACGTCCTTCATCGCCTCTCGGTACCAAGGCATCCACCGTATGCCCTTAGTAGCTTGACTCAGTAAAATTACTCCCTTCCGTATAAAACATATTCATTTTTTTAAAGAGCAGCATCAATCAGTTCATTCTTCTTGTGAGAAAAACAAACTCATTGGTGGAGGTGAACGGGCTCGAACCGATGACCTCCTGCGTGCAAGGCAGGCGCTCTCCCAACTGAGCTACACCCCCATTGTCGTCCTGGTGGGCCTAGTTGGAATTGAACCAACGACCTCACGCTTATCAGGCGTGCGCTCTTACCAACTGAGCTATAGGCCCGAATTCAGCCTTCACCTCGGTTATTCACTAACCAATTTGTAAAAGAGCGTGTTTAACCTCTCAAAACTGAACAATGGGAGATGACTTTTTGTGTTACACCTTAGAAAGGAGGTGATCCAGCCGCAGGTTCTCCTACGGCTACCTTGTTACGACTTCACCCCAATCACTAGTTATACCGTGGGCGCCTGCCTCCCTTGCGGGTTAGCTCAACGACTTCTAGTACAGCTAGCTTTCGTGGTGTGACGGGCGGTGTGTACAAGGCCCGGGAACGTATTCACCGCGGCATGCTGATCCGCGATTACTAGCGATTCCGACTTCATAGAGTCGAGTTGCAGACTCCAATCCGAACTGAGGCCGGCTTTCTGGGATTGGCTTGACCTCGCGGTTTTGCGACCCTCTGTACCGACCATTGTAGCACGTGTGTAGCCCTGGACATAAAGGCCATGATGACTTGACGTCGTCCCCACCTTCCTCCTGGTTAACCCAGGCAGTTCCCTTAGAGTGCTCGGCATTATCCGGTGGCAACTAAGAGTAAGGGTTGCGCTCGTTGCGGGACTTAACCCAACATCTCACGACACGAGCTGACGACAGCCATGCAGCACCTGTCTCCGGGTTCCCCGAAAGGCACTCACCCATCTCTGGGCGATTCCCGGGATGTCAAGTCCAGGTAAGGTTTTTCGCGTAGCATCGAATTAAACCACATGCTCCACCGCTTGTGCGGGCCCCCGTCAATTCCTTTGAGTTTCAGCCTTGCGGCCGTACTTCCCAGGCGGAGTACTTAACGCGTTAGCTCCGACACGGGGGGAGTTTATACCCCCCACACCTAGTACTCATCGTTTACAGCGTGGACTACCAGGGTATCTAATCCTGTTTGCTCCCCACGCTTTCGCACCTCAGCGTCAGTTATGGCCCAGGGGGTCGCCTTCGCCTCTGGTGTTCCTCCCGATATCTACGAATTTCACCTCTACACCGGGAATTCCACCCCCCTCTACCACACTCAAGACAGGCAGTATCAAATGCAGTTCCGGAGTTAAGCTCCGGGCTTTCACATCTGACTTGTCTATCCGCCTACGTGCTCTTTACGCCCAGTAATTCCGAATAACACTCGCACCCTCCGTATTACCGCGGCTGCTGGCACGGAGTTAGCCGGTGCTTCCTCAGAGGGTACCGTCAATGCGTGCAGATATTAGCTACACGCCCTTTCTTCCCCTCCAACAGGGCTTTACAACCCGAAGGCCTTCATCACCCACGCGGCGTCGCTGCGTCAGGGTTTCCCCCATTGCGCAATATTCCTCACTGCTGCCTCCCGTAGGAGTCTGGACCGTGTCTCAGTTCCAGTGTGACTGGTCGTCCTCTCAAACCAGTTATGGATCGAAGCCTTGGTGAGCCGTTACCCCACCAACTAGCTAATCCAACGCGGGCCCATCCAAGAGCGATAGCTTGCAAGCAGAGGCCATCTTTCCCATCAGGACTTGAGTCCTGATGACGTATGCGGGATTAGTCCACCTTTCGGTAGGTTATCCCCCACTCAAGGGCAGGTTACCCACGCGTTACTCACCCGTGCGCCGCTGTACTCTCCCAGGCGAACCCGGGATTTCTCGCTCGACTTGCATGTGTTAGGCACGCCGCCAGCGTTCATTCTGAGCCGGGATCAAACTCTCATGTTTAATCCTTGCTTAATGTTTCTCGCATCTCCCACTATTCAGTTTTCAAAGATCAAACGTTACTTGTGCAGTGTAGCCTTTTATGCCCTTCTCTTGCCAAAGTCAATATCTTTCTTTCTTTAACTTTGGCGCGATGCAGGCCGGTTGTCTATGCGACTTCCCAGGCATTGTCAAGGATTAACTTTAACCTCAACCACCGGTGCCACTCAAAAAGCTTGTGCTATCTATGATAAAGATCAGCACATGTCAACACCAATCTGCACTATTTATTTTATTCTTTTTTTTAATTGGCGCGATGCAGGCTGGATGTCTCTACGACTTACCAGGCATTCTGAGGAACTTTCCATTCCCTCAACCACCAGTGCCACTCAAAAAGCTTGACCTATCTATGATAAAGATCAGCACCTGTCAACACCAATCTGTTCTTTTTTAATTTTTATTATTCTTGGGATTTCAAATAGTTACCAATCGGCATCAGCCCTTGATCTCCACCTTGGCAAAACGGCGCTTCCCGGCCTGGATAATGTAGACCCCCGGCGCCAAGCTTAGATCATCATTCTCGATCTTTTCCTCATTCAGTTTGATCCCACCTTGCTGTATTAAGCGACGGGCCTCCGAGGTGCTCTTTGCTAATCCGCTCTCCTTGAGTATGACGCAGATCCAGGGCTTCTCCAGCGTAAGCACGAAGGCCGGCATCTCATCCGGCAGCTCGCGCGACCGGAAGACCTTGGCAAACCCGTCCCGGGCCAGCAAGGCCTGCTCAGGTCCGTGATAACGCTCCACAAGCTCTTGGGCCAGGGCCATCTTGACTTCCATGGGATGCGCCTGACCTAGGTCCACATCCTGCTTAAGCTGGGTGATGGCATCACTCGGACGCGCACTCAGGAGCAGATAGTACTTCCACATCAATTCGTCGGATATGGACATGACCTTGCCGAACATGTCGGACGGAGCATCGTCCACTCCTATATAATTATGATAGGACTTGCTCATCTTCTGCACGCCGTCGGTGCCTTCCAGCAGGGGGAGGGTCATCACCACCTGAGGCTCCTGTCCAAAGGCTTTCTGGACCTCGCGGCCCATATAGAGGTTAAATATCTGGTCAGTTCCACCCAGCTCAATATCCGCCTCCAAGGCTACGGAGTCATATCCTTGGATAAAGGGGTAAAGGAACTCGTGAATGCTGATGGGGTGCTGCGCTTGGAAGCGTTTCTTGAAGTCGTCACGTTCCAGCATCCGGGCCACGGTTTGGATCGAGGTAAGTTTAATGAAGTCCGAGACCACCATGTTGTCCATCCACTCGGAATTGAACCGTACAATGGTACGAACCGGATCGAGGATCTTCTTCACCTGGTCCTGGTAAGTCTTGGCATTCGCTAGGACTTCCGGCCTCGTAAGCGGCGGCCTGGTGGAACTCCTGCCGCTCGGGTCTCCGATCATGCCGGTGAAATCGCCGATAAGGCAGATCACGTAATGACCGGCGTCCTGAAACTGGCGCATCTTCTGGAGCACCACCGTGTGCCCCAGGTGGATGTCGGGGGCCGTGGGGTCGAAACCGACCTTGACCTTGAGCGGTCTACCACGCTTGAGCTTTGCTATCAGCTCCGGTTCGGAAACGATATCAACCACCCCTCGCTTGATTTCCTTTAACAATGCTTCCATTATGCTTGTCCCCCAATGCGTTATATCCCGCACTTATCTTGATTACCAAAAGGGGTCAATGCCTTCATTGCAAGTGAAGACTTTGACCCCTGGTGAATCAGTGGGCCGATAATACTACTATTTCGCAAACTCCACGGCCCGGCTTTCGCGGATTACGATCACTTTGATCTGTCCCGGGTAGGTAAGCTTCTCTTCTATGGATTTGGCGATATCCTTGGCCAACAGCTCGGTATCGGCATCACTAATGTTCTCGGATTCAACCAGGACGCGCAACTCCCTCCCGGCCTGAACGGCGAAGGACTTGCTCACGCCCTTGAACGAAGAGGCTATCTCTTCCAAGTCGATCAAACGTTTAATATAGTTCTCAAGCATCTCACGCCGGGCGCCCGGCCTCGCGGCCGAGAGCGAATCCGCGGCCTGTACGAGGAAACAATACACCGAACTGACCGGCGATTCGTTGTGGTGCGCGGCGATGGCCTCCACGACCTTGTTCGATTCGCCATACCGTTTGGCGATCTCGGCCCCGATAATGGCATGTGACCCTTCCACCTCATGGTCGACCGCCTTGCCGATGTCATGCAGCAATCCAATGCGCTTGGCTATCTTCTGGTTCACGCCCAGCTCGGCGGCGATCACGCCGCACAGATGCGCCACCTCGAGCGAGTGCTGATAGACATTCTGCGAGAAGCTCGTGCGGTATTTGAGCTTGCCCACCAATTTGATGAGTTCCGGATTGATGCCATGCACTCCCACATCGAACGTGGCTTGCTGCCCGGCCTGCCAGACGCCCTCATTGACCTCGGCGGTCACCTTTTCCACGATCTCTTCGATACGAGAGGGATGGATGCGGCCGTCGACCACGAGGCGTTCGAGAGAGAGCCGGGCAATTTCGCGCTTAATCGGGTCGAAGCTGGAGACGATCACGGCATCGGGGGTGTCGTCAATGATCAAGTCCACGCCGGTAACCGCCTCGATCGAGCGGATATTGCGGCCTTCGCGGCCGATGATGCGGCCTTTCATCTCCTCACTTGGTAGATTAACCAACGAGACCGTGCGCTCGCTCACCACGTCGGCGGCATAGCGCTGGATCGCGGTCGAGAGGATCTCCTTGGCCTTCTGGTCGGCCTCGGCCTCGGCCTCGTCCTGAATCTGCTTTAGCTTCTTGGCGGACTCATGCCGCGCCTCGCTCTCCATGGATTCCATGAGCGCCTGCTTGGCCTGCTCGGAGTTCATGCCGCTGATCTCTTCCAGCCGCGAGATCTGCTGCTTGCGCAGCTCTTCCACCTCGGCCTTGAGGGTGTCTACATGTTTGGTCCTGTCACCCAGCGACTTTTCCGATCGTTTGATCTCCTGCTCGCGCTTGTCAAGTCCGGCCAGCTTGTTGTCGAGCATGTCCTCGCGCTGGAGGATACGCTTCTCGGCGGCGTTGACCTCTTTGAGCCGCTCGCGGGCTTCCTCTTCACTCTTGCTCTTGGCTTCGAAGAGGATCTGATTCTTCTGCAAGTTGGCTTCCGTAATGATCATGGCAGATTCTTTCTTGGCGTCTTCACGCATCTGCTTAGATTCAGCCTCGGCATCGATTTTGGCGTTTTTGCTGGCCAGGAGATGCACTACGAAACCAATGACAGCACCAATAACTGCTGCTGCTATACTAAACAATGCTACTTCCATCATAACACCTCACCTTCTATTTTATATATTGCCGATTGAGTCGCTACATACTTCACCCGCGCGTCCCATGGCTCTTTCGGCAGTTTTTCGACAAAAAATTCCTCCTGGCATACCCCCATGGTGGCAATCTCGGGATATGCCTTTATGAGTCGGTCATAAAAACCCATGCCATACCCGAGCCGCAATCCTGAGCGATCGAAGATCAGCCCGGGTACCAGGATCAGATCGATATGCTCGATACAAACCGGCGGGGTCTTCGGTTCATGAATATTAAAGGCTCCGGGGGCAAACTCCCTCATCGTCTGTGCCGGGCAGAAGACAATGTCGTCTCCTTCCACCCGTGGAAATACCACCGATTTATTGCTCCCCATCCACAACGGCAGCAAATCCACTTCGCCGTGAATCGGAAAGTACATGCCCACGCACACGGCACCCTGATACAGGTCCGAATACTCGATCTGATGCCGTACAGCGGCATCCAAGGCCATCTTCAGATCGCTTTGCAGCGCAGTGCGCCTGGCTAATGTCCTTTTCCTGATCTCGTCCTTGGTGAACATGCAAACCAAAACAAAGGGGCAAACGGGAAAGATATTAGGTAGACCCCCGGTGATGCCGTACCCTACATTCCTTGAGCCTGAAGACTTTCCAGGCTGGCCCGATATGCTGCTTTAGGCTTTTCTCTTTATGAGAACATGCTCACCGCAGCAGGGATCAGACCTCTCCTTAATACTCTGTTGACTCAAAAGGGATTAAGAAGGGCCACGCACACCCCAGGGGTCCAATGCAGTTCCGGCGTCAATCTTTTCAATCAATTGACTGAAGCGTTTATCCAGTGTCTCCTTTAATGATTGCAATTCAGTGCGCGATTTGTTCACATCATCCGCCATATTGAGCATCGTTATGGCGATCACATCCATGGTCGTGACCGCTTTACCTTGCCGCTGCACATCCGCAACCATTTCATTAATATATTGGGACAACGCCTGAACATACGCATGATCTCCACTGGTTCTTACCTTATACTCCTGCCCTAATATCCTTATCGATATTGAGTTTTGCAAATGTCTAAAACACCTCTACACACTTGATGAGGTGTGCTACTCGTTCCCGTACCCGTTCTTTTTCAGCAAGCAGATCTTCAATCTCCTGCTTCAGACCCTTTGCCTCTTCCTCCTTTTTTATAAGCTTTTCGGTTAACTCCATTGTATTTTTCTTCAGAGAGTCCACCGTTTCCAATAGGTTATGTATTTTCTGTTCCAGCACGTCCAGTGTTTCCAACGCGTACTCCTTGTCCATATTAGAGTGATGAATTATACATCTACTTTACCTGTTAAAGTCAAGCGCGAATGCTCCACCCTCCCCGGCAAGTCTATGCTTGATTCCCACCTTTATCCATATTATAGCTTCCATAATAAACCTATCGTCTTAATAATTGCCGGTGAAACATCCGATAGGTAGCTTGAACGACGAATGACACAACATATCGTGGAGGTCCAAGATGCAGAGCCCCGACCTTGAGAAGCTTTATGATTTGGCCAAGGAACTGAAAAGGGCCAAGACAGCCAAAACCGTACTCGATATCGTCGCCGATTACCTGCCAAGAGTTGTCGGGGCCAAATACTGCTCGCTTTTCATCAAGAATCCCTCATCGGGCGAGCTGGAGTTGAAGGCGCACAACCACCCCAATATCGGGGACGATCCTTTCATTCACGTAACCGAAGACCAGGAGAGCATCATGAATCTGGTTATTTCCAAGAACACCTCCATGATGGTCCGCAATATCGAGGAGGAAATCGGCATGGAGAACAAGGACAAATACAGTACCAAATCCTTCATGTGCCTCCTGATCTCTCTTGATGAAAAGGTCCTCGGGGTATTGAACTTGGCCGATAAAGGTCTGGACGGCTTCACCCGGGCGGACATGCTTCTGGCGTCCATCACGACCGAACTCCTGGGGGGCTTTCTCGCGCAGCATGACTTAAGCACCATTTAGCCGATCATGGGATTCACCACCGGCATTGTCGGCCTGCCCAACGCCGGGAAATCCACGCTCTTCAATCTGCTGACACGCGCGCATGTACCGGCGGAGAGCTATCCGTTCTGCACCATTGAACCAAACGTAGGGGTAGTGAGCATTCCCGACGATAACCTGGCACGGATCGCCCAGGTCGTGAAGCCGGAGAAAATCACCCCCACAACACTCAAATGCATCGATATCGCCGGATTGGTGAAAGACGCGCATAAAGGCGAAGGCCTTGGCAACCAGTTTTTGGGACACATCCGGGCCGTGGATGCTGTTATCCATGTGGTCCGATGTTTCAAGGATCCCAAGGTCACGCATGTATATAATGCGGTCAACCCCATCGACGACCTCGATATCATCCTGACCGAACTGGTCATGGCCGACCTTGAGATCGTTGAACGGCGGATCGACACCATGGAAAAGGCCTTCCGGGGCGGGAGAAAGGAACTTCAATCCGAACTTGAATGCATGCATTCCTTGAAGGCTGTCCTTTCCCAAGGCCGATCCATCCGCGAATCCGGCATCGAGGTCGACCAGAATTACGTTAAGGCGCACGGCATCCTCACGGCCAAACCGGCCGTGATCGTGACCAATATAAGTGAAGGCGACCTGGCCGGCAATGAGCAGCTCGAGACATTACGGGCCTGGGGCATTGCCCATGGGATGCCCGTTATACCGGTATGCGCGAAGTTCGAGCTTGAAGCCTTGGATCTGGATGAGACGGATCGACGGGAGTTTCTCGAATCGGTCGGAATCGGGGAATCGGCCATTACCCTTTTGCTGCGAGCCTGCTACGGGGTGCTCGACCTGATCACCTTCTATACCACCGTGGGCAAGGAGCTGCGCGCCTGGACCCTGAAGAAAGGCGGGACTCTGCATGAAGCCGCCGGCCTTATCCACACCGACATCCAGTCTGGATTCATCAAGGCCGAAATCGCCAACCTGAATGACTTCATCTCACACGGCGGGCTGAACGGCGCACGCGAAGCCGGCCTGGTGCTCATCGAGGGCAGGCAGTTCTGCGTACGCGACCAGGATATCATCCATATTCATTTCCGCTGATATTTCATATTGACAGAGCTCTGATAGTGGTGCTAGCTGATGGCGAGTGAGCAATCGCTCACACGTTGCCACACCAAGGAGGGACATATGCGAAACGAGGACGTTTTGGCAAGAATCCACTTGGATGCCGTACTTTCAAACTTTGAAATTCTCGCCCGGGAAGACCCTGCAGCAGGTTCGATAGCCGGGGCGTGGAACGGCAGCATCCTTTTCATGGTCGGCATCGCCGGGCCCCGGGCGACCCTTGAAATCAATAACTCCAAGGTCAAGGTCATGCCGGTCAAGGTCGGTACCCCGGACATTGTCCTTTTCTTCCCTACCGCGAAGCTGCTCAACAACATGTTCACCGGCACCGGGGTGGGATTCCCTGTGCCCCTCAAGGGCCTGCTCAAGGCCAAAGGACTGCTCGTGTTCATGAAACTCGCTAAACGCATGGAAGGCATCCTCAAGGGTGAAAATCCGCCCAAAGAGCTGAAGGCCAAATTGCTCATGAATACCTTGGGCAAAACCATCGCCATCATTGCCGCTTATGAACCGGAGTCAAAAACCGCAGCCCAGAGTATCCGAGGTGTAACCGAACTGCGGATCAAAAACGGAGCGGCCGTCAATATCACCTTCACGGGGCAAAGCGTCACGGCTCAAGGCGGTAATGCACCGGACCCTGATCTCGTCATGGAATTCGGCACGCAAGACTTGTTCCTCGACCTTGCGGATGACAAGGTCGATGTCTTTGCCGCGATCTGCCTCGAAGATATGATGCTCCAAGGCGATCTCCATATGGGTGATGTCGTCAACGCCTTCCTCGACAAGGTCGGTGTCTATCTGCAATAGGAGGCATGTCATGGCATACACGTTTACTAAATCCAAAGAACTATTTAAACGGGCAACCAAGGTCATCCCCCAGGGCGTCTACGGCCACTTCAATTCGGCCCCTACTGTTCCTGGCTCATATCCCTATTTCGTCGCCAAGGCCAAAGGTTCGCACTTCTGGGATGTGGACGGCAACGAATATATCGACTATGTCTGCGCCTATGGTCCTATGATACTCGGCTATGCCCATGACCGCGTGGACGAGGCATTTGCCAAACAGGCACGCAACGGGACCGCCACCATGCCTCCATCCACCTTGCTCATCGATCTGGCCGAAAAGATGGTGGAGGTCAATGACTGCGCCGATTGGGCCATGTTCGCCAAGAACGGCGCCGATACAACCTCCTGGGCCATCGTGTTGGCACGTGGTTACAAACGGCGCAATAAGATCGTCTTGGCCAATAGCGGCTATCATGGGACCCAGTCCTGGGCCGGCACGAACCATACCGGCATCACGCCCACGGATCGCGGTGACATCGTCATGGTGCCCTTCGGCGATCTAGCGGCCTTCCAGCGCGTGGTCGAAGAAAACAAAGGCCAGATCGCCGGCGCCATGTTCACGCCCTACCATCACCCGGTCTTTGAACCGCAGGTACTCCCCTCCCCCGGTTTCTGGCAGGGTATGCGCCGCATCTGCGACGAGAACGACATCGTGCTGATCATCGATGATGTGCGGGCCGGATGGCGGCTCGATATCAAAGGCTCGGCCCACTATTTCGGGTTCAAACCAGATCTGGCCTGCTACTGCAAGGCCATCGCCAACGGCTACCCCATCTCGGCCCTGGTCGGCACGGAAAAGATGCGTATGGTCGCCTCAAAGGCCTTCCAGACCGGTTCATACTGGAACAATTCGCCGGAAATGGCGGCCGCCCTGGCCTGCATCGATGAGATGCAGATGATCGACGCCGCCGGGATCTGCAATGCCCGCGGCGCGCAGTTGAGAAACGGACTTGAAAAATGCGCCGCCTCGCACGGCCTGCAGTTCAAGATGTCCGGCCCCAACGCCATCCCTTTCATGCACTTCACCAATGAGCACAACTTCAAACGTGCCCAGCTCTTCTGCAAGGAATGTTCCCTGCGCGGCGTCTACTTCCTGTGGCATCACAACATGTTCATCAGCGCCGCCCACACCGAAGCCGATATCCAGAAGACCATCGACGTGGCGGACCAGGCCTTCAAGATCGTCAAGGAACAGTTCGGAGGATAACCGTATGGCTCGATCCCCCGGCTTCAAGGGGGATCGAGCCATCCTAAATCTATGGATGCATGTCCTTGTAGGACAGGCTTGTCTTTGGAGTCGGAAGAATCAACTCCGGCCGAGGCATGACCGATACATCGTTGATCTCCTCAGGGGCCAAGGCCAGACTGATATCCCGAAGGAGACGCTCGAACCGCTGATCGGTTCCGAGGTCATTGGGCAGGCTGACCGTAATCTCATGCCGACCCATATTTTCCACCAGCACGATGAAAACCGGCGCTCTATCGAGGTGGGGAGGGATGATGAACGTCGTATTCGCATGAAACCCACCGCCGCAGAACATCCCCTGGTCGATGCGGCCAACATGCGATATGATGGCGGATGCATTATATAATCCGCTCAAATGATTCATTCCGGCAATCATCTTGATCCCACACCCCAGAAGCGCAATCGGGATTATATCGAGCAGTTCGATCCCCATGAAAGGCATGCAATCATATTTGCGATACAGTTGTTTCCAGACAGCGTGCGTGATGTCATCAGGGGTTGCGTTCCTGGCGATATCGATATACAGGGCGGTGCTCAGATTCGCTGTTGACCGCAAACCAGGCCGACGATGTCTCAGATCCACGGGGATCATCAACCGGACAAGCCCATCGTCATGCCGCCAGGCCGACCGCGCCAGGGCACACCCGATTTTTCCCACCGCCTTGCCCAGAGGACCTTGGAAGGTAAGCCGCTTCCAGACGGCACCCGGCGCGGCCGGTCGCGATTTACCCGTAGGCGCGATGCACCTGTCGGCGTATATCTCTCTGGTCTGGCCAGTGATATGCGATACAATCGTGCCGTCCGTCTCGGTTGAGAAAGCACCCAGCGGTGTTTCTCCCCGAAGCACCCTGAATACGTCTTCGGCCCAGGTGATGACACCTCTCCCATCCATGACGCCATGGTTAGCGCGGAAAATGATCCGCTGCGCCCGGCCTTCGACGATAAGGATCTCGCAGGTCGGGCCGGTATAGGGGAGTTTGCGCTTCAGGAAGGGGGCATGGTCCTGACTGCATCCGTCCCAGTCTCCACCGGATACCTTGGTGACCAGAGGCGTAATGCCTGAGTCCTTCCAATAAGAACTTCGCAGCGCACCCTTCAAGACCACTCTGCTCCCGGGGTTTACTTGGGAGGCTTGTGCAACCGCAGCCTGAAGCGCGGCCTGATCGATGTGTCCGTGGCCTTCCAACACCAGATGGTTGGCAAAGGGCGGCGATACACAATCGATACCCAACCAGGTGCGTTCAACCATCGAGATAGGTCGGCGATAACGTTTCATTCCAATGCAGTCCTTTGCAATCTTTCAATGCTGGCATAAATCCGATGCAATCACTCTTTCGTGAGGATCATGCCTTCACGTCAGAGAGTAAAT
>JBDKSM010000014.1:0-11497 GCA_039680665.1 Syntrophaceae bacterium | reverse complement strand
TGTAATTCCCGCGGTCGCTGGCCTCCAGGCCGGAGGAGAGCAGGAGCAGGGCCTGATAATTCCTGGTAAGGGGTTGTTCCAAGCGCTCGCGCTGTTGAGGGGTAAGCCTGATCTTCAAGAGCTCGATAAGGTCGAAGAGGATCTTCTTCTCCAGGTCGAAGATCTGAGCCAGCCGGCCCTGGGTCACAGGCTGCCCGAGCGTGCGCTGGTCGCTGACCTCAAGCAGGTTGGCATCGATCCCGATGGTCTCGGCGCCCGGGGCGCTCAGATCTCCGCCCACGAGATAGCTCGCGCCCAAAAGCTTACCTACCCGCGGGGCGGTTTGCCTTTCGACGAGCCCGGTGGCTCCGAGATCGAGCTCCTCCACCAGGGCCTGCAGCCTGGCCCGTTCCACCAGGTGCAAGTTTTCCACCGCGGCCAGGTCGGTCATGAGCATGCAGGCGAACCCTTTCTGCAGAGGGTCCAATTGCGGCTGCCCGGTGCGATTGTGGAAATAGAGCACCGCCAGGGTGTTCGGTGCCGGCTGGATGGCCTGCTCCTGCGCGAGCGCATTCTTGGCCCAGCGCCGATCATCATCGGTGACCACCTGGCCGGCCCAGACGGGGCGGGAAACTAGCAGCAAAAGGAAAAATACCCCCAACCAAGGAATATGATATCCACGCATACGATAACCTCATTATAACTCGTTGACTGCAAAGCTTTTCGGACCTATGAGGACTGAACCATACCGGGGCACATTTGTCAATCGGCATCCATCCTGACGAGTCCCGGTGGTTGACTATTGGCTGAAGGTACAATAATCTACGACCATGGAACGCAAGACCATCGGCAAGGCTATCCGTATCAAAGGGGTGGGACTCCACCGCGGACGCGAGGTCGAGCTGAGGCTCGCACCTGCTGAGGGCGGTATCGTCTTCATCAAGGACGGCATCACCATACCGGCCACGCTGGAGCATGTCGTTGATACGCGACTCAACACCATGTTGGGCAAAAACGGCATAACCATCTCCACGGTTGAACACCTCATGAGCGCCCTGGCAGGCCTTGGCATCACCGACTGCGCCATTACGGTTACGGGCGACGAGATGCCGGCCTTGGACGGCTCTTCCCTGCCCTTTCTCGAACAGCTGCGCTTATCCGGAAGCGAAATCCTGGGGGAAGTGGCACCGTTCACCGTGACCGAAACGCTGCGGGTATCGGCCAGCGATGCCTGGATTGAAGCCAGCCCCGGCCCATTCGCCATCGTTTACAGCATCGACTTCCCGGATGCGGCCATCGGGCGTCAGTCGCTGGAATTCGACGGCGCGGACTATGCCGGTCTGATCGCCCCCGCCCGCACCTTCGGCCGCCTCTCGGACGTCGAGATGATGCGCTCCATGGGCCTGGCCTTGGGCGGCGGCCTGCACAACGCCGTGGTCGTGGATGGGGATACGGTCCTGAATCCCGAGGGCCTGCGCTTCGCCGATGAGTTCATCCGGCACAAGGTGCTCGATTGCCTGGGAGACCTCTGGCTCCTGGGCCGGCCTGTCACGGCCGGCATCAGGGCGTACAAGGCCAATCACGGACTGCATGTGGCGTTGGCCCGCCGCATACGCGAACAGGCAAACCCGGGAGGAGCACCGTGACTAGGCGCACCAAGGAAATCATCATCGCCCTGGCCGCCATCGGCGTGATTGCCATCCTGACCTTCTTCGAGACCAAGGTCGCCCGCACCGGAAGCATTCCTTCGGGCCATGTGTTCGTCTTCGCCCTGTACAACCTCAATATCGTGCTCCTGATCCTGGTGGTCTTCCTGGTAATCAGGAATGTGGTCAAACTCACCTTGGAACGCCGGCGCAAAATTTTGGGGGCCCGCTTGCGCACCAAGCTCATCAGCGCCTTTATCACGCTCACCATCATCCCTACCATGGTGCTTTTCTTCACCAGCCTGGTCTTTTTGAACCGCAGCATGGAGGGCTGGCTGTCCGAACAGGTCAAGCACTCCATCCAGGAATCCTTAAACGTGGCCAATATCTACTATAAAGAGGCCGGCGTGGACGCCCTGCACTATGCCAACTTCATCGCGGGCGAAATCACCCAACGCCGACTCCTGCGCGAAGGCAACCTCGATATTCTCAAGGCCCAGCTGGAAGAGACCATGCAGCTCTTCCGTCTTTCGGCCGTGGAGGTCTTCTCCGCCCAAGGGGAAGAACTGGTCAAGATCATCTCACCCAAGCTGGGGATATCAACGCTGCCCGATCCGGAGTCCGCCCTGGTGAAATCCGCCATGCAGGGCAAATCCTTAAACCGTGTGGTGCGCACGGGCAAGGCCGACCTTATCGAAGGCATCGTGCCCATCCGTTCTTCCTTCAATCCCAAGGACGTCGTGGGCGTGCTCGTGGTGGATTACTATATCCCGGAAAGCCTCTCCGGCCGACTGGAGCTCGTGCAGGTATCATACAGCGATTACATGGAAAGCCTGAAGCTCAAAGGCCCGATCAAGAACATGTATATCATCACGCTCACCTCGATCACGCTCCTGGTGATCTTTTCGGCCATCTGGTTCGGCATGAACATCTCCAAGGGACTCACTACGCCAATCGAACAGCTCGTCGAAGGCACCCAGCGCATTTCGCGCGGAGACTTGGGCTTCACCATCGACGTGGCCTCCGACGACGAACTCGGCATCCTGGTGGCGGATTTCAATTCCATGGTGGATGACCTGCGCAATTCGCGCAAGCACCTCGAAAACGCCTACAACGAGCTGGCTTACCGCAACCGCTATATCCAGACCGTGCTCAACAATATCTCCACGGGCGTGATCTCGGTCAACAACAGCGACGGTATTTCCATGATCAACCCCTCGGCCCAAAAGATGCTCGCCATCAAGACCGAAAAAGTCATCGGGCGCTCCTACACCGAGGTGCTCAAGGAAGAACACATGCCCATCGTCAACGAGCTGGTGGACGCACTGCTCACCTCCAAGGGCGTATCGACCCAGAAAGAGATCACGCTGACGATCGGCGGCAACCGGCTGGTGCTCATGGTACATGCCTCCAGGCTCTTCGACGACAGCAACGAGTACATGGGCATGGTGGTGGTCTTCGACGACCTGACCGAGCTGCAGCGCATGCAGCGCGTGGCGGCCTGGCGCGAGGTGGCGCGCCGCATCGCCCATGAGGTCAAGAACCCCCTGACCCCCATCCAGCTCTCGGCCCAACGCCTGCGGCGCCGTTATCTGGACAAGCTCCCGGCGGATGACAAAGAGGTCTTCGACGAGTGCACGCGCCTGATTGTGGCGCAAGTGGACGTTATGAAACGTCTGGTGGACGAGTTCTCGGCCTTCGCCAAGATGCCCACCTCGCTGCCTTCCCCGGACAACCTCAACGAAGCCGTCCAAGACGCCGTGGCCCTCTACCGGCAGGCCCATACCGACATAACCTATGTCCTGGAGCTTGATGAAACCCTGCCGCTGGTCGAGATCGACCGCTCGCAGATGAGCCGGGCCATCGGCAATCTGCTCGAGAACGCCACCCTGGCGGTCAAGGAAACCGAGCCCCCCCCTCGGAGGGTAACGGCGCGCACCCGCTATGACAACCTGATCCACATCGCCACCCTGGAGATCATCGATACCGGCCCGGGCATACCGGGCTCCATCAAGGAACGCATGTTCGAACCCTACTTCTCAACCAAAAAAGGCGGCACGGGCCTGGGCCTCGCGATCGTCAAGACCATCATCACGGACCACAATGGTTTCATCCGGGTCAGGGACAACGCACCCTCCGGGACCATCATCAGTATCGAACTTCCGGTAAAGGAGAAGACATGAAGTACCTGATATTGATCATCGACGATGAGGAGAATATCAGACTCTCCCTCAAGGGAGGCCTGGAGGATGAAGGCTTCACCACCATCCTGGCCTCGACGGCCGAAGAAGGTCTCAAGATCATCGAAAAACAGGATGTCGATCTGGTGTTTCTGGATATCTGGATGCCGGGTATGGATGGTCTGCATGCCCTGCAGGAGATCAAACGTACGAACCCTGACCTGCCGGTCATCATCATGACCGGCCACGGCTCGATCGAAACCGCGGTCAAGGCCACGCGCCTGGGTGCCATGGACTTCATCGAAAAGCCCCTGGACTTGAACCGCATCATTATCACGGTCAACAATGCCATGCATTTGAAGGCCCTGGTCGATGAGAACGTCCTTTTAAAGAAAAAGAGCGAGAAGGATGACGAGATCATCGGCGGCTCCCCTGCCATGCAACGCCTCAAGGAAGCGACCGACCGGGCGGCGGCCTCGGACTCCTGGGTGCTGATCCTGGGTGAAAACGGCACGGGTAAGGAACTGGTCGCGCGCCGGTTGCACAAATTCAGCCCGCGCTTCAAGGAGCCCTTCGTTGAGGTCAACTGCGCCGCCATCCCCGAGGAACTGATCGAGAGCGAGCTCTTCGGCCACGAGAAGGGGGCCTTCACCGGCGCCACCGAGCGCAAGCGCGGCAAGTTCGACCTGGCCAACAAGGGCACGCTTTTCTTAGACGAGATCGGCGACATGAGCCTCAACACCCAGGCCAAGATCCTGCGCATCCTGCAGGAACAGCGCTTCGAACGCGTGGGCGGCTCGCAGACCATCCAGGTGGACGTGCGCGTCTTCACGGCCACCAACAAGGACCTGGAAACCGAAATCGCCAACGGCCGCTTCCGGCAGGACCTCTACTACCGGCTCAACGTGATCCCCATCCACGTGCCGCCGTTGCGCGAGCGCAAGGAGGATATCCCGGCCCTGATCGATCATTTCTTGAAGACCTACGCCCTGCTCAACAACGGCGTCAAGAAGACCATCACCGAGGCAGCGGTCAAGAAGCTCATCCAGCACGACTGGCCCGGCAATGTGCGCGAGCTCAAGAACATCATCGAACGCCTCGTGATCATGACCCCAGGGTCGATCATCGGGGTCGATAACGTCTCCCCGCTGGCCGTGGGCGGCCGCTCGGCCCCGGAGCTCGACCGGTTGATGGAAATGGACCTGCTCAAGGACGCCCGCTCAGAATTCGAACGCATCTTCATCGCCAAGAAACTCCTGCAATGCGGCAACAATATCTCAAAAACGGCCGATCTGATCGGCGTGGAGCGCAGCAACCTGCACCGTAAGATCAAGGGACTCGAGATTGACGTCTGAAAAGGGAACGGTTCGCAAGGAACCTGGGGGCAAGCTGTCAATCGCCCTGGTCTACCCCAACACCTACTGGGTAGGCATGTCCAATCTGGGGCTGCACACGCTCTACCGCACCTTGAACCGGCACCCCGGCATCGTCTGCGAACGCTTCTTCACCGATCATCCCCGCTCGGTCGAAAACCGGCGGCCGTTGTCCGATTTTCCCATCATCGCCTTTTCCGTCTCGTACGAGCTCGACTGGATCAACGTAATCAGGATCCTCATGGATAACAAGATCGAGCTGAAGGCCGCCAAGCGCAGCGGGGCCATCGTGATGGCCGGCGGCACGGCCGTGACCATGAATCCGGAGCCGGCCTGCCGGATCCTGGACGTCTGTTTCCTGGGCGACGGCGAAGGCGCGGCCGACATGCTCCACGAGGCCTTCACCTTGAGCTCCAGCCGCACGGAATTTTTCGACCGCCTTGAAGGGCAGTGCGGGATCTATCTGCCCGCGCGCTTCAACCCCGTCGAACCGGGAGGCGAGCCCCGCCCTCCCCGGCTCTCCATCATGGATCCGCTCAATTCCCCGGCTTATTCCAGCGTCCTCACCACGGATACCGCCTTCGGCGACATGTTCCTGGTGGAAACGGCGCGCGGCTGCCCGTATCACTGCAAGTTCTGCACCGCGCGCGCCATCTATGCCCCCTTCCGGCCGGTGCCGATTGAGGCGCTCCTGCCCGTCCTGGACGAGGCGAAAGCCTCCGGCCTCAAGCTGGGCCTGGTCAGCACCTCGCTCAATAACCATCCCCAGGCCGCTGGGTTGTATGCCGAAATCCTGGCGCGTGGCCTCGCCATCGCCCCGCCGTCCCTGCGTTTCGGCATGATAACACCAGAGCTGCTGGAACATATCAGGCTCTCCAAGGTCAAGGGCGTCACCCTGGCCCCGGAAACCGGCAGCGAGGCATTACGCCGGGCGATCGGCAAACCCATACCCAATGAGGCCATCCTGGAGGACATCGAACGCCTGATCGCCTCCGGGATCCGCGACATAAAGCTTTACTGTATGGTGGGCCTACCCGATGAGACGCTGAACGACATCGATGCCACGATCGACCTCATCAAACGCATCCGCCAGAGCTTCATCAAGGTCTCGCGCGGCAACAAGGCCGTCGGCACCCTGTCGGTCAACATCAATACCTTTGTACCCAAACCCCACAGCACCTTTGAGCGGGCGCCCATGATCACGGTGAACGAGGCCAAGACCCGCATCAAACGCCTGGCCAAGGGACTGGCCGGGACCAGCAACATGAGCGTGAGCTTTGAAGGCCCCAAGTGGGCCTATCTCCAAGCCGTGATCGCGCGCGGCGACCGCCGGGTGTTCGATCTGATCCACATGCTGGCCTTAAATCCGGAAAACCGCTGGCAGGAAGTACTTAAGAATTGGCCAGCCAACCCGGATTACTATGCCCTGCGGTCCCGCCCCGCACAAGAGCGGCTCGCGTGGGAATTTTACTAAAAAGGGAGCGGATGTGTACATCACCCGTTTGATCAAAGCCCGTCTCGAGGTCAAGGGCACCAAGTCTTTTAAGATCTTGTTGGGCATGCTGCATTTCCGTCTGACCTGGAAGCGGCACGACAGTGATTATTGTCCAAAGGGTCTGCCGACCAAGTTTAAGAGCGCCCGCCAGGCCGTGGATCTGATACCCGACGGAGCGACGCTCACCATCGGCGGATTCACCTCCATCGGCCGCAGCTCGATCTTCTACTGGGCCCTGCGCGAGGCGTATAAACGGACCGGACACCCCAAGCACCTTACCGTGATCGGGTCCAATCCGCAGGGCGGCCGGGGAAAAGTGCCCGGAACCATCGAAGACCTGAACCTGCCCGGCCTTGTGACCCGCTACATCGTGGGACACGGCGAAACGGCCAAGGCTCTGCTCAGACTCGCGGATCACGGGCATCTCGAGCTGCACACCATGCCGCAAGGGGAACTGGCGTGGCTCATCGAAGCCCAGGCCCAGGGCGGATATGAACTGGAAACCCCCACCGGCGTCGGCACCTTCCTTGATCCACGCGTGGGCGCAGGCTCGGCGGTTTCCCCGGGCGCCCAAGACAGCTTCATAACGCTCAAGGGCGACCACCTGGTCTATTCCCTGCCCAAGATCGACTGCGCCCTTTTCCTGGCGCCCGCGGCCGATGAAAAAGGCAATATCTATTTCAAGAACGCCGCCTTGATCCTCGATTACCGCGAGGCGGCCCGGGCGGCTAAATTTGGCGGCGGCAAGGTGATCGTGTCGGTGGCCGAAATCGTCCCGGAGAGCCCGGACGAGATCTCCATACCGGCCGACATGATCGACGCCATCGTGGTCAACCCCCGCAACGAACAGATCGCGGGCGTGCTCCAGACCAGGTACTTGCCGTTCTTCACCGGAAAGGGCCAGATGGAGACCGATACGGCCGTCAAACTCGTCAAACTGATCAACACCTTCATGGGCATCACCCCTTACCGCGGGGCAGTGGCCGAGATCGTGGCCCGCATGGCGGCCCAGCTCTTCGTGCGCTTAACTCCTCCGGGGTCCACCATCAACATCGGCATCGGCATGGGCGAGGAGGTGGCCCGTATCCTCTATGAGACAGGCGTCACCGAGCGCGTCACCTTCACCACCGAGGGCGGGGCCTTGGGCGGCCTCCCCGCCTCCGGCATCTTCTTCGGCTCGGCCATCAACCCGGAACGCATCATGAGCACCTCCGAAATGTTCCGCCTGTATCGAGAACGCCTCGACACCACGGTGTTGGGCTTCCTGCAGATCGATTCGGCCGGCAATGTCAATGTCTCGCACCGCGGAACACGCATGCTGGATTTCGTGGGCCCGGGCGGTTTCACCGACATCGTGACCTATGCCAAGACCATTATCTTCGTGGGCGGCTGGATGGACAAGGCCGAGTTCGCCATCAGCGACGGCCACGTCCGTATCAAGAAGCCCGGCAAACCCAAGTTCGTGGCGCATGTGGACCATATCACCTTCAACGGCCGGAAGGCCCTTAAGGCCGGCAAGAGAGTGTTCTACGTCACCACCGTCGGCATCTTCAGGCTGACCGCCGAGGGACTGGAACTGATCGAGCGCATGCCCGGCATCGACATCGCACGGGATATCCTGGGCGCCAGTCCCGCCCGCTTCATTATACCGAACCACGAGATACCAACCGTGCCCGGCGAGGTCGTCAGCGGCAAGGGATTCAGCTTGCGCTGGGACGACGAGAAGCCCGGATAGAAATAAAAAAAGCTGCGCCCCTTCGCCATCCGGCTCCATGTATTGTCTGTTCAGGCAAAAATATTTGTAAACAATGTCCACCCCTGGATCGTCTGTATGCGTATCACCACATAAGGAGATGAACATATGAAACCAACGCATATGAGGCGACTTACCTTAAAAATGTTTACCGCGATCATGGGATTCATAGCGGGCTTCATGGTCATGGCTTTGCCATGCTCGGCAGACACCTATTGGAACGTGGGAGTCTCCGGCGGCCGGTCAGGCATCAATGGATTCAACCTTTCCATCGGTGAATACTACGGGGTGCCCGAGCGGGAGATCGCCGTCATTCACGAACGGGGGATTTATGAAGAGGAACTCCCGGTCGTGTTCTATCTGGCTCAAAGGGCGCATGTGTATCCCGGATACATCGCGAACCTGCGCCTTAAGGGGATGAGTTGGATGGACATAACCCTGTTCCTGGGACTGAGCCCGGACATATATTACATGCCGGTCGTGATCGAACGCTATGCCCCTTTTTACGGGCCTGCCTACGGCTATTATCATCACCATCCACGCGGTGGCTGGACGAGGCACGACCTTCGTGATCGCGACATCATCAATCAGGTGAACTTGAGGTTCATGTCGGAGCATCACCGCTATGCCCCGGAGAAGATCATGCGCTACCGGTCCGAGGGACGCAGCTTCACTGACATCGATCGATACATCAGTAGGGACGAGCAGGGCAAAACCATGACCCGGAAAACGCATGCCATCGATCGCAGTGATTACCGCGACAGCCGCTATCGTCAGCCCATGACCAGGCAGAGCCAGAACGTCAGAGCAATGGCGGGGCCGAATCAGCAGCTCCGCACGCTGACCAAGCCGGAGCAGAGCAGTCAGACTGTGGCCAGGCAGAATCAGCAAGTCAAGAACATGACCAGGCAGAGCCAGCAGGTACGTAAGATTGGCGCATCGGATAACGGCCAACAGCGTACGGTCAAGCAGCCGCAGCAACTTAAGCATATGACCAGACGGGATTTCTAAGACGGAAGAAGATCATGAGAATGGAGGAACTCTGATGAGGAAAATCGGACTTATGGCGTTTATCGGCGTGCTGATGTTTGCGCAGACATTGTTTGCGGCCGGGCCTGATAACTATTGGTCATTGAAGCTGGGATGCTTCCTGCCCAATGAAGACCGCGACGGCCTCAAGGATTATGACACGACGGCCAGCATCGCTCTGGCGTTCGGGCATGAACTCACCAGGGAAGTGGCGATCGAGGTCGGTGGAGAGTATTATTCCACGGAGCTCAAGACTTCCGCGCCCTACTACGGCACCGATTTCTACGATGCGGATACCGGGGACCCGATCAGCGGCATTAGGGTGAGCCACGATAATGACGTCACGGTCTGGGCCATACCGGTAACGGCGAAATTCCAGTTCCCTTTATCCAATGAACTGACCGGCTTCTTCGGCGCCGGCATCGGTTTTTACAACGCCACGTTCGAAGGGGATGAAACCTTCAGGGCCGCCGGATACGAACCGTTTTCCGGCGATTCGTTCTCCGACACGGGAAGCTGTGTGGGATACCATCTCGTGGCCGGCGTGGACTTGGCCGTCAGCTACAACATGGCCGTCGGGGTGGAGGTGAAATGGAGCTCGGCTAAGATGGATTTCGAAGAAGACGGCTATGAAGACGTGGACATGAACATCGGCGGCACGACCATCAACCTGGCGGGAAAGGTTTACTTTTAGGCCCGAGCCGGGCTTAATGGCCTGCGTGTCGGATCCAGTTGAAAAACAAAGTCCTCAGCATGACGCTCATAGCCTGCCGTTATGACGTCATGCTGATTTTTTATACATTCCCCATACGAAACACGTTGTAGCCTTTGTGCTCCTGAAGCTTGACAAAAAAATTTTAAAAGATAACCTGGGACGAAGTCGCGGATGAGTCTTTATGGAAACTCGGGAAAAATGTATTGATCTCACCACCTGCGGGAGCATTGCAGGCAACCTTATCGACGTAAAGGGCGGCCGCATCTATCCGGCAACCATCCGCATCAGGCAAGGCAGGATTGAGCGTATCATCCCATCATCAGAGCAGTATGCCGACTTTCTTGCCCCTGGGCTTGTGGATGCGCATGTGCACATTGAAAGCAGCATGCTCACGCCCGCGGAGTTTGCCCGCCTGGCCATGACCCACGGCACGGTGGCGGCCCTGTGCGATCCCCATGAGATCGCCAACGTGCTGGGAATACCGGGCGTCCACTACATGCGGGACAATGCCTTGAAAAGCCCCTGCATGCTTGCGCACGGCGCGCCTCCGTGCGTGCCTGCCACCAGCTTCGAAACCTCCGGTGCCAGCTTAAGCGCCTCCGACATCGAGCGCCTCTTATCCGACCCGGCATGCACCCATTTGTGCGAGGTCATGAACTATCCGGCCGTGATTGCGCATCATCCGGACATCATGGCAAAAATCGATCATGCACGACGTCTCGGCAAACCGATTGACGGGCATGCCCCGGGACTGAGAGGGGAGCAGCTGCGGCGGTATATCGAGGCCGGTATCACTACGGATCATGAGACAACCCATATGGATGAGGCCCTGGAGAAGATCTCCCTGGGCATGCGGATCATCATACGCGAGGGTTCGGCGGCCGGTGATTTCGACCACCTGCACGAGCTTATCTCCGCCCATGGCGGTATGTGCATGTTCTGTACTGATGACATCCACCCGGACGATCTTATGCGCGGCCACATCGATGTTCTTGTACGAAAGGCTTTGGCACATGGGCATGATCCTCTCAAGGTTCTGTGCTGCGCCAGCCTGAATCCGGTCAGACATTACGGCTTGCCGATAGGCCTGTTGCAGGAAGGCGATCCGGCTGACTTCATCGTGGTGGATGATCTTAAGCATTTTCGGGTGCGCAAGGTTTTCATCAAGGGCGCCTGTGTGGCCGAGCATGGCAAAGCCCTCCTGGAGCACAGCCGTTCAACGCTGGTGAACCGGTTTGAAACCGCGCCCAAATTAAAGACGGATTTTGCCGTCCGGCATCCGGGCGGACCGGCGCATGTCATCGTGGCCGAGGACCGGTCCATTCTC
>JBDKSM010000013.1:0-4714 GCA_039680665.1 Syntrophaceae bacterium | reverse complement strand
CAGCATACCCGTATGCACCGGGCCGAAAAGCAAGCGCTGCATGATCGAACGATCATATGCCGGCGCCCACTGGTTGAACCGTCTGACATCGCGATATGGCCTCAAAGAGTCATTGTCATTCATGGGCTCATCCTGCCATAATCAGAACAAAGATCAACCCAAGATTTAATAGGCAATACCACTATCCAAACACACATTTCGAGCAGAGCGGCCAGCCGGAAAACCACAGGAATGAAATGCGGGCATGAACTGAGAGGGCTGCTTTTTCCATTCAACCCTGTTTTACCTCCCGACAACAGCATCCCAAGGCCGGGGCACACTGTGAAATTGAAAGCAAAGGATTCCCTATCAAATGCTTAATCCTGCCATCCGGAAACGCTCACGCAATCAGTTGCCTGCCATCCTTTGCCAGGCAGACGCATGTAAGATTCCCGCATGCCATATCCGCGACGCAGCGATTGCAGTGATCGCAATCCGATTTCGTGATACGACCTGCCTTGAGCTTGTTGACGAAATGCGGGTCCCGAACCGTCGCTCGGCCGAGTTCGACAAATTCGAAGCCCGCTTCCATGGCGCGGTCCATATTATCCAGTGAGACTACCCCCCCGACGAGCACCACCGGAATTTTGACTGCGGCCTGGATCTTCTGTGCCTGATCGAAGAGGAACATGTCATAATAGGGATACTGCTGGACCATGAATCGGCCGAACAAAAGCATCCCGAGCGCCAGGAGCGGATTCTTTTCCGATTTGACGAATTCAAGATAGGGGACATTGCCTCGCATCATTTGAAGCGGGGTCTTGGAAGTGAAACCGCAGCTCGGCACCAGTGCGTCGGCCCCGGCAGCCTCATAGGCCTGAGCGACCTTTACGGCGTCTTCAAGGGTCAGTCCGCTTTTCATCCCGTCAAAGAGATTCATTTTGATGATGATGGGAAAATCCGGCCCCACGGCCTGCCGCACCTTTTCTATTACCGAAACGGGAAAGCGCAGGCGGTTTTCGAGGCTGTCGCCGAATGTATCCTTGCGTTTATTGGTCCAGGGAGAAAGAAACTGGCTCAGAAGGTACCCATGGCCGGAATGCAGCTCGATGGCGTCGAACCCGGCACTTTTCGCCATAACGGCAGCGCCGGCGAAGTCATTGCGGATACGTTCCATGTCCGTTGCATCCATGGCCCGACAGAGGCTTAAACGGAAAAGACAGAACTTGACCGAAGGGCCGATCGGCCTTTTCTTGATGACCGACGGCGATGCAAAGAAACCGCAATGTCCCAGTTGAATGGATGCCGCGGCCCCCTCCGCATGGATCGCGTCGGTGATCTTTTGCAGCATGGGAATGATTTCGTCGCGCATCCACATTTCAATGCCAAAACCGAGACCGTCCCGGGATACGGCACAGTAAGAGACCGTTGTCATACCAACCCCACCCGCCGCCACCTCGCGATGATGCTCCAGGAGCGCATGTGACGGTTTCTCATCATAGCACATCCCCTCGAAGCAACCCGCCCTGATGGTGCGGTTGCGCAACTCAAGCCTGTTTATGCGGCCCGGGGTAAATACCTTGCTTTCAACCGCCTTTCCGGCTGCATTCCGATCGCCTGACATCAGAGTATCCCTCCTGTGACAAAAGATCCGGCTCAAGGGCTGGACAGACAAACATAGGGAAAGCCCTTTATATATTGATTCCATAGGGGAAATCATGGGGTGCGTCTAGAGGCAAATAACTTTAGAGCAGACAGGGGATGTCCATGAGAGATGAACTTTTTGATACTATAAGCGCTTTCATGGAAGACAGCCAGGTTCGACATCCTCAAGGCTTCCCTATATTGCCGGAGGTATTCGTCAGATAATCGTCAGGGCAGTGCATTCAATCATCAGATTGATTCAAGAAAGAATTGTAGTCCGAAATCATCCGATATTCATCCGATGATTGTCTGGAAACATCCGATAATGCCGATTGCAGGTATTCGGGCTTCTTCGAACACCATTATCTTTGGTTTAACAACGCGTGAACAGCATCGTAAATATCGCGCGCCAGGATCGGATAGGCGGCGCCCTGGAAATCGCGGTCGGACATATAGCGCGTAACGATCTTATCATTGTCCGACATACGCGCGATCATCAGGTCTTCGATCAGCTTGCGGATGCCGAGCTCGAACTTGTCAAGCGGGTTCGCCAGCGCCGTGTCCACGACCTTTTTGTTCCTGAGCGCCTTTTCCTTGATCTGCTGGAAGAAGAGCCGGTCTTCTTCGGTAAATTGCGTGCCGAAACGCTCATTCAAGACGGCGATAATCTCGGATAACGGCGCCTGCTCGTCCTTGGCCTTACCGGTGCCGACTTCGGTAGGACTTTTGACGAACTGCCTTTCACCCTCCTTGAGGCTGATCGGGCCGGAATAAATACGCTCTAGGCGGTAATACTGTAAGGCCACTTCATCGTCCACCTTGATGACGGTCAGGTCGCGCCCGGTCGGGAGGTGCGGGAGCAAGAAACGGCCATAGCTATAGAGCATCTCCAGTTCCCGGTCGCCATACGGAATGATCTGGCTCAAAAAGGCATAGGCTTTCACATAACCACTCAACGTATCGCGAAACTCACTCCGTTTGTCTTCATCGTCCATGGCCTTGAAGCGGTCCACGGCTGGTTGCAGGTGGCGCTGCATATGGGCATGGTCCGCCGGGTTCTGCTTCTCCGGCGGTTTATAGAAGATCCGCGCGAAGGCCTCGACCTCGCTCCAGAAATAGACCTGGGCCTGGTCGAGCTCGTGCTTGAGCTTTTCCAGCATGGCTGGGTCGGACGTCCGCTCCAATTCCGTGGCGTCATAAAAGGGTTTGAAGGCCTTGAAAATGTTGGTTGTGTCGTTCACGAAGTCGAGCACAAAGGGCGCCCCCTTTCCCGGTATCATACGGTTAAGCCGCGAGAGGGTCTGCACGGCCTGGACGCCATCAAGGCGTTTGTCCACATACATGGTATCCAACAGCGGCTGGTCATAGCCGGTCTGGTACTTATTAGCTACGAGCAGGATCTGATAATCAAGCGTATTGAAACGCTCCGGGAGCTGAGCTTCGCTGATAGGCTTGCCGGTCACCACATCGATATTCATGCCCGGTTCGGTGTAATCGGTCCCGGTTTTGGAATCGCGCACCGTGCCGCTGAAGGCCACCAAGGGCCGCACATCGGTATAGCCCTTCTCCTTAATATAGTTTTGGAAGGCCAGCATGTACCGCACCGCGTGCAGGCGCGAGGCCGTCACCACCATGGCCTTGGCCCTGCCACCCAGGCGGTGTTTCACGCTGCGCCGGAAGTGCTCCACCATGATCTCGGTCCGCTGTTCGATATTATGCGGGTGCATGCTCATGAACTTGGTAAGCGCCCGCACCGCCTTTTTCCTGGGCACGGAAGGGTCGTCCTCCACCGCCTTAAGCAGCTTCCAATAGGTCGCGTAGGTGGTATAGTTCTGGAGCACATCCAGGATGAACTCCTCTTCAATGGCCTGGCGCATGCTGTAGAGGTGGACCGGTTCCGGCTTGCCGCTCGCTCCCGTGCGTCCGAAGAGTTCCAGCGTCTTGCCCTTGGGCGTGGCCGTAAAGGCGAAGAAACTCACGTTGGGCTGTCGCGCGCGCGAGGCCATAACCTGGTTCAGGCAGTCCTCCCAGTCGGCCTCTTCCCCGTCATCATTTACACTATCTCCGGCCCCGAGGATGGCCTTGAGCTCGCGCGCGGTCTCGCCGCTCTGACTGGAATGGGCCTCGTCCACGATCACCGCGTAGCGGCGCTTTGCAATCTCGGCCTCCCAGGTCTTGGCCTGCCGGCGCTCTTCGTCGGTTGCCTGTTCCTGACTCTGGGCGCCGGCCGCATGCAAGAGCCCGCGCAGCACAAAGGGGAATTTCTGCAGGGTCGTAATCACAATCTTGGTGCCGTCAATCAGGGCTGTGGCCAGCTGATTTGAATCCTGGTCAATGGCCTTGACCACGCCCTGGGCGTGCTCGATCTGGTAGATGGCATCCTGGAGCTGGGAATCGAGCACGCGCCGGTCAGTGATCACGATCACGCCATCGAAGACCTTTTGATCGGCTTTGTCGTGCAGGCTGGCCAGGCGGTGCGAGAGCCAGGCAATGCTCTTGGTCTTGCCGCTGCCGGCCGAATGCTGGATCAGGTAGTTGTTACCCACGCCTTCTTTCCCGGCCATGTTCACCAGTTTGCGCACCGCGTCGAGCTGGTGGTAGCGGGGGAATATCATGGTCTCCTTGGTGACGCGCCGCTTCCCGCCTTGGCCGTCATCCACCTTTTCCTCGCGTTTTTCGATGAACATGAAGTGTCCGAGGATATCCAGGAAGCTATCCCGTGAGAGCACCTCTTCCCAGAAATAACCCGTGCGATAACCGGAAGGGTGCTGCGGGTTGCCCTTGCCGCACCCAACCTCACCCGGATGGCTGCCACGGTTAAACGGTAGGAAATGGGTGCCGGCCCCGGCCAGGCGCGTGGTCATGTGCACCTCGTCCGGGTCAGCCGCAAAGTGCACCAGGGTGCGGGTCTTGAAGCCGAAGAGCGGCGCGCGCGGGTCGCGGTCGGTCTGGTATTGGGTGGCGGCCTTGCGCCAGCTCTGGCCCGTGCCGGGGTTCTTGAGCTCGCACGTGGCAATGGGCAGGCCGTTCAAGGCCAGGAGCATGTCCACGGTATCCTGTTTGCCAGGGTGACAGAGCACCTGCCGGGTGA
>JBDKSM010000012.1:0-36396 GCA_039680665.1 Syntrophaceae bacterium | reverse complement strand
GCGTCTCCTTTGAAACCGAAGGCAAGGTGAACATCGGCTACATGCAACGCCTGAAGGCCAAGATATTCCGGGCCTGGCAATACCCCGAGCCGGCGATTGCGGCCGGGCATCAGGGCTCGGTGAAGCTGTCCTTTGTCGTGGATGCTCAAGGTCACCTGATCGGCGTGGACCTCCTCACCAGTTCGGGGCACCGTGAGCTTGATCTGGCCGCCCAGCAGGCCATCAAGGACGCCAGCCCCTTCGGCCGCTTCCCCCCGGATATTCAGGAAAAAACCCTGACGATCAAGGGACGTTTCCGCTACGTCATCGATTGATCATCTTACAAAGGCCGGGACTTTATCGAAGACCATGATCGGCCAGCCGTTCCTGCGGGCCACACGTCTGAGCCGTATATCGGGGTTGGTGGCCACCGGATACCCCACAACCGTAAGGAGCGCCAAGTCGAAACGCGAGTCGGTATAGAAATAGGCCTGGCTCAGGTCGATGCCTCGCGCGGCGGCCCAACTGGCGGCGTAGTCACGTTTGCCTTTGCCGTAGCACAAGGGCTTGATAATCCTCCCGGTGAACCGGCCGTCCAGGATCTCCAAGCGCGTGCTGATGATATCCTGAACCTGCAAGGCCTTGGCCACCGGGGCGATAAAGAAGTCCGGGGCGTTGGATATGATCACCACCTGGTGCCCCTGCTCCTGATGCTCCAGCACCAGATCATAGGCCTGTTTGTATACCTTGTGTTTGACCAGCTCATCGAACCACTGCTCGGCGAAACGCTGCATGTCCTTAGGCGTCAGCCCTTTGATCATGGCGATATTCTGTTCGTACCAGGTCTCGATATCCAGGATGGTCAGACGGTAGAGGATGATCTTGAAAAACCCTTTCACCAGATGCCGGGCGCTCACGAAGCCGTGCTGCCTGGCCAGTCTGACCGATGAATGCCCGGAATTCTCCCAGATGATGGTGTGGTCCATGTCGAAGAAGGCGACGATCCTGCTCATGCGGATACGTTACCATGGAAGGATGGAAAAGCTCAATCCCCTGTCCCTTATGACGTCACCGTTGATTTGACGCTTCTTGGTGAATGACGGGCACGTTAAAAAGCGGAAACATAATGATACACGGTCCAGAAATGACACAGGCTTCCGAGAATGACAAAGACATGGAAGACCTCGTGGAAGCCGAACCATCCCGGCCAGGGGTCCGGGCGTTTGATGGCATAGATGAGTGCCCCGACAGAATACGAGACGCCCCCGGCCAGGAGCCAGGCCAAGGCGCCTGCCGGCAGGGTCTTAACCAATGGAAAGACCCCGACGATGGCCACCCATCCCATGCCGACATACATTCCGGCCGCCAGTCCCCGCGGGGCCTCGATCCAGAAGACCTTGAAGAGCATGCCGGCCGCGGCCAGGAACCAGACCGTGCCAAAGATGCTCCAGCCCCAGGGACCGCGCAGCGGAATCAGGCAGAAGGGGGTGTAGGTGGCGGCGATAAGCACGAAGATCATCATATGATCCATCTTGCGCAACGTGCGAATGCCTTTCTCGGATAGCGGCAGCCAATGATACAGCGTGCTCACCGTATACAGAGCCAGAAGGCCTACGCCGAACACAATATAGGTGACAAGGTGCCAGGGCTTGAAGGGGTGGAGCGCCCTTTCGACCAGGACGACCAGGCCGATCACGGCCAGCAGTGCCCCGATTCCATGCGTCATGCCGCTCATCGGATCTCGCACCTGTTTGAAGAAGGGCACCTTGGCAGCCATTGCATCACTCATGTTGGATCTCCTCAACCGGACGTATCATCGTGATGACGCGTATAACACGATCCAGGGGCGCTTGAGTGTAAAACAACCGTAAAGAGAAAAGGTTGATAAATCCTTATGAAGTGGTATGATAAACGTCGTTCGCACGCGAGCGATAGCATGTATTCGACAGGGGGAGAAGGTAGCATGGATGACAGACTCATGACCATCGATCGGCACATCATCGAACAACAGCGGTCACACGGCGGCAAAGGCGATTTCAGCGCGGTTTTATCGCAGATCGTGTTGGCGGCCAAAGTTGTATCGGCCCAGGTCTCACAGGCCGGACTGGCCGAGAACATCCTGGGCGGCACCGGCGAAACGAACATCACGGGCGACGATGTCCAGAAACTGGATCTCTTTGCCAACAAGGTCTTCATCAACGCGCTTTCCTATATCGGCAAGGTCTGTGTCATGGCCTCGGAGGAAGAAGAGGGCATTATCCTCGTCCCGGACAAGTATCCCAAGGGCGAATACGTAGTCATGTTCGATCCGCTGGACGGTTCGTCCAACATCGACGTCGACATCTCCATCGGCACGATCTTCTCCATCTTCAAACGCCTGACCAAGGACGGCAACGGCACCCTGGAAGATTGCCTACAACCCGGTTATAAACAGTTCGGCGCCGGATATGTCATTTACTCCAGTTCCACGGTCTTGGTCTACTCCACCGGCGAGGGCGTCAACGGCTTCACTTTGGACCCCAGCGTGGGCGAGTTCGTGCTCTCGCACCCGGACATCAAGACACCCAAGCGCGGCAAGATCTACAGCGCCAACGAGGCCTACTACAACTACTGGAAACCGGGCACCAAGGCCTACATCGATCACCTCAAGAGCGACGGTAACGCACACAAGAAACCCTATTCACTGCGCTACATCGGATCGCTCGTGGCCGACTTTCACCGCAACCTCTTAAAGGGCGGCATCTTCCTCTACCCCGAGGATTCGATCGACCCCAAGAAACCCACCGGCAAGCTGCGGCTGCTCTACGAGGCCAACCCCCTAGCCTTCATCGTGGAGCAGGCCGGCGGATACGCCAGCACCGGCTATGAACGCATCCTGGACATCGCGCCCACCAAGCTGCACCAGCGCGTGCCGCTGATTATCGGGTCCAAGGATGATGTCCTGGAATATGAAGAATTTGCACGTAAAAACAAATAATTTCCGCTCAAGGCGGTAAGGGGACTTTCCGAACATAGGAGGTGTGCTGCTCTTACATACCAAGGGGCACATGGATACGTACCACTATAATCGAAAGGAGACGTTCTATGGGCTATGAGACTGATTTCAAACAAGCGCTGAAGGTCGGTCGTCCACCGAATATCCAGAAACTCTTCCCCAACTCCCAGGCCCTGCTCGTGAGCGGCAAGGTTATCGACCGGGCCATGCGCGCCAAGGGCAAGGCCATGACCATCGCGGCCAACGGCCGCAGCAGCATCGTCATACGCGGCACCCTGCAGGCCGCCCAGAAAGCCAATGCGGCTGTGATCATCGAGATCGCCAAGTCTGAAGCCAATTACTGCCTGATCAGCATGTGGAACATCGCCCAGTTTGTGGACAGCATCTGCAATGAACTAGGTATCACCGTGCCCGTGGCCGTGCATGCCGACCACTTCGGCATCCCCAACGCCAAGGAATTGGAGTCTGCCCGCACTGATATCCCCTCTCTGTTCGAGGCCGGCATCACCTCCATCGCCATCGACGCCTCGCACATGCCGGAAGACGAAAACCTGCTGGCCAATATCGCCTTGAATCAATACATCCCGGCCTGGGCCGGGTATGAAACCGAGGTGGGCGAGATCAAGGGCGCGGCGGGCTTGTCCACCGCGGAAGAGGCTCTGTTCCTGATCCAGGGCCTGAACGCGCACCGCATCTACCCGGACTGGATCGCGCTGAACAACGGCACCACGCACGGCATCGAGGAAAGTGCCGCCGGCATTCAGGTGGAACTGACGCGTGACATCCATAATGCCATCGAAAAATACGGCCTGTCCGGCGCCCAGCACGGCACGTCGGGCAACAGCGTGGAGCGCCTGAGGCGCATCGCCACCGAGACCAACACCACCAAGGCCAATGTAGCCACGGCCCTGCAGATGCTCACCTGGGGCGTTAAGGTCAACGAGTACGGCAACGCCTTCCTGGACCAGGACAAGAACTTTATCAAGGTGAGCACAAACGGCATGTCCGACAAGCTCTGGAACGAGATGGTGGCCTATGCCAAGGACAAGGGCCTCAAAGCCGGCGACTACAAAAAGCTCAACCTGCCCTTCGAGAACAAGATCCTGGCCCAGCCGGCCGCCATCCGCGACCGCATGGCCAAGGCCGTCGAGGATTTCGTCTACGACCTCCTCGTCAACTGTTTCGGCGCCAAGGACACCGCGCCCCTGGCCGTCGAGGCCATCCTGAAGGCCGGCTCTTATGACCTCGGACCCAAGGGCAAGCCTATCGAGGACCCGGCTGACTGGACCGAGGCCAAGATCCGCGCCAAGGGTGCACCACAGAGAGCGAGCGGCGAGGCCGGCAAGTACGACGACTGATTGCGCTTGATGGCAACGACCTGGGGAATCTTTTATTCTGATACGAATTCCCCAGGCCTTTTTCTACCCTTGTTTTATCTCCCCACCCCCCTATCATAATATCACAGGCAGGCTCGAAGCGTTCGTTGGCGAAGGAGGAACGGCATGGCGGGTTTTTTAGAATATGACCGATATGATGCCCTCGGTCTGGCCGAGCTGGTAAGAAAAAAACAGATCAGTCCCACGGAACTCTGCGAAGAGGCCATCGCCCGTATAGAACGGCTCAACGCCAGGCTCAATGCCGTGATCCTGAGGATATATGATCGGGCCATGCATGCGGCCGGGGCTCCCTTACCAAACGGACCCTTTACCGGTGTGCCATTCCTGGTCAAAGACCTGCTGTCTTCCTTTGCCGGATTGCCTCTTACCATGGGCTGCAAGGCCTACAAGAACTACATCCCCGACCATGACAGCACGCTCATGCAACGCTATAAGGCCACCGGCCTGATCATCCTGGGCAAGACCAATACCCCGGAATTCGGGCTCATGGGCATCACCGAACCGGAGCTGCACGGACCCACCCGCAACCCCTGGAACCTCGAGCGTACCCCGGGCGGGTCCAGCGGCGGCTCGGCCGCGGCCGTGGCCTCCGGCATGGTACCCTTTGCCTCGGGTGGCGACGGCGGCGGCTCCATCCGCATTCCGGCCGCCTACTGCGGTCTCTTCGGCCTCAAGCCCACCCACTTCCGTACCCCCGCCGGGCCTGACTACGGCCAGATCTGGCAGGGCGCGGCCGTGGAACATGTGCTGAGCCGCAGCGTGCGCGACAGCGCCGCCATGCTGGATGCCGTGCATGGACCGGATGCCGGGGCAGCCTATGTGGTCCCGCCGCCGGAACGGCCTTATATGGAAGAGCTCAGACGCGATCCCGGCAGGCTCAAGATCGCCTTCACCCGTCGGTCGCCGCTTGGAACCGCGCTGCACCCCGAATGCATCCGGGCCGTGGAGGATGCCGCCCGGCTGCTGGAGAGCCTCGGGCATAGCGTCGAGGAGGCCGAGCCCGACATCGACGGCGTGGCCCTGGCCAAGAGCTACTTCACCATGTATATGGGCGAGATGGCCGCGGACATAGCCGAGATCGGAAAGTTCCTGGGAAGAAAGGCGCGGCCCTCGGATGTCGAAGGCACGACCTGGGCCCTGGCCCTGCTTGGCCATGCCTACAACGCCGGCGAGTTCGTGTCGGCCATCCGGCAGTGGAACACCTGCGCGCGCCGGATGGGGACATTCTTCAGCACCTACGACCTCTACCTCACCCCCACCACGGCCTTCCCGCCGGTCAAAATCGGAGAGCTTAAACCGTCTCCGGCCGAGCAGCTCCTCATGACCGTCACCAATACCTTACGGCTGGGCACACTGATGCGGCTCTCCGGCATCGCCGACAAGATCGCCATCGAGAGCCTGGTCAAAACGCCCTTCACCCAACTCGCCAATGTCACGGGCCTGCCCGCCATGTCCATACCCTTGTACTGGACGACAGACGACAACCTGCCGCTCGGGGTGCAGTTCGTGGCGCGCCTGTGCGACGAGGCCACGCTCTTGCGCCTGGCCTCCCAGCTCGAGCAGGCCCGTCCCTGGTTCAATAAGCGGCCGGCTTTACTGAACAATTAACCAGGTCACGGGCTGTGCCATTGAGATACCTATAATCTACTTCGTGCTCTTCGTGGTGAGAAAAGTATGTGGAGGCACCGTACAGCCGTAACCAAAATGGAGCATGAGGTTCGAGCTTTCATTGGGGCTTTTAACCACGAAGGACACGAAGAGATATTTTCCGGACGGGACCGACTACCATGCATGTCCCAAGTACATGACCTGGGTAACGGGCGCCAGTTTGAATCTGAAATCCAGATGGCTGTCGACGCCTGAGAACACCATGCCGGCAAATTTTTCGGCACAGGAGAATCCGGCGCTTTTAAGGTAATGCCTCAGTTCCTCCGGCCGGATGAACTTATGTGGGTCATGGGTGCCATGGGGCATGATCCGTAACAGATCCTCGGCGATATGCACCACAAGCAGGCGCGCCAGCCAGGTGCGGTTGATGGTGTCGAAGAAGAATATGCCTCCCGGACGCAGCACCCTTTTAATTTCGGTAATGACTTGCGCTACGTCTTGCACGTGTTCCAAGACATCTACACATACCACGCGATCCACCGCATGGTTTTCAAGGGGAATCGCTTCACCCACGCCTTGGCGATAATCGATGACAATGCCGTTGGTAGGGGCATGCTTCCGGGCGGCTTTAAGCGCAGCATCGCTCGGGTCGATGCCGATCACGCGCGCGCCGCGCCCGGCCAGGGCTTCCGCCATGAAGCCGCCCCCGCAACCCAGATCGAGGGTGGTAAGCCCATTCCAATCCGGCGCCACGCGGTCAAAGTATGCCAATCGCGGATGGACTTGATTCCTGAGCATGCGGAGAAAACGCTCGGAACCGTCCCACCAGGCTTGGGCGTAATCCTGGTAGATGGCTTGATCATTGCGCTTCATCAGACGCTCACATGGTACCACATTTTCTTCTTATCCCTCGCGCCGGACAGACTCTTTGATGCGCTGGATGTGGCCGCGACCTAAGCCTTTGACCTCGCAGCCGAGCTCGAAATAACGCCGGATGGCGGCATCAGACAGGATGCCGAAGCAGTCGACGATCGCGGCGCCAGACCCGATCATGGACACCACGGCCTCCGGATCGAGCTTCAGGTATTCGCTGTGCCTGACCGCCAGGACCACGGCGTCCGCGCCATTGAGTGCCGCGGCGAGATCTTTTTCGATCCGCAGATCCTTGAGCGTCTCCTGGTTGCGGAAGAAGCGGCTTAAGCTGGCGCCCACGGCCGGATAGGTATCCTGACTCTCGAATTCCCACCAGTGATCGACGTAGGGGTCGTGCACCCGGATGTTGCCGCCCATCTCGGCGATCTTGCGTACGATAATCTCGGAGCCGCTGTAGCGGGTATCGCCCACATCCTCGCGGTAGGAGGCACCCAGGAGGGTCACGCGCGAGGCGGCTACGATCTTGCCCATGTTGCGTAAGCTGTCGCGCACCAGATGCACGGCGCGCAGCGAGCGGGTATCATTGATATCGATAGCCTTAGGCGTGATATGGAAGTTTTCGTCCTCGAAGCCCATGAGATGGCGATAGGCCCAGACCCCTAAGCCGCCGTCCTTGGGCAGGCAGTAGCCTCCGATGCCCGGTCCGGGGAAGATCATGTTGGCGTGGGTGGGCCTGACCTTGATGGCCGAGATGACCTTGATGAGGTCCACGCCGTTCTTCTCGCAGAAGGTGCTCCACTCGTCCAGGAAGGCCAGAATGGTGGCGCGGTAGCTGTTCTCCACGATCTTGGCGGTCTCGCTCTCCAGCGGACGGTCGAGCACGGTCAGGGGAAACTCGGCCACATTAAGCACCTGCGAGAGGAAGCGGGTGACGCGCTCCTTGCTTTGTGCGTTGATACCGCTGCAGACGCGCCAGAAATCCCTGATGGAACGCACATAGTCCCGGCCGGGCATGACCCGCTCATAGCTGTGGGCCAAGAGCGGCTCGTCAGAAATACCGCGTTTCTCAAAGGCTTTTCTGACGGCCGGATAGGCGATATATTCGGTCGTGCCGGGCGGCACCGTGGTCTCGATCAGGACCAGGCATTGGGGCTGGATTTTCTCGCCGATGATCCGGATGGAGTCTTCCAGGGCCGCGATCTCGGCCCGGCCGGTGGTGCAGTTGCCCAGATCCTGCTTGAGGAAATCGCACTGGACGTCGACGATCACCACGTCCGCCAAGCTCAGGGCCTCGTAGGTATAGGTGGCAATCAGATTTTTGCGCTCCCTCACGCAACGCCTGATCAGTTCGTCCACCTCGGGATCTTCGGCCTTAACCGGCGAGACCCCGCTGTTCAAGAGCGGTATCTTCCAGAAGCTCCGCGGGCTGGGCCTTTGCATGCCGATGACGAATTTCAAGGCCTGTCCGTTTTCCGTACTGTCGGCCACGACCGCCGCCATCACGGCCCCGACGAAACCAAGGCCCATGACCACCACGATCTCGCGCCCCAGGGCCCTTTGCTCCGTGACCATATCTTTCAGGCGCTCGAACTCGGCCTGATAATCTCCCCTTTCCGGCAAGGGAAACTTGACCCCCTCGGGACTTACTGAATAGTCCATACGCTCCTCCTCTTGATCGGCACTATCAGATGCCCTTGAACATGGGGCAACGGCATCTGATAACAGTCTGCCCCTTAAGTATGGGGCAGGAATGAAACGCTTGTCAACCTCGGACAAGCAACCACTTCAAGCTTGCCCCAGACAACCAAACCTGCCGCGTATATTTCTCACCCTGAGCGGAATTATACGGCAGGGCAATTTTATCTTGACAAATCATTCCCGTGATCGGCTATTGTCATTATATCAATCTGCGGCATAGATTAACCATTACAAGCAAGACATCAAAGCCATCCATCCCGCCGCAGGGGCTATGATCGCCCGTCCATCTTCCGGTGATCCGGCGGCGGCGAATTTATCACTGTATTATCATGCCAAACGAGAGGAGGGTTGTATTCATGAGACAGTTTCATCTTTACATGCTTGTGCTCTGTCTGGTCATTTTGGTTGGCGGCATTATCCCGACGCAGGCCCTCGGCCAGGAAGGCGACTTTTCTTTCCCGCTGTCCGGCTGGAACAAGGATCAGGCCTGGCCCGAGATCTTCATCGCAGCCGCGCGGCAAAGAGAGAAAGCCTGGCCGGCCTACATCAGCGAACAGGAGCAACTCTTTACACGCCTCTATGGCAACGGCGTCAAGAATAGCTATGACCTGTTTGTCAAGGAACAGTCCGCCGCCGTCGGCGCTCCCGCCATCAATAAGAAGACCCTGAAAAGACTGATCGACGTGGCCTGCATTCCCGGAAAGTCGCTCTGTGCCCTACGCGGGGCACCACTGGCAAACCTGCGCGTCGTGGCCTTTAAGGAAGGCGCCCTCAGGGTCATACCGGCCGATTTTCTGGAATTCACCGCCGCCGGCAGGGTCGTGCTGCCCACGGGACCGGAAGGCAACCCCAAGGACGGCGACGGGGTACTCAGCGACAATGACCGTCTCTTCTTCCTGGCCGTGGATTCCGGCCATCAGGTCAAGAAGGACTATATCGCCGCCACCCTGAAAGGCGCCAAGGACATCCAGGAGATCGAGCTGGCCTATACGCCCGACAATGAGCGCGCATGGGTCTATGTCGTGAGCTTCTCCGGCGCCGCGCCGGATAAATCACCCATCGATTACATCAGAATCTCCAAGGAAGCCGCTATTATTTACACGCCCTTCTATCTCGTGCAGGCCAAACCCCGCATCGACAAAGGATGCGCCACGCCTACCATAGAAACCGCTACCTGGGCCATCGCACCCAGCATGGGCGGCAGGCCCCAGGATATCCATAACGCCCTGAGCCTGAACATAAAGCTCAGCTTCCGCCCCATCGGCTCCTCCAATGAAAATCAGGACTCGTTCAATATGCGCATCCGCGCCTGGTATGACGGGGCCGTGATCAACGTCGACCGGGCCTCCTGGATGGTCAAGACCCCCATGGGCATCGGGGCGCCGACCATCATCGCCGATATCATAGCTTCCCCTTTCAGCCTGGTCGATCAAAATTTCTTGTGCACCCCCTTTGACCCGACCCTGATCATGCGTTCTTTCAACCTCACCTTAGGTGAAAGCCTGAACAGCAATGCGATTTCAACCGATACCGCCCGAACCTGCCGGCTGATTACCCCCGCCAACCGCAAAGGTTTTGCTGTCGATGGCAAGACGGCTACAGGCGAAGGCGACCAGGAGAACAAGGCCCGCAGACGCGATCTCTGGCACGTCCTGACCGGACCTTGCGGCAGCATGTGCGTCTTTGCCGGACTGAACGACTATCTCGCCCAGCATGCCGCCAATTTCAACCTGCTGTATTCGGATACGCCTGAAGCCATCGGCTGGGCCCGCTACAACCTGGAGGTAAAGGACTTCAAAAACCGCCAGGAACATATGTATATGGAATGGAACGTCGTGCCGGATTTCGATAATAACGGCCAGTACAACTGGAAGAACCTTGACCTGGTGTTCAAACACCACGAAAAGCCGCTGGCCTTTACCGTGAATGGAGAAGCCCGTACCGTCTCCAATATCTTCTCTTATATTCCGGACGTGAAAAACGAAAAGGCCGCCTATCGATATTAATTAAGGCATCCATGACATCATCGCCCGCCCCTTTAAAGCTCACAGGGGGCGGGCAACCTTATTCCCGACCTTTAAGCGAGCAGCCCCTTACTCTAATGCCTGCGCGTTCTGAGCCGCATAATACTTTTCGCGCAGGAGCTTGCGCAAGGATTGCAAATGCTCGCGGTACCGTTCGGCAAAACCGGCGCGGTCAGAGGCCAGCATGATCTTGCGGATGAGGTCTTTCTTATAGAGCAGATGCGCCTTAAGCATATCTTCGTCGGCGCCTCGCACGAAGAGTTCCACCATCTTGCGCCTGATCGGTCGGGCGGTATTCGCCAGCAGCATGTACATGACATTGCCGGCGACCTCGGCTACATAATCCTGGGTTGAAAGCTCAAGTTCGATAATCCTGTTTTTATCGCTGAGATGCGCCAGCTCCTCGTCAAGGGTGTCCATGATGTCCTTGGCATTGCGTGGGGTCATGCGCTCTATGGCGATCCTCAGTATCTCGGGCATTACCCCGCTCCAGAACTGCCAGCACTCTTCCATGAAGTATTCGTCGATGTCGGCTTTGGGACTGCCGTAGCGTAGTTGCTCGAACAGGGTGGCGACGAATTCGATCCCGGCATGCTTCAAGTAATCCTTGACATAGATACCGTCACCCTGGCGGATATCGAGCACCCCCATCGATTCCAGATGCTTCAGGGCCACCCGTAACGAGGAGCGGTCCACTTCCAGATCCTCGGCCAGCTGACGTTCCGTGGCCAATTTCAAGCCCGGCTTGACATGGCTGAAGAAGATCTGCTGCGCCAGAATACCTACCACGCGCTCATAAGGTTGTCGATTTTTCGGCGTCGCTCTCTCAAACACGGTCTCTTGTGATTTAACCTTGGCCATCACCTACCCCTTCCGATCCGCCATGCAATGACACAGCCCTGCACCTTCAATATGGTTTATCAATTTTAATTATTTAACATATCAATATACCAGAAGAGCGAATGTTCCAAGCCCAAAATAACGATTCTACAGGATTTTCTTGCCCATGAAAGGGGTTTCCATGCCTGTGATTGTGTTGGGAATTTGAGCTCCGAACAGCATCATCATATTTTATTACCCCGATTGCCAAAAGTATGTTGACTTTTGGTTTATCAATATTTATATTTCATATTATTATTTATTATTATTGATTCCCCATTGGCCTTGGCCGGGAATGTTGCACATGATCAACAATAGCGTGAAAGGGAGTATACGTATGCGGGATGTCTATATCATCGGCGTCGATACCATCAAGTTCGGCAAGTACATCGACAAAAGCATCAAGGATCTGGCCGCCATGACCGCCACCGGTTGCCTCAAGGATGCCGGACTCACCAAGGATAAAATCCAGGCCGTCTGGTTCTCCAACGCAGGCTGGGGCGAAAAGGGCCAGACCACCATCCGCGGCCAGGTGGCGCTCAAGCCCATGGGCATCGACGGCATTCCCATCACTAATGTGGAAAACGCCTGCGCCGGAGGTTCCACGGCCCTGCATCACGCCTGGCTGGGCGTGGCCGGGGGCCTGTACGACATCACCATGGCCGTCGGGGCCGAGAAGCTCTATCAGGCAAACAAGATGGCGACCTTCATGGGATTCCTGGGCGGCATCGACGTCGAGAATGTCCTGAATATTATCCACGGTCTCTCGGTCTTCGAACTCACCCAGGCCGACAAGGAAGCCATGGAACGGTTCAAGCAGCGCTACCAGGTCCTGGAACGATCTCCCAACGGCAAGAGGAAAAAGACCAAAGATCAGGAATCGGTCTGGAAAAAGTTCCGGGATCGCTTTACGGTGGCCATCATGATGGGCGAAAAGGTCGGTTACGATACCATGTGGCAATTGGCTAAGCTGAGCTCGGGCGATCACTCGCCCTTCATGGACGTCTACGGCTATGCAGCACGCCAGCATATGCAACGCTTCGGCACCACCATCGAGCAGTTGGCCGTGGTGGCCTCCAAAAACCATTTCAACTCCACCTTGAACCCCAATGCCCAGTACCGGTTCGAGGTGCCGGTGGAAAAGGTCTTATCCGACCGCATCGTGACCTGGCCCTTGACACGCGCCATGTGCGCGCCCATCGGCGACGGCGCCGCCTCGGCCATCCTGTGCACCAAGGACATGGTCAAGAAGCTCGGCCTATCCAAGCAAGCCGTGCGTGTCCGGGCCTCGATCCTGGGTTCGGGCAAAAAGACCTCCTTTGATTCGGACGAGCCCGAGATCGGCGAACGTCTGGCCGGCCTGGCCTATGAGCGCGCCGGTGTAGGACCAAAGGATATCGGCGTGGCCGAGGTCCATGACGCTACGGCCTTCGGCGAGATCGTGCAGGCCGAGAACCTGGGGTTTTGTCCCAAGGGCGAAGGCGGCCGTCTGGCCGAACAGGGGGCCACGCGCCTGGACGGCACGATCCCTATCAACCCCAGCGGCGGATTGACCTCGCGTGGCCACCCCATCGGGGCCTCCGGTCTGGCCCAGATCCACGAGCTGGTCCTCCAGCTCAGGGGTACTGCCGGCCAGCGCCAGGTCAAAAAGGCCAAGCTGGCCATGGCCGAGAACGGCGGCGGCGCTTTGGGCACGGAAGAGGCGGCCATGGGTATCCATATCCTGGAGGCCCCTTCCCACTGAGTTTTTGCGACTAGTCTCTAGATTTATTTGATTGCTTGTTTTTGTAATTATTATTGTAGCGAGGCAAGGCGGCCCCGGATGAGCCGGGGACCGGGAGGCTTGTGCTATAGGTTGGCAAGAAACCATTGTTAGGGAGGGTAGTATGGGCAAAACCACGGTAATTGAATCATCCCCGATCACCCTGGCCACACGCGCGGAGAGTTCCGTGAGCATGGAAACGCCGGGACTCGTACCACAAACCGAGGATTGGACCCCAGTAGAGAAGACTATCTTCGAGCGCCGCAGCGTGCGCTGGTACAAGTCCGATCAGGTGCCTGAACACCTGGTGCGCCGGATCCTGGAGGCCGGGCGTTACGCCCCTTCGGCCGGGAACTCCCAGCCCTGGAAGTTCATCGTGATTCGCGACAAGGCCATGCTGGAGGAGATGGAACGCGATGTGCAACGGACATGCAAGCTCTTCCGCTTCTTCCTGGATTGGCGGCGTCCGGGCCTCATGGGCAAGATTGCCTGGTTCTACAGTCAGGTATTCATCCGCCTTATGCCCAATGAACTTCACCCCATCCCGCTGGGCGCCATCTTTCTGATTGCCCAGGGAAAATTAAAGCTCTTCCACGGCGCTCCAACCGTGATCATGATCCTGAAAGACAAGCGCGGCGTATCGAACCCGGACCTGGATTGCGGCATCTGCGGCCAGAACATGGTGCTGGCCGCCCATAGTCTGGGATTATCCACGTGCTGGATCGGTTTCGTCTCGGCCCTCATGAAATCCTACGTGCGCTTCAAGTGGCTCAAGCGGCTGCACATATCTTACCCCTATGTACTGGTAGAAGGCATAGCCCTCGGCTATGCACGGGGTAATCCCAACAAGATGGTGGAGCGCGAGCTGCATGAGATCGCCTGGCATGAAAACGGCCGACGCACGGTTACCTATTAGGAGGCACGCCATGTCAAAAATGAGCCTGATCGAGCGTCTCATCATCCCGACCTATGACAACGAAGCCTATGCCCATACCGGCCGGGTCACGATCGACCCTGCCAAGTGCAACGGCTGCGGCATGTGTGCCAGCATCTGTCCCGGCAAGGCCATCCGCATCGTTGGCCACGGCAAGGCCAAATTGGCCCAGATGGAAACGGACTTCCCCCAGTGCATGTCATGCAACGATTGCGCCGCCATGTGCGAGCGCGGGGCCATCACGGTCAGCCTGACCTATGACTTCGGTTATCATTTTAAAATATTGGATAGGAGCACCATGAAGCCGCCACGCAGCTTCAAAGAAAAAACCTAAGGAGCGGATGCATGAACCAAACCCGTTTGACACCCAAGATCCAGACCGCCAGGCTGGCCTGGAGGGCCGCGCGATCAATCGGCCTGCTCTTGAGCGAGGAATGGCGCCGGGGCACCCTGATGACGAACTTGAAGGGACTCTCCGAGCGAGACCTCGCCCAGGACATGTCATGGGCCGAGCTCCTGGAGGAACGCGCCGGCATGGTGCCGGACAAGACCTTCCTCTTATACAAGGACGAGCGCTTCACCTATGCCCAGATGGACGCGGACGCCAACCGCGTGGCCAACTTCCTCCTGAAGCTGGGCGGAGGCAAGGGCCTGGGGCTCGGTCTTTTCATGAAGAACTCTCCACGTTTCCTGGATCTTTTCTTCGGCGCCCAGAAAATCGGCATGTACCTCGTACCCTTGAACCCGGAGCTCAAAGGCGATAATCTCGCCTATGTCATCGCGCACAGCGATATCAGCTTCCTGGCCCTGGATGCCGAACAGATAGGCGGATTTACACCCATTGTCTCCGACGTAAAGCTCAAAGGTATTATCATCAACGATATCGAGGAAGAGAATCAGGGTTTCTCCCTGCCCTCTGATCTCATCCGGCTATCGGAAGTCTATGCCTCCGGGACATCGACGGTGAAGCCCATGGTGGGCTATAACAGGAACGACATGTGCCTGATCATGTACACCTCCGGCACGTCGGGACGGCGCAAGGGGGTAGTATACCGTTACTACAACACCCAGGTCAAAAAGCTTTCCATCATGGGCCGAATTCTCATCTCGGCCGATGATATCTGCTTTACCCCGCTGTCCTTGATCCACGGCAATGCCATGTTCCTGACCGTGACCGTGGCCATGGCGGCCAAGGCCACGGTGGCCTTATCGCGCAAGTTCTCGGCCAGCCGCTTCTGGGACGAGGTCCGCACCTATAACGCCACGACCTTCAATACCCTGGGCTCCATGATCCCGATCCTGATGAAACAGCCGCCCAAGGCCAATGACGCCGACAACAAGGTGCGTTTCGTGCTGTCCGCCGCCTGTCCGGCCGAGATGTGGGAGGCCTTTGAAAAGCGCTTCGGGGTCAAGATCTATGAAGGCTACGGTGCCGTGGACGGCGGCGGCAAGGCTATCATGAACTTCGGCACCGCGCCGGTGGGTTCCCTGGGCAAACCCATGCCCGGCATCGGGACGCTGCGTATCGTGGACGGTCAGGGCCATGATTGCCCCACCGGCGTAGCGGGCGAATTGATCTTCAAGGTCAGCGGCAAAGGGGGCGGCAAGGTGGAGTACTACAAGAACACGGATGCCACGAATGAGAAGGTGCATGACGGCTGGCTCTATACCGGCGACCTGGTGCGCCGGGATGAACAGGGCTTCCTGTACTTCGTGGGCCGCAATACCGAATCCATGCGTAAGGGCGGCGAGAATGTGAGCGCCTACGAGGTCGAGCATGCCATCATGGAACACCCGGCCGTGGAGGATGTGGCCGTCTATGCCGTGCCCTCGGAGCTGGCCGAGGACGAGATCATGGCCTCCATCAAGCTGGTGCAGGGCCAGTCCGTGGGGCCGCAGGAACTGGTGGCCTTCATGCATGACAAGCTCGAACGCTTCGCGGTGCCGCGCTATATCCGTTTCGTGGATGAGTTTCCCATGACCAGCACCCACCGCATTATCAAGAAAGAACTCGAAAAAACCGGCGTCACCAAGGACACCTATGACGCCCAGCAAAGTAAGGCTTAAAGCGCAACCATCCGCGCATGGCTTTTCAAGGGCATGCGTGGATTCTTTGGCGGATGATGCCTGCCATGCGTGGCAGGCGCACTGATGATGATCGAATGCAATGGGCTTAAGCAGCCCGAAGGGAGGATTGATGATAAAACCCAAGGAGAATAGATCATTATTAAACCGCGAGCCGCGCTTCGAGGACAGCTTCATGAGTGTGCAGGCCATGCCCAAGCTGCCCAGGATCCAGCTCAAGGAGACCAAGGATCTGATCAGCCACACGCGCCGGTTCAACGAAGAGGTGGTCAGGCCCCTGGCCCTCAAGACCGATCGCGGAAGCTTTGAAGACCCGGAATATCTGCCCTGGGAGCTGGTGAAAAAGGCCAATGAGTGGGGCTTCTACACCCTGTTCATCCCCAAGCTCTTCGGCGGCCAGGGATATAGTTTACCGTCCCATGGTTATGTGATCGAAGAGCTGTCCTCGGCCTGCGTGGGGATCGCCAATGTGGCCTTCGTGCATTACCTTGGATTTATGACCGTCCTGGCATCGTGGAATATGCCGTTAATCAACAAGATATGTCGTGAAGTGGTTGAAGGCGAGCGTAGCGGCAACCCCTGCATCATCTCGCTGGCCATCACCGAACCCGGGGCCGGCACGGATGTGGAGGAGTGCGCCCTGGTCGATCGCGCCCGGGTCAGCTGCTATGCCGAAAAGGTTAAGGGCGGATATGTCGTCAACGGCAGCAAGATCTTCATCTCCATGGGCCATGTCTCCACTTGGCATGCCCTGGTCGCCTACTCCGATCTGAAAAAACCCTCTGAAAACACCGTCGTGCTCGCGGTCAAGACCGGCACCAAGGGATTTTCCTTCGGCAAGCACGAAGACAAGATGGGCCAGCGGGCATGTCCGGCCAGCGAGCTGATCTTTGAGGACTGTTTTATACCGGACGAGTGCGTCTTGGCTGATTCACGCTCCATGCCGCGCTCGCGCAAGCGCACGACCTCGGAGCTGGTCAACCAGATCATCCATTATGTCGTGGAAGTCACCCGCAACTCGGTGGGCGCCTTCGGAACCGGGGTGGCGCGCGGGGCCTATGAGCACGCACTCAAATTCGCCGGCGAGACCATGGTGGACGGCAAGCTGCTCATCAACCATGAATGGGCGCAGGTCATGCTGGCCGAGATGTACAAGAACGTCATCACCGGACGGCTCGCCTATACCGAGGGCCAATACGCCAATAGCTTACACGGCGGGATCTACAACTTCCTGCAGTTTAAACCCCTGTACTATTATCTGAAGTATGCGCCCCAGGCCATGATCGATACCTTTGTTGTGCCGCTCTATGAAACCAAGCTCTTCGGGTGGCTGATCCGCCAGATCTATATCGAAGGTCAATCCATGGAAGACCAGCACCGCTGCTCGGGTTGGGCTTCACTGGCCAAATTCGTGGGCTCGGACATGGGCGTCAAGAACTGCCAGCTGGCATTGGAGATGATGGGGCAGACCGGCTTGCGGCACGAGCGCGGGGCCGAAAAGTTTCTGCGTGATTCCAAGCTGCTGCAGATCTACGAAGGCACCAACCAGCTTAACCGCCTTAATTTGTTCGATTGCCTGATCGGACGTTCCGTACCCCAGGCCCGCGTATTTGAAGAATAGGAGGAAGCCATGTTAGCGACGATAAAATGCGAACTGAAATCGTTTGAGGATCTGGCGCACAGCTTTGCCGCCAAGGAGCTTTCAGCCAATCGGGATGCGAACGACCGCTACCCCTTCGGGCCCTTCTTCGACGCCGTGGTAGCCAAGGCCTACGAGGTAGGGCTCTTGGGCGCCACCTTGCCGGAGGAGTGCGGGGGCATCGGCCAGGGCATGAGCGCCCTGTGCGTCATCCTGGAGCATATCAGCGCGGTGGACGCCAGCCTGGGCGGCATCATCTTCACCAATGCCCTGGCCCAGGAGATCATACTCGCCGGCGGCGGCAAAGACCTCCTGTCCGGCGTTATGGGGAAGGCCTCGGACGCTAAATCGGCCCTGATCGCCTGCCCGTCCTGCGTGAACCCTTCCGAGACCCAGACCATGCTGGAGGCCGTCAAGATCAAGGACACCTACATCTTGAACGGCGCCATTGAATACGTCGTGCTGGCCGGTCTGTCCGGTCATGCCCTGGTGCCGGCCAAGATCAAGGGCCAGGAAGGCTACAGCTTCTTCCTTATTAACCTAACGGACAAGGGCCTGACCAAAGGCGCACCCATCTTTAGTCTAGGTCTGCATGCCTGCCCGGCCGTGGACCTGACATTAGTGGGCATCCAGGGCACCCTTGTGGGCCAGGAAGGCCAGGGCGGAACATATTTCGATCAGGCTGATGCCCGCATGCACTCAGCCGTGGCCGCCATGCAATGCGGCATCATGAAAGGCTCTTTCCAGGAGGCCCTGGCCTACAGCCAAGAGCGTTTCCAGGGCGGCTGGGAGATCATCAACTGGTCCAGCCTGCGCATGCTGTTGGGCGACATGGCCGTACAGGTCAAGGTGGCCGAGATGGTTGTGTCGGAAGCGGCCTTGGCCGTTGAGCAGCAGGGCCAGGGGTGGGAGCTCTACAGCCGCGCGGCGTCCATCCACCTCTCCGAGCTGGCGACCAAGCTGACCACGGACGGCATCCAGGTCCTGGGCGGCAACGGCTACATGAAGGACTACGGCCAGGAAAAACGCTTCCGCGACGCCAAGCATGTGCAGGCCTTCCTGGGCCTGGCGCCCATGCGCAAACTCGCCCTGGTGAGTGCGATCGTGAAAGACGTTTGAATGATCAGCCCCCTTGAGAGCTCAAGGGGGCATGATTTATTCTTCAGAGAGGAGTATCTGTCATGCGCAATGCAGTCATAACCGGAGCGGGATCAGGACTTGGACGCGAGTTGGCCATAGCCTTGGCCAAACGCGGCTATAAAATACTCATCGCGGATATCAACCAGGCCGGCATGGAAAAAACGTTGGATCTGGTGCGACAGAGCGGCTCAGAGGGTGAGGTATATGCATGCGATGTCTCCAAGCCGGAGGAGGTAGAGCATATGGCGGATTACGCTTTCTCGGCCGGAAAGCGCGTGGATCTGCTGATTAATAATGCCGGGGTGGTTACGGCCGGGTTCATCGGCGATATCAGGCTCGATGATTGGCAGTGGTGCGTGGGCATCAACTTCTGGGGCATGCTGCACGGCTGTCACAGCTTCATCCCAGGGCTAAAGGCCCAGGGCGGCGGACATATCATCAATATCTCCTCCAGCGCCGGATTGTTTTCTTTGATGCAGATGGGTCCCTATAATACCACCAAGGCCGCCATTATCTCGCTCTCGGAGACGCTGCGCACCGAACTGGCCCCTTATCATATCGGCGTGACCGTGTCCTGTCCTATGTTTTTTAACACCAATCTCCTGAACACCATGCGCTTCCAAGACCAATTCCAGCACGAATTCGCGCATTCGGCCTTTGATCACGGTCGCTTGAGCGCCCAGGAAGTCGCTGAAAAGACTTTGCGGGCCTTTGAGAAAAACAGGCTCTATGTGATCCCGCAATGGACCGGCAGAATGTACTGGATCTTGAAACGCCTGGCGCCCAGCCTTTTCTATGAGACCATGGCCTTTGCCATACGAAAAAGCTACGGTGAGAAAGCGGCGCTCTTGTTGACCCGCGTGGGTCTGATGTAACACGAAATGCTGGGCCGACGTCAGACTGAAGCGTTCCTGGGGCTCAAGGCGACCCTGATCCGCAATCTGTAACGCAAAGATACCGCTATCAGCACTCCGAAGAAGATCAGCAGGCAGTCGCGTATACAAAGCATGGTGATCACGCCGGGTTTAAAGTCCATAAGTTCCATATAGTGCACCGGGAACACGATATACGTACATGCGCCTGTCAGGAGAAAGGCCAGGCAGATGATGAAGCGCCATGAATCAAAAAACAGCGGGATCACGGGAATAAGCCAGATGAGATACTGGGGGGATAATATCTTGCTGGCGATCAGCGTGATCGTGATAATCAGCCCCGTATAGGTGCCTATGCGGGTAATCTCGGGCTCCCCCGCTCGCAGACTTCTGTAGATTAATCCATAGCCTGCCAAGAGCAGGGCTGCCATGATGAATGTGGACCATGCGGCCAGGATCTCGGCCGCTGGCCCAGTGATATTCCAGGAGCCATGGTCGAATGCAAGCTTTATCGTTATCAGCCCCATTTTATGGGCGGCTAAAAGCAAGGCGCCGTAGGTGCTCTCGATCTGGATGCCCCGCTGGGAATGATACTCGATAAGGCTCATCAAGGAGGATGGATCGGCAAGCAGGAACGGCAGGAGCACGGCCAGACAAGTACCCATAAAAATAACGGCGCCGGATACTATGCGGCGATATTGGCGGCCGCGCAGGTGATGGATCATAAAAATCGGCGCAATGAGGAGTGGATATCCTTTGGTCATGGTTCCCAAGGCCAGAAACATCCACCCGCTCTTGTACCTGCCGGTCCAAAAACGATATATGGCCGACAACACCAATATGGCGGGAAAGAGATCGTACTGCTCGGCTATGATCGGGCCGACAGCCAGGATGCCCAGCGTATAAACGCTCATCACCTTCCAGGGCGCCTGGCGCAAGCGAGCCGCACTGCGGTAGATCACCATCAGGCCGATCAGCATGCAGATGAAGACCTCGACCTTATACACCATGACATAGGTAGGGTATACCGTGGTGAAGAGGCGCGGCAGCAGAAAGAAGACAAGCGCCAGCGGGGGATATTCAAGGTTGAAATCACGGTAGGGCAGATCGCCGTCCATGATATGGGAGGCATATTCAAAATAGAGCAGGGTCGCGGTATAAGGCATCTTGTAGATGGTCTGAAAAAGCACATAATAGATGATTGTCAGGACACCGATAAAGATCCACTTCTGGTCAATGAGCACGCCATCATCCGGCTTTTCAGGGGATGAGGTCCGCATAGCCTTTGGCGTTTCAGAAAGCGGTTGTGTAGCACTCATCGCGGCGTGCGTCCTGGAAACATTTGCCCGCCCTACTGTTCGTCGCTTTTGAGAACCGGGGGCTTCTTAAAGGCGAGTTCCGTGGGCGAGAAGGCCAGAAATTTGGAGCCCAGAAAATTTATCACCGTGGCCACGGCAATGCCGATCAAATTGACGAGCATATACCCAGGGCCTTGATCGAGCGGGGTGTATACGATCAAGAAGTGCATGACTCCGAGCCGGGCCAGAAACCCTACGGAGCACACGGAAAAAAACGTGGCATAGCTCTTGAGGAGTGACAGGCGCCGAGCGTCCTTAAACGTCCACGCCCGGTTGAACAGATAGTTCGTGGTCACCGCGACGGAAAATCCGAATACCGCGCATACACGCGTATCCAGGCCGAACAGAGTCTTCAATGCGATGACCACCCCCATGTCGACGAATACGCCTGAAAAACCCACGATACAAAATTTAATGAACTCTATAAACCCTGGGATCTTATAGAGGTAGAGGCGATAGAGGTGTCGGATATAGTTCCATTGTTCCTTCAAAGACATCTTGCTCTGGCCGAGTTGCCGGTCGTTGAAGGTGATGGGCACTTCGACCAGCCGATCGGTCCTGGATTTGACCACGATTTCCAGCACGATTTTCCACCCGATAGGGCTAAGCTCTAAACCATCGAGTAACGTGCGTCTGACGGCCATAAAACCACTGGTAGGATCACTCATCTTGCTAACGCCGAACGCCATAAGGGCGGCCGTCTTGGAGATAATCTGCCTGTGCAGGGGCCACTGGCCAATGGCGCCGCCTTGGACATGACGGCTGCCCACGGCGATATCGGCCTTGTTATCCAGAATTGGCCTGATCATATCCGGCAGTTTTTCTATCGGGTGGCTGCCATCCGCGTCCATGACCACACAGACCACTGCCTCGGACAGAGCGAATCCGGCCATAACGGCCGTGGAAAGCCCCCGCTCGTCTGTCCTCATCAGCGTGCGCACCGGACACTCTTCGGCCAGCGCACGGGCCACCCGCCCGGTTTCGTCGGGCGAGTTGTCGTCAACGACAATCACCTCGCCTTTCAGGCCCGCTTGTTTGAGAACCGCGCATATGTGAGGGATGATGACCGGAAGATTCTCACTCTCGTTATAGGTCGGGATAACAACCGATACGTCCAGCATGCGTAAACCCCTTATGCATTGAGGCCGTTATATGAGGGCCTTTTCATTACTTGTTTTAAGAAATACATGCAGTTCTTATACCAAGACATCGTGGGGGCACACGGAACGCATGCGATTCCTGCATCGAAAATTGCCCACCCGGGGCGGCATGCGTCATGGGACAAGGCTTGTGGCCTGAGGCGATGAAGACTTCAGATCCATGATTTCAACCACATCCGCATGTAATACTCCGCCAGGGAGACTTTAACGGCGGCTAAAATGGGATAAAAAATGATGAAGATCACGATACAGGCCGTCAAGAAAGTCCACCTGAGTATGTGAAGCCTGCCCAAGAGAAACGACTTTCCCGATTCCCAGGCATGGAAGCAGAACGCAATAGCCAGGCTCAGGGTCATCCCGGCAGGATAATAGTAATAATAGTAGCTGACATTGCGAGGGATAAAGGCCCAACCCAAATAAAACGCGGCATAAAAGCTTAAGATCAGAAACGCATCACGCGACCGGTATGCCATCCACCCCCAGATACAGTACAAGAGCGCCAGGAGGCCGCTCCACATGATCAAGGGATTCCCGAGAAAGATCACGCAGCGGAAAAAACCCTCATCTTCCTTATCGAAGGCATACCAGATCGGACGGGTCATCAGAGGCCAGCTCGTCCACTTGCTCATATAGGGATGGGAGGTAACGATGCCGACCTGGCCCTTCCACATGGTGAGCTGCATGGGGATGAAGTCGAAGAGCGCATACCTCGTCCCATCCGCCTTTTGCATGAACAGATAGGGCAGGAAGCTCAGGAAGTACACCCCGATAGGAACCAGGATGAACGCCGCCGCGAGCTTAGTGTTGCTGATCCCGGCAAAAAGATCGGGCGCATACCAGTCTTCGAATCCCGTGTGCCGCGCTTGCCACGGAGACTCCCCTTGGAACACCGTCTTCCAATGCTGCATGGTTCTAACCAGGACGATCAACCCTATGATGCTCAACCACGGCACCACGGCGGCCCATTTGCAGGCCATGGCCAGTCCGAACAGCACCCCGGCGCCCAGACACAAGCGATGGGCTTTATGCTGGTCGATCCTGGCGGACCATGCGGCGCAAAAGCAAACCAGCGCAAAAACCGTGAATGCGAACATGAAGACTTCCAGGATGGCTATGCGGGCATGCACATACAGGAGTTGATTAACGAGGGTCAAGAGGGCGGCAAACAACGCGGTGCTCCGGTTTTTAAAGAGTACCAGGGCCCAGAGATACATCCCGACCAGCGTCAGTGAACCGAACAACGTACTCATGTAACGCCAGCCCAGGGGCTTATCGCCGAAGATCTTGATGCCCACGGCCATCAGCTCCTTGGCCAATGGAGGATGCTCCCAGTTCTTTATTTCCTTGACCTCTTGGTGAAGGAACTGCTTGGCGGCCGGTATATAGGTAATCTCATCGAAATTGTACCCTTCGGGGTACCCTATGTGTACCAGAAAAAAAATCTGACTGAAAAAAAACAGCCCCAGACAAACCAGAACGGTTGGGCTGAAAAGCCTTATGCGTTTTACGCCGTTTCCTGGATGACCAACCTTCAAATACCCACCCATGGCATGTTGCGCTTAAGCGATTATGAATCCAATAATCCTATTATGCACGCCGGGTTAGACGAGTCAAGCAGTGAATATGATTATACCTGGAGCATCCTTCGTTGGGTAACTAATGAAGCGGCCCGAGTTCCTGGTTAGAAACTCGGGCCGCGCTTGGTTTTGATTCCGATCTAGTCGCCGGCGGTAGTGTCGGTCGCTGAGGCGTCGGGTTCCGGCTGCCACGTTTTTTGGTTGATCTTCACATAGCGCGGAGTGACACTGGTTATCGCACCGCTCTCCCAGGTGACTTCCAGCAGCATGCCTTTCGATACCCCCGGATGCAGCGACTCATACTGGTCAAAGATAAGGTTGCCCAGCGAATAGGCTATGTACTTCATCCCGCCGGAGGCGGTCCAGACAACCAACGGCTGGGAGACATGCGGTCCGTGACCGATCACCAGATCAGCGCCCTGGTTCATGGCATACTGGGCGAATTCCTTTTGGGATGCGCTCGGGGTAGTGCTGTATTCCGTGCCGTAGTGCATGGATACCACGATGATATTGGCCCCGGCCGCCTTGGCATTGGCGATGCCCTTGTCCAGCATGTTGTAGCTCAGCCAGGCCGCGCCCCAGGACGCCGGCCACTTAATGCCCCAGCTGTCGGTGTAGGACTGCGCCGCCACCTGGCTTACCGATGGATAGGACGAGCGGTACACTTGGTTGGTATAGGCCAGGAACGCCACCGTCTTGCCCTTGACCGAGACAAGCGCCGGGGTATAGGCTTCTTCATAGGTCCCGGCGCCGGTATACTTGATCCCGGCCGCCGATAAATTGGCTAGGCTGTCCTGCAGACCGGACTTCCCGTAATCGAAGCAGTGGTTGTTGGCCACCGAGACTACGTCCACGCCGGCATACTGCAAGCCTTCCACCGCTTTGGGATTGGCCCTGAACCAGGGGCCGACCATCTTGGTCCAGTCAAGGCTGCCCTGGTCTGAGATGATCGATTCCAGGTTCACGAAGGTGATGTCGGCGCTCTGGAGGTAATCCGCGACATTCTGCCATGGGAAGGTGTAATCGCCCTTGCCGGTCTTGTTGATCTGGGTGTTCACCCCGCGGGCCAGCATGACATCGCCGCCGAAAATCATGGTAATCGGCCGCGTGTCGACCGCGGTTGACGTGTTATCCAGATACTCTTCGGTCACTTCCTCGGTCGCATCCGTATCCTCGGAATCATAGTCATCCAGCAGCCGCAGGCCGGCCAGGATCATGGCCTTATAATCGCCGGGCTCTATTTTGAGATCATCCATCTCCTGGGACCAGTCCGCGATGTATTCTTCCAGGTCCGCGGTGTCTATGCTGGAGGACTCGGTGTTGCTGCCCCCCGAACCTCCACCGCCGCAACCCGCCAGGACCAGCATGCCTGCTAAGCACAAAGCCAGGATCAGCACGATGAAATTGTTTAATGATCGTGTAGGTCTCATAATCTTCTCCTTAATTGGCGGCGGTGTAGCTCACCGATGTTATGGTTGGCGTTGGGAAGAATAAGAGCTTGGCGCCCTGGAAACCGAAGGTCGTCGAGCCGCCCGCCGCGATGGTGCCGTTATATGACACGGAGCTGAAAGTGCTTGAACTGACGGTCGCGTTCCAGACATTGGTCACCACTGTACCGTTCAGATTCACGACGACTTTCCAGTCCGAGGTGGCCGCGGTGCCCGTATTCTTGACGGTTATATTGGCGATATAACCCAAACCCCATGACTGGACCGATATGCTGGCGGAAAGTGACGGCGTGCCCGTCGTGGCCGTGGCGGTCGGCGTCGGCGTGGCCGTCGGGGTTGGGGTGGCCGTGGCCGTCGGGGTCGGGGTGGCTGTCGAGCCGACGGTGATGCTCAGCTGGTCAATGTTGGCCAGGTCGGAGCCGGTGCTGGCAAACACGAGGGTGTTGGAACCGGAGAAGTTGGCCGTCACCGTCTTGGTGCTCCAGGTGGTCCAGGAGCCGGTGGAGGAGAAGCTGATGGACTGGCTGGTGCCGTTGACCGTCAGGGTGCCGGTGCGGGTTCCGGAGGCCAGGGCGTAGCGGATCACGATGGTGGCCGTTCCCGTCCCGGAAATGCCGGAGAAGGTGGCCTTGCCGCCCGTGGTCGGGAAGTTCAGGTATGCGGTTCCGTAGTAGCCGGAGTTTTTGGTCTCGGTGATGGTGCCGCCGGAGAGCGTGGCGGTTTCCGCCTGGATAACCGTGGCGCTCGACGTGGCCGTGGCTGTCGGCGTTGGCGTGGCCGTGGCGGTCGGCGTTGGCGTGGCCGTGGCGGTTGGCGTGGCCGTGGCGGTTGGCGTGGCCGTGGAGCTGCTGGTCGGGGTCGGCGCGCTGTAGTTCCAGGTGCTGTAGGTGCTGGAGGCATTGGTATAGTTGTCATACGCATACTTGGCGCAATAGTTGCTGAAGCTCAGCAAATACGTCTCCGTAAGCTGCGAAGTGGAGCTCCTGAAACCGTCCAGGAAAGAGGTCGTCTTGGTATAGATGGTGGTTTCGATCGGCGTAATCCAGGCAAGCGCCGAGTTGAGATTGGTCTTGTTGATGGTCGTATCATACGGCCCGTAGAACGTATTGCCGCGGTTGGAGCTATAGATCAGCTTGTTATAGGTCTCGCGGGTATCTTCAGCCATGGCCAGGAGGCTGGTGTCGCTCGCATCATCCATGGAGCCGCCGCTATAGATGGTATCCATGTAGGCATAGGGCGAAACTCCTCCGGCGGCCGGGAAGTAGGGCACGAAAACACCGATCGAGGGCTCGCCCAGGCAGACCCACATGGTGGTGAATCTGGGATCAACGCCGCTCGCCACCCCATCCACCACCATGCCGGAACGCGTGGCGCTGCGGCTGATGCAAAAGGTCGTGTTCCAACTCGTATTCGTAGACGTGGTGGAGCTGGTCACCTTGCCCTGGGTGAGGTCCTTGTTGACCTTGAGCATGGTGTAGCGGGGGTTCAAGGTCTTGGCGCTCGTCAATTCCGTGAAACGGGCCTTCATCATGGCCTGGCGTTCGCTTCCGGCATTGTCGGGCAGCCAGTTATGCGAGTTGGTGCGGGCGAACCAGCCCGGAAAGGATGAGCTCTGGCAGGAGATGCCGGTGCTGGCGCTATAGCCGCTCTCATTGGTTATGGCGCCGGTATTGGCATTGCACTTGCGGTACTGGATTACCGGTCTGGTGATGTCGGTGATAATATCGCTGCCGGTGTATATTTCATATAGGGCGGCCCCGCCCTTGGCATCGATAACCGCGAAATTGCCGCTGAGGCTTTTGCCGACATTGGAGCTGGGCCAGGATTTCATGAAGCTTTCAAAATCAGCAATTGAGGTGCAGCGCTCGATGGCCTGGCGCATGAAGGTGACGTTCATGTTGCGGGTCTCGTTGGTGGGCGTGACAAAATCCTCGTACACCGAGGAGCACACTATGGCGAACCCGTTGGCGTTGGCACCGCCCTGAGGGCACCTCTGGTCCCCGGCAAGTTGCTCCGTATAGTCATCGTAGTGATACAGCAGTAAATAAGCGCCGCCATTGCCGACGCTCGAGAAATATTTCACCTGCTGCTGATAGGCATCCGAGGCATCGAAGTTCTTCATGATAAACGGGCGCCCGGTGCTGCTTGCCGAGGCCGATACCACGGCCACATCGCAGGCCCACACCATGCCTCCCATGCCCAACGATAGCATGCATGCTATCACGCCTGAGATCAAGATCCATAAACGCCTCGAAAATGTCATGATCACCCTCCTTGTCTCTCGAAGCCTGCTCTCCGACAGCATCACACAATTGCTCCCTGATGCTGAAATGCTCTTCACCGTTTTATGTGCCTGGTCGATCATGGTTGACTGATCGTTCATACGCTCCTCGAGTTCCTGTGCTTGTCCTTTCAAAAACCGTTCCATTGTTACAAAGCTAAGCGTTTGGAAGCACTTCGCACCGAAACAATCCCATCACAGCCTCTTTTCACGCCCCGTACGTGAAATGCTTCATAGACTTCTACAACCAATCTCCATGCAAATTGTCCGCCAGCCGCATGGAGCGCCCATCTCTGGCTGTTAGGCCGGCGAATTCCAGTCAAAAAGCCATGATAGAAGAATCAAGCGCTGATCAAAAAGCCTTGACCTCATTGCACCCAGATCAGAGTAATGGCAATTTTTTTCCTATTACCATGAAAACAAGTTCCATTCAACTTTACTTAGCGCCACTTGCCCGGCACCCAGACGCATGGTCTTTGCTCCGCATAAAGATATGGGGATTTTCTCGCCTCTGATATCACTTTCATTCCCGACAAGGGTGCTCCCGACTTTAGTTTTTTTCACCGTCCGGGCTTGTCGATGCTTGACAGCAAACCATCCACCCAGTATCGTGACGCACATATTCTGGGGTAGGGTGACCATCATGGATAAACGGCCCAATATTATTGCGCGCATGTTTGACCGTATCGCGCCCAGTTATGACCGGCTCAATACCATTCTATCGCTCAGTCTGGATAAGGGTTGGCGCCGGGCAGTCATACGGGCGCTAGACCTCCACGAAGGCGAGCGCGTGCTTGACATCGCCACCGGCACCGGCGATATGGCCCTGCTGGCTCTTGCCTACACGCCCTGCCGGGTCACGGGCATCGACCTCTCCCGCCAGATGCTGATCCGCGCCGTGGCCAAGGCTGAGCGCCGCAATCACGGCGCGCACTATACCGCGCTCCAGGGCAATGCCCTGAGTATGCCCTTTCCTGATGGAACATTCTCCAAGGCCATGGTCGGGTTCGGGATCAGGAACATGGACAACATCCCCGGACTCTTTGCCGAAGTCCACCGGGTCTTGAAGCCCTCCGGCCGCCTGGCGGTGCTGGAATTCTCGGTTCCCGAACAGGTCCCGTTCAAATGGTTCTACATGTTCTATCTACGGCAGGTAATGCCTACCGTGGGAGGAATCGTCTCCGGCGACTTCCCGGCCTATCGCTATCTGCGGGACTCGGTCCTGGGGTTTCCTGCACCGCCCGTACTGGAAGACATGCTCAAAAGGCATGGGTTGCGCATCGTTGCCTCACAAGCGCTCTTCTGGGGCATCGCCCATCTCTATCTGGCGGAAAAAAGCTGACGGCTCATTCTCCGTTTGACCCTGGGAAATCAGCCCACGGATCCGGCTCACCTGGAGGCTGCTAACTCCTTGAAGGTCGGCTCATTTTTTAAGCTTGCAGGATGCGGATCTATTTTCTATGATGCCGGTCATGCGCAGAACATTGAGTCCCTATAGCACCGGTATTATGGGCCTTGACGAGACCCTCAGCGGACTTCGTCCAGGTGACAATGTCGTATTCCAGGTGGACAGCATCGAGGATTATATCGCCTTCGTGCATCCGTTTTGCGAACAAGCCCAGAAGCAAGAGCGTGATATCATCTACTTCCGTTTTGCGAATCATGCGCCTCTGCTGCCCGAAGGCGTGACGGCCCATGTGTATGAGCTCCATCCCGAGCAGGGTTTTTCGCCTTTCGTCTCCACCATCTTCGATGTCATCGAACGCGTAGGCTTGGGCGCCTACTATGTCTTTGACTGCCTTTCCGAGCTTTCGGCCGACTGGTACAGCGACCGCATGCTGGGCAATTTCTTCATGCTCACCTGCCCGTACCTTTATATCTACGAGACGATCGCCTATTTCGCCCTATTACGCGGTCGCAACACCACGCATGCCGTGGACGCCATCCGCACTACCGCCCAGGTGGTGATGGATGTCTACCACAAAAGCGATAAGATCTATGTCCAGCCGCAGAAGGTCTACAAGCGCAATTCAGAAACCATGTACATGCTGCACGCCTGGGAGGATGACACGTTCCGTCCGGTGACCAAGAGCGTAGTCACCTCCGAGATTCTAGGCAGCGCCCCTCAGTGCTGGCTTGATTTCAGTTTCCAGCGCGACGCTTGGGCGCGCATGTTCACCCTGGCTCAGGAACTCTTGAACCGCACCAAGCGCGGCAAACACATGCGACGCGCCGAGAAGTATGTCCTGCGCCGGTTGCTGCGCATGAGCATCACGCGCGACGACCGCCTGCTGGCACTGGCCGAGAAGTACCTCGAGCTTCCGGACCTGCTCGCGCTCGGCAAGCGTATGATCGGCACCGGGATGATCGGCGGCAAGTCGGCCGGCATGCTGATCTCGCGGGCGATCCTAGCCAAAAGTTCACCCCGCTGGTCCGATATTCTGGAATCGCATGACTCGTATTATATCGGCTCGCACGTCTTCTATACCTACCTGATCCGCAACGGCTGCTGGGGGGCATATCGCTGGCTCAAGAAGCCCAGCCAGGCCATCGAGAGCATCCGTGAGGCCCGCCAGCGCATGCTGACCGGCACCTTCCCGGCCGATATTCAGGGACAGTTCAGAGATATGCTCAACTACTTCGGCCAGTCGCCCATCATCGTGCGTTCGTCGAGCCTCCTGGAGGACGCCTACGGCAACGCGTTTTCCGGCAAATATGAAAGCTACTTCCTCGCCAACCAGGGCACGCCCGAGGAGCGCCTCGAAATCTTCATGGAGGCCGTGCGCAAGGTCTACACCAGCACTATGAACAAGGAAGCGCTTATGTACCGCGAACACTGGAACCTCCTGGAACGCGAGGAGGAGATGGCGCTCTTAGTGCAGCGTGTCTCGGGCGAGGACTTCGGCACCTACTATTACCCGCACGTAGCCGGGGCCGGGTTCTCTTTCAATCCCTTTGTGTGGAACCCGGACATCGATCCCAAGAGCGGTTTCCTGCGCATGGTCTTCGGGCTGGGCACCCGCGCCGTGGACCGCGCCGACGACGACTACACACGCATCATCGCGCTCAATGCCCCGCAGAAAAGACCGGAATCATCGTATTCCCAGGTGCGTAAGCATACCCAGCGCCGCATCGACGTCCTGGACTTAAAACAGAACCAGCACATTTCCAGGCCCTTCGAGGATGTGGTCAAGAACTCGTCCGAGCTGCCGATCGGCCTGTTTGCCTCCATCGACGAACAGATGGAACAGCGGGCCCAGGAGCAGGGCCGCGATGATGTCTTCTCCTACTACCTATCCTTCGATAAGCTCTTGACTGAAACGACCTTTGTATCCGACATGCAGACCATGCTTGAAACCCTGCAGACGGCCTATGACTACCCGGTCGACATTGAGTTCACCGCCAATTTCATCAACCCCTACGAGTACCGCATCAACCTGCTACAGTGCCGGCCCTTCCAGGCCAAAAGCCAGACCGGCAAGGTCGAGGTGCCGCAGGGCATCGCGCCGGAAAACATCCTGCTTTATACCGAAACGACCATCATCGGCAACAGCTGCGCCATACCCGTGGACCGCATCATCTACGTGGTGCCCGAGGCCTACAGCCGCCTCAGCCAGCAGGAGCGCTACGCGCTGGCGCGCATGGTGGGACGCATCGCGCATCTGGGGGGGCCGCAAAAGACCATGTCCATCATGATCGTGGGCCCGGGCCGCTGGGGAACTACCACGCCTTCCCTGGGTGTACCGGTGAGCTTCGCGGACATCAACACCGTCTCGATCCTGTGCGAACTGGGCGTCATGCACGAGGGGCTGGTACCGGACGTCTCACTGGGAACGCACTTCTTCAACGACCTGGTGGAGATGGATATGATCTACCTGGCCATCCATCCCAATCAGGAACACCACACCTACAATATCGAGTTCCTGGATACAGCCCCCAACCGTCTCCTGGAAGTTCTTCCCGAGGCCGCCCCCTGGGAAAAGGCCATCCGGGTGATCGACTCCGAGAGCAACCGGGACGGGCTTAAAATCTTCCTCAATGTGGATGCGCTGAAGCAGAAGGCCATGTGCTATCTGGCCAAAGAGCAGGCCTAATTCCAATCCTTACATCAGTGGACTCAAAAGAAAAGCATGGGCGACCAAATGGTCACCCATGCTTCATATATTTTTATTATAGGTATTCTTGACTTAGACGCCCTGGGCGATCATGGCGTCGGCGACCTTGACGAAACCGCCGATATTGGCGCCATTGACATAGTTGACGAAGTCGCCGTTCTTGCCGTACTTCACGCAGGTCTCGTGGATGCTCTGCATGATCATCTTCAGACGGTTGTCGACCTCTTCGCTCGTCCAGTTCAGGCGCATGCTGTTCTGGGTCATTTCAAGCCCCGAGGTGGCCACGCCGCCGGCATTGGCGGCCTTGCCGGGACCGAAACAGATCTTGGCCTTGAGGAAGACATCCACGGCGCCCGGCTCGGAGGGCATATTGGCGCCTTCTGCCACGCAGATGCAGCCGTTCTTGACCAACATCTCGGCCTCTTCGGCATTGATCTCGTTCTGGGTGGCCGACGGCAGGGCGATATCGCACTTGACGAACCAGGGGCGCTTGCCCTCGTAGAACTTGGCTTTCGGGTACTTATCGCAATATTCCTTGATGCGGCCGCGCTGGATGTTCTTGAGGTCAAGCACAAAGGCGAGTTTATCGTCCGTGATGCCGGCCTCGTCCACGATGGTGCCGTTTGAGTCGGACAGGGTGATAACCTTGGCGCCCAGCTGATTGCACTTCTCGACCGTGTACTGGGCCACATTGCCGGAGCCGCTGACCGCTACGATCTTGCCCTCAAATGACTGTTTCTTTAAGGCCAGCATCTCTTTAGCGAAGTACACGCAGCCGTAGCCGGTAGCTTCCGGCCGGATGAGGCTGCCGCCCCAGGAAAGGCCTTTGCCGGTCAGCACGCCCGTGACCTCGCCGGTGATGCGCTTGTACTGGCCGTAGAGCGCGCCGATTTCGCGGCCGCCCACGCCGATGTCGCCGGCCGGGACATCGGTGAACTGGCCGATGTGGCGGTACAGCTCGGTCATGAAGGACTGGCAGAAGCTGATGACTTCTCTGTCGCTCTTGCCCTTGGGATCGAAGTCGGAACCGCCCTTGCCGCCGCCCATGGGCAACGTGGTGAGCGAGTTCTTAAAGACCTGCTCGAAGGCCAGAAATTTCAAAATGCCGAGGTTGACGCTGGGATGAAAGCGCAGGCCGCCCTTATAGGGACCGATGGCGCTGTTCATCTGGATGCGGAAACCGCGGTTGATTTGGAGCTCGCCCTTGTCGTCGACCCAGGGCACCCGGAACATGATGACGCGCTCGGGTTCCACGATGCGCTCCAGAATCTTGTACTGGGAATACTTGGGATTCTTGGCGATGAACCCATCCAAGGATTCGAAGACCTCCCAGACCGCCTGATGGAACTCCAACTCGCCCGGGTTCTTTGCCTTGACCTTTTCGAACAGCTCTTTAATCATATCTCCTCCAACAGTTTTGGTTATGACCGCAGCATCATCTCTTCTGTCTGCATCGGCAATGCTTGGCCGATATATCGGCAATGCTTTGCCGTTCTTTATATGCAGCAATTGTTAAGCGCTTAACACCTCTACCGGCTACTGTCAATATTTAATAGTATTTATAACTACAAAAGACCGTCGCGGCACATTGCACTTGCATACCGCCTGCTTTCAGGTTATGGCAATATTGCCGTTTGCATGGCATTTATGCCGATATACAGCCGTCCCTTGAGGCGGACAATCGCGCCGTCATTTGACAGCCGGCGATATCTGATGCAAGGATGGGGGTCATGAGCGAAAAAATGAAGAAGAAACACCACCTGATATTGAACTTGCTCAAGGAGGTTGACCAGCCCTTGGGCAGCACCCAGATCCGGGAAGAACTCCTGTTGGCCGGCCACGATATCAGCGAGCGCTCCATCAGGCTTTACCTGCAGGAGCTCGATGACGCCGGACTGACCGAGAAGCACAACCAGCGCAAACGCCGCATCTCACAGACCGGTCTCAAGGAACTCGAGGCCACCAAGATCATCGAACGAGTAGGCTTTCTTTCGGCCAAGATCGATCAGATGACCTTCCGCATGAATTTTGACCTCAATACGCGCGCGGGCACGGTGGTAATCAATGTCACCGTGGTCGACCCCCGGCATGTTCAGAAAAACCTGCGCCTCATGAGCAAAGTCTTCGAGTGCGGGTACTCCATGGGCGAGCTCATGACCCTCTTGCCCCCCGGCGAAACCCTGGGGCATATCTCCGTGCCTGAGGGCATGGTGGGGCTGGGCACGGTCTGCTCCATTACTTTAAACGGCGTGCTCCTGAAATACGGCATCCCCACAGTCTCGCGCTTCGGAGGACTTTTGGAGATCGAGGAGCAAACGGCCACGCGTTTCGTGGAGATCATCATGTATGACGGCACCAGCCTCGATCCGCTGGAGATCTTCATCCGCAGCGGCATGACCGACTACACGGGCGCGGTGACTTCAGGCAACGGCCGCATCGGGGCCTCTTTCCGCGAGTTCCCGGCCGAGAGCCAGCACATGGTGGACGAGCTGGCACAGCGGCTTGGCAAGATCGGCCTGGGCGGCTTCATGCACATCGGCCGGCCCGGCCAGACGCTGCTCGATATCCCGGTAGGCGCCGGCCGTGTCGGCGCCATCGTAATCGGCGGGCTCAACCCCGTGGCCATCATCGAGGAGAACGGCGTACGCGCTCACTCGCGGGCCTTAGCCGGTCTGATCGACTTCAGCCGCCTCTTCCACTACAGCGAGCTGGGCGAGCGACTCAAGGCCTACCGCTAGGAACATGCTGAAGCCCGGTCTCAGATCCGGCCGCCTGATCCCAGCAGGATCTTGGCCGCGATGATATCATCATGGGCATAATCAGGCCTGGGCTTCAAGACACGCGCAGACCCGCGGCACACGCGCACGCACTGGCCGCAGCCCATACAGCGCCTGTAATCCGTGACGATCTCATCCCCGGCCAAGGCATTGGCCCCGAAGATACATGCTTGAACGCAGGCCCCGCACTCTTCAGGTCCTCGACACTTCGCTTTCTCGCGCGACACGATCTGAGGTCCGGCATAGATGAATTTGCCGGTGAAAAGATAGGTCCTTACCAGCACGCAGATATCCTTGTCGCAGTTGCAGATCACGAAGGTCCACTTGCCCGACTGCATGCAGAAGTCGACGCTGTGCACCAGGCCTTTGTCCCGGCAGGCCGTGAGGATCTCCTTGACCTCTTCGGCCTCTATGGTCTTGTAGCCGATGAGCATGTAGCGGTAGATATCCGCCCCGTACAGGAGCACGATGTCCTTGCAGTAAGGCTCCTGACGGCGCTTCAGCGCACGCTGGCAGACGCAGGGCCCCACGGCGAAACGCGCCCCCTTGGGACCCTCGGTGGCATCGATGTAATCCACCAGCCGTATGGCCGCCTCGGTGCTGACCACCAGTCCGTACGGGAACAGGTAGCTGACCCAGGCGATGAAGTTCAAGACGCTCCGTCCAAGCTTGGTTTGGGTCATGAAACGCTTGGTAAGCAGGAAATCCACCAACTTGAGGATCATGGGCTCGATATGGGCATAGATCGTATGAAAAAACACCTGCCCCCGGCCGGCTGGTTCGAAACCGTCATTGGTCAAGCGGATATGCCCGGCGCAAAAAAACGCCAGCGCCCAAAACGTGCCGTCTCCAAGAAAGTATTCCATAATCCACGCTCCTTTTCATGACATGCGTTTGCCGCAATTTGTATATCTTATGAAGCACTTCAAAGATCGCGCTTGTCAAGCACAACGACTGCTCAGTCGTAAACACGGATGAACAACTGAGTCACAATTCGGGTGGATAGCCGGATTGGTCACACCTTGCGTGCGCCCGAAAGTTTGAAGGACATAGATGCCTTTTAAACAATGTTGGCACCTGATTGAGAATCTGTATCAGAGGATCTTGGCCAGGAAGGCCTTAATGCGCGGGTGCTCCATATCGGGCGAGAACAGGTCGGCGGGATGGCCTTCGAAGATGAAGCGGCCGTTATCCATGAAGATCACACGGTCGGCCAGCTCGCGGGCGAACCCCATCTGGTGGGTGACGATCAGCATGGTCATGCCCTCCTCGGCCAGGGTATGGATGGTGTTGAGGACCTCGCCCACCAGCTCGGGGTCCAGGGCCGAGGTGGGCTCATCGAAGAGCATGATCATGGGCTGCATGGCCAAAGCCCGGGCAATGGCCACGCGTTGCTTCTGGCCGCCGGAGAGAAAGGCCGGATAGGCATCCTGCTTGTCCAGGAGCCCTACCTTGCCCAGCTGGTCCAAGGCTATGGTGCGGGAGGCCTCGCGCCCCAGCTTTTTGACCGTCAGCGGGCCTTCCATGACATTGGCCAGCACGGTCATGTGCGGGAAGAGGTGGAAGTGCTGGAAGACCATGCCGATCTCGGAGCGAAGCTTGCAGATGACCGCGGGCTTGTCCAGCTGCGGCCGTCCCTGCTTATCCGTCCGGTACCCGACCGGTTTGCCCTCCAGCAGGATCTGTCCGGCATCCATCTTCTCCAGGAAGTTGATCATGCGCAGCAAGGTGGACTTGCCCGAACCCGAGGGCCCGATGATGACGATCTTCTCGCCCTTCTTGATCGAGAGGCTGA
>JBDKSM010000011.1:0-9415 GCA_039680665.1 Syntrophaceae bacterium | reverse complement strand
TTGGCTTCCATCGGCATCCAGGTGGCCGAGAGCCTCGATTATGCCCATGCGCGCGGGATCGTGCACCGCGACATCAAACCGCAGAACATCATGATCACCCCGGACGCGCGGGTCAAGATCACCGACTTCGGCATCGCCCACATCGAGGATCCGGCTGCCGCCCAGCAGACCCAGGCCGGCGAGATCCTGGGCACCCCGAATTACATGTCGCCCGAGCAGGTCCTGGGCCGCAAGGTGGACGGCCGCTCCGACCTCTATTCCCTGGGCGTGATCCTCTACGAGTTATCCTGCGGGGTACGTCCCTTCCGGGGCGAAAACCTGGGCGCCGTCTTTCACGCCATCACCTCGGAGACCCCGCCCCCACCGGCCACGCTCAACCCCGAGATCGATCCGGATTTCTCGCGGATCATTATGCAATGCCTGCGGAAAGAACCCGAGGCGCGTTTCCAGAGCGGCAAGGCGCTCGCCGAGGCGCTGACATCCCTGGGCGGGAAACAGGATACCGCACCCGTGGGGACGCCGCGCAAAAGCAAGACGCCGCGCGGACCCATCATAGCCGGAGCCGTTCTGCTGCTGGCCATCGTGCTGGGGGCGGTATACTTCATGACCAACCACCCCCCTGAGAAAAAGGCGGTCCCGCCGCCCGCGGCGGTCGTCCCTCAAATCGAGAGCTTTTCGACCGGCGCCCTCCAGGTGGAGAGCACTCCAACCGGTGCCCAGGTGTTTATCGACGGCGCCTTCCAGGGCACGACCCCCCTGCGGCTCGATCTGAGCGCGGGCGCCCATGAGGTGCGCCTGAGCATGCCCGATCACCACGAGTGGGAGGCGCAGGTGCAGGTCGAGAAACAGCAGACACAACCGCTCAACGTAACGCTAGAGCCCGTGGTAAGTAAAGAGTGATGAAGGTGGTTGAAAGTCGTACTTTCTAGGAGGAACGCTATGAATGCTATCATGCGCGTCATCGGTTGTCTGGTAATCGTCCTGGCCTTTTCCGCGGTTCCGGTGTGTCATGCCTTGACGCCGGGGCAGGCCGCCGCCGTCTTCAGCCTGTCCGACTTAAGCGGCAGACAATACGATCTCGCGGCCGTGAAGAAAGAGCCCATGGTGATCCTCTATTTCTTCGACGCCCGCTCAAGGCCCTCGCAGGAAGGGCTCTTGAACCTCGATCAGCTCTCGAAAAAGTATCAGAACGCCGATCTGAAAGTCTGGGGCATCACGCGTTCTCCCAAGGCGCAGGTGGCCGATTTCTTGGCCAAAACCAAGCCAGCCTTCCCCATCCTCATTGACACCGGCCCGGTGAGCGACCAGTATCAGGCCCGGGCCATCCTGCCCACGGTCTGCATCCTGGGGCCCAACCTGAAGATCATCGATGTATTCCAGGGTGGGGGCAAGACCATGAACGTCATGCTGGTGCGCCTGGCCGAACGCAAGCTGCAGCAGAAACAGACGACAATCGCGCAGGCGATCGGCCAGGAAGTGGCCAGGAAGAATCCCGACCAGTCCAAGGCCCTGATGGTCAGCGGCTATGCCCTGCTGAAGGCGGGCAAGCTCTCCGAGGCGGAGCAGACTTTCCTCAAGCTTGCCAAAGGTGCGGGAGCCTCCGAGATCCTGGGCAAGGAAGGCCTGGCGGCGGTGTATGCCCGGCAGGGTCAGAACGACAAGGCCCTGCGGCTGGTCCAGGAGATTGAGGCCAAAGCGCCCGGACGGGCCTATCCGCATATCATCAAGGCCGATATCCTCTATGCCCAGAACAAGAAGCAGGAGGCCAAGACCGAATACGAGACCGCGGCGCAAAAGCCGGAGGCCGAATCCTATCAAAAGACCGCGGCCTACAACAAGCTGGGCCGCCTGCATGCCAGCGTGAAGGATTACAAGGGATCGCGCGAGCTCTACGACAAGGCCGTAGCCCTCGATCCGTACAATGTGGAGGCCATGGCCAACAAAGGCCTGAGCTATGAGAAGGAAGACAAATGGGACCTGGCCCTGGCATCCTACCAGCAGGGACAAGGCGCCAACAGCGATGACACCTATTCCTCGGTGCTGGCCGCCAGGGCGCTCGATATGCTTGCATTCCAGAAGGACGCCGCCCGCCAGGAGCGCGTGGGAAAACTGGTCAAGGAACTCTCCGAGCGTTTCCGCGCCCAGCAGAAGGCGCCCAAGCCACAGGATACCTGGACATCGCCGGCCATGGTCATGTCTTTCGTGGATTTCCAGGAGTCCGGCGGCCTGTCCGAACGAGAAGGGACCTCCATCGTCCTGACCTCGCGACTCTCCGATCAGCTTAAGGCCTCCGGCCGGGTCAAGGTGGTCGATCGCGTCCTCATCGACAAGCTCCTGGAGGAGCTCAATCTGGGCTCGTCCGAGCTGGCTGATCCGGAAACCTCCCTTAAGCTGGGACGCGTGCTGGCCGCGCGCGTACTGGGGACCGGTACGGTCTTCAATCTCCCTCAGGGCACGCTGCTCAATATGCGCCTGATCGACACCGAAACCACCGCCGTGGCCAAGGTGATCACCATGCCGCTGGCTTCCGGGACGCCCCTGCCCCAGGACCTCTTCAAATTGAACCGCCTGATCCTCTCCGCCATCATCAAGGAATATCCGCTGCAAGGTTATGTGGTGGAGGCCAAGGACGGCCAGGCCATGATCAACCTCGGGAGCGACCAGGGGGTGGTGACGGGCACGAAGTTCAGCGTGATCGAGCAGGGAAGGAAGATCGAATACAAGGGCAAAGAGCTGAAAACAGCCCCGGTCGAGATCGGCCGGATCGAGGTGTCCAAGACCGAACCGGGATTGTCCTACGGCCGCATCGACAAGTCCACGCGCCCGATCGCCAAGGACGACAAGCTCGTCGAGATACTCGAAGAGCACCAGGAGTAGGCCTTTGCGCACCCGTGCCATCATCCTGCTGATCCTGGGTTCCGCCTGGATGCTCGTTTCCGGGTGCGCTCCGGTCCCTGTGCAGGAACACAAACGCACCGTGGCGGTCTGGGACCTGGAAAACCTAAGCCCGGACATCGCGACCCGGACCGATCTTGGAGGACTGCTCGGCGGCGAGATCATCCAGAGCATCCAACAAACCGGCGATATCCGGGTGGTGGAGCGCGAGAAGCTGGTCATGATCCTGGAAGAACTCCGCCTGGGAACTTCATCCCTGGCGGATGAGTCCACCCGGCTCAAGGTCGGACGCCTGCTCGGGGCGCGCGAGATGATCTTCGGCGGCTATATGGTCGTGGGATCCACCATGCGCATCGACCTCAGGCGCGTGGAGGTGGAAACCGGACGGGTCCTCAAGACCGCCAAGCAGACCGCCGCGGCCGGTGATCCGGCCGCCTGGCTCGAAGCCGCACGTCAAGCGGGCGCGGCATTGTATCCTTAACACCTCTTACACCCCAGCGAGAAGCAAACAGACGCGGGGCGCAAGCTGCCGGTAAGTTTACGGCGGAAGGCGCCCCGCGTTTTTTCTTGAGACGTCCGGTCTTTGCATAAACATCATAAACACAATAAACACAAAAATGGGAAAACTATTACCTATCCTCTACACATATATTGCCGTTCCGCCTACCTCCGGCCGTACCGGCGCACATCCGACTATTTACTAAATAACAGAAATTAGTTAGTTTTTATTCATTTGCACGATTGCACGGTTATTGCTTAATCTTATTATTGAACAAAGGCCCGGTTCATAATACAGCATGTAGGGCGCGGAAGCTCGGCAAGGAGATGCGGCAGTGATGACAACCAGTTCACGTTCGGGGTGGTTTTGGCTATTCGTCATAGGCCTGGTGGGGGTAATGCTCACGGCCTGCGGCGGGTCAGCCGGCCATGACGATTCGCACACTACGGGATCGATCGCGTTTTCCCTGCGGATGGTCCAAACGCCCGCACTGGCCTCCGCAGCAGTGGGCGGGGTCGTCCAGGCCGCCTCCGGGATCGATTGCGAGGAGTGGGGCATCACGAGCGTGGAAGCCCTTGTCTATGACGAGCACGATACGCTGATCGCTCGTGGCGGACCGTGGCCCTGCAACCAACATGCGGGGATCATCAGCGGGATCAAACAGGGCAAGAACCGCACCGTGGTGATCAATCTCAGGGACGACAACCTGAGCGAGGACCAGGCCATCCGTATACAGGGCGAACGCACGCCGGTGACGGTTTTCGCCGGCCGGACCACCGACATCGGCTTCGTCGATCTCACTCCCGAAGAAATCTTTGAGACGCAGGATGACAGCGCCACGGTGAACAGCGGCGGGACGGTTTATGCGCTGGATTCCGGGCATGACAGCGTCCTGTGGAACGATGCGGGAGAAAATCTCAGGGTCAATATCAATCCCGTGGTAGCACCGCAGCATGGCACGGTTACACTCAAGACCGACGGCACCTTCCGGTATGATCATGACGGCACCGGCATCAGCGATACATTTACCTACGAGGTCCGGGATGGATTCAATCGTTCCGAAACCGCCACGGTGACGATCGCCATCCTGCCGCCCAACCAGCCGCCGACGCTTGACCAGACGGGGGTAAGCCCGGATACGGGCACGCCCGCAACGATTCCCTTCACCTACAGCGTTCACTATCTTGACCCGGACGGTATCACGCCGCCGAAAACAGCTTCCGTATACATCGATAACGATAGGACGCCCCACCCCATGACGCTGAGCTCTGGAACGGCCGTCAATGGGATCTACACCTTTGCGCGCCAGGCCGCCTTCACGGCCGGGACACATACCTATTACTTTATTTTCGACGATGGGAACGGCGGTTCCGCGCGCGCGCCTCAGTCCCTGGATGATTCCTACGGCGGACCGCGGATCAGCGACCAGATCTTGAAGGACGGCGCGGTAACGCCCGAGAAGGGTTACTCAGAGACCCTGTTCACCTATCGCGTGCACTACCAAGACGGTGACGGCCACAGGCCTGCCCAGCACACGGTCTCCATCGACGACCAATCCTATGCCATGACGCTCGAATCCGGAAAAGCCTGGGATGGGGTGTATGTATTCCAGACCGATGGATTATCGCCGGGCGTCCATGCCTATGCCTTCATCTTTGCGGATGAGCAGGGCGAGACGGTGCGCCTGCCAAGTGAGGGGACCTCTGCCAATCCGACCGTGTCCGTCAGCCTGGAAGGTCTCTGCGTGGCACCGGCGCCGATTGGCAATGACGCCAACGCCGGCACGGCCCTGGCGCCCTTCGCCACCATCGGGCATGCCATTGCAGCGGCAGAGGGTTCCCCGGTAAATCCGGTAACGATTCATATCGCGGCGGGCACATACCATGAAAACATCACCATGGAGGCCTGGAAATCGCTTGAAGGCGGCTGGCGCAACGATTTCACCGGACGCTGGCATTTTGTCGCCGACGGGATCGACCCTGAGGCGGAATATGAAACCATCATCGATGGCGGCCTTGTCGGACGTTGCCTCAGCATCGAAGCACAAGACGGCGTCACCATTGACGGGCTGACAATCCGGCACGGCATGGCCGGAAACCCCGGCGGCGGGATCTTGATCGATAATTGCTCGCCCGTCATCAAACACTGCCAGGTATCGGACAATACCTCAGCATCTTATGGCGGCGGCATCGCCTGCAAACTGGGCAACCCCACCCTCAGCGCCTGCCGGATATCCACCAACGCGGCGGCCGGATCTGATAAATCTTACGGGGGCGGCATGTACAACGAGCAGGCCCATCCGGTCATCACCAACTGCACCTTTGTCTGGAATTGTGCCGGTAGCAGCGTGGCCGCCGGGGGCGGAATGTTCAATAATGCCAGCACCCCCGTTATCCGGAACTGTTTCTTCCTGGCCAACCGAACCGGCGGGGACAACAGCTTCGGCGCCGGCATCTACAATGCCTCCAGCGATTCCGTGATCACGAATACGATCTTCGCCGGCAATCTGGCCGCGGGGAACAACATTTCCAAGGGCGGCGGGGTCTTTAATGAGGCCAGCAACCCTGTAATTACCAACTGCACCTTTACGCGCAACGCTGCCGCGCTTTCATCCAAGACCTATTCCAAGGCCGGCGCCGTCTTCAATAACGCGAGCTCGGCGCCCACAATCACCAACACGATCCTGTGGGGCGACAGCGCCGGGTGCGGCACCGAGATCTACAGCGAGTGCGATTCAGGGGGCATCATCAGCTACTGCGATATCGATCAGGAGCCCTACGGCAGCGATACCATCAAGCATAACATCCGCATGAATCCCCTCCTGACGGATCCTGAAAGCAATTGGCATCTCCTGCCCGGTTCGCCCTGCCTCGACGCCGGTACGAATGCGGCCGTCGCGCTGCCGGACATCGATTTCGAGGGCGACCCGCGCATCCTTCATGAGACGGTGGATATCGGAGCGGACGAATCCCGCTGACGCTGCCTTAAACGGCCGCCAAAGAAAGATCGGGGGGCAACCTTCTTGACGCGCAAGGTTTCCCCCCGATCTTTTTCAACCGCCTAAAAAGCGCCGGCGTTGCTTTAAAAGTGCGCGCTCAGGCCGGCAAGGAGGCTTAAACCGCTATAGCGATAGTCCTCGGCGGGGTGGTACCAGTTCTTGTCATCCTGCATGGTAAACAGGTCCAAACGCAGCGTGCCTTTGATCTTGTCCGTGAAGGCCCGCTCCATGCCGCCCGAGATGGTGGCCTTACGTCGCTCTCCGTTGTATAAGCCCGTCTCCGGCGCGTAGTCGTTCTCGGCGATGAAAAGGTAGTCGATACCGGCGGTGAGGGTGGTGCGCGAGTTCAGAAAGTAGCAATAGTTCACCAGGGTTTCCCACTCGTCGCCGAGGTTCTTCTTGTCATCGATGGGTGTGGCCGTGGAGCTGTAAAATTCGGCCTTGGAGCGGATGATGGCATGCAGGCTTCCCGAAAGCTTCCAGGCCGTCTGAGTGTAGACCAGACCGCCCCCGAGGAGATGCAGGTCTCCGTCCTGGTAATAATCCTCGCCGTCCACGGTGTCCTTGCCATAGGTGGCGTATTCGCCGAACAGCCGGCCGGTAAGAGCCGGGGTGAAATCGTAGCCGACCGAGGCGCTCATGGTCAGGACCTCGCCGGCGTCGTAGTCCAGGATGGTCTCGCTGTAATCGTATTCTCCGCGCCACAGATAACCAAGGCCGATCCCTGCCACGATGCGGTCCCATTCCTTGGACGCGGCCAGGTAGGGATTGACATTGAAGCCCTCGCCGTAGACCGAGATGGGCAAGAGATCTGGCGGCAGGGCCAGGAGGGCCATGTCATCGCTCTTGAACTTGGTATAGCCGGTGGGCAGGTTGAAGCCGCACCCTAAGAGCAGATCGAAGGGCAGCGCTTGGCTCACGGTATAGGAGCAGTCGAGCTTGGTGTCCAAGACATGGGTAAGGGTGGCCTTGTCTCCCGCATCAGGCTCAACCGCGGTGTACACCAGGGCATTGAGGAGCTGGGCCGTGAAGGCGCCCATGGTGATCCCGGCCTGGATGGGCATGGTCATCTGCAGCCCGGTGTCGTCGTTGTCGTTCTGCCACCAGGTGGTGTGCAGGCCGGTGGCGAACCGGGTCTCCAGGGCCAGGCAGGGAACACTGCTGAACAGCAGAACAACGCAAGCCAAAACGAACCATCGAACCTTCATATATACCTCACATGCCAGCGACCTATTCATTGACTACGCTTATGTCCACATCCTGCACATCATACGCGCCGCTGCCGTCCTGCGCCCGGAATCGGATGGTATAGGTATGACCGATGTCACCCTCATCCGGTTGCCAGCTGAACACCTGGGTCTCGGGGTCAAAGGCGGCGCCGATTGCCGAGACAGGTTGGGGAGCAGCCGCGGCAGGAACATAATAGGCGGCATAGGTAATGGGGTCGAACTCCGGGTCGTCGGCCGTGACGACAAATTGATGGAGCTCGTTATACTCGAACTTTTTGTCTCCCAACGGATCAAGGCGGGGCGGCCGGTCGACATCACCGACCGTGAACAGGACATCCTCGTAATCCGTCAGGCTGTACGCGCCTACAGAGAACGCGGCAACAAAGCGAACCCAATAGTTACCTTGCGCCTCAGGTGTCCATTGGAACTGATGGGTGTTCCCATCAAAATACTCCGACAAGCCGGATGATTTGTCCGGGATCTCTTGAGCGGAATAGGTGATGTCTCCCTCGGAATTGCGGTTCGTGGCCGTCACCGTGAATTGCACGGGAACGTTCACGGAGATGGCTGACGGGAGGGAGATACGGTTGAGGATGGGCGGATAATACCCGTCCAGCTCGCCGGTGTCGGTGTCGTAGACCTGGATGGTGACCCATTTGGTGGCGGTCATGCGGGGGGTGCCGTCATCGGTGACACGGATGAGCACCGTATATTCACCTGCGCCGATATCGAGCAGGCTCAAGTCCCAGGTAAAGATATCGGCATCCGGGTTCAGGGGATCCGGCGCAAAGTCGACCCCGGTCCAATATTGTGAGGATGCTACATCGTAAGGCAAATCGCCGATATCGAAGGTGAGGTTGTCGCCATCCGGGTCCGTGGCCGAAACTCCGAATGCAAGCGTTCCATTGGTTGTGACATGCCGCACTGCGGTCGGCACGCTCAGGATCGGAGGCCGGTTGGCGTAGCCCAGGTTGATGCTGCCGGCATCCGTGGTAACGCCCGCCAGGACCGTGATGCCGCTAACGATCCCCTCAAACATGACGACACCGGAGCTGTTCCTCAGGGAGACGATGACCGTATAATTTTCGCCGGCCGGCACATCCGTCAGGATGGCCTCGCCGGTATCGCAGGCCCACGGACCACCGGTGGCGACAATATTGCCCTGGACGTCCTCCACGCGCGCCTCCACGCTTTCGATGTCGTGCTGCGCGCAGTCGAACATCGCCGCCTGCGCCAGGCCGCGGTAGGCCTGCGCCGTGGGTTTCTGCACCGCGAAGCTGATGCTGCCGGACTGACTGGAGGCGGACTCGTGCGAGCCGCAGGCGCTGACCAGGAATAGGACCAGCAAACACGCCAGTGAGGCCGGTATCGGCAGGCTGAGGACAGGCCGGGAAAAAGTGCGCGCGCGTAAAATCATCTCAATCTTCCTCCTCACCATGTCACGCGCACCTGCCCGGTAGGGGAAGGTCTGAACGGCCTGAAGGTGGCGATCGTGGGGCCCAGGTTCAGCGTGGAAGAGTTCTCCTCCGCCAGGGCTTCGAGCAGGGCGCGGCTCTTAGGGTTGACCTTCACCAGCCCAAGCCCCCGCAGTTCCTTCAGGGCATTCTTGGCCGGCTGGAATTGGGGATCATGCGCCAGGGCCTGTTGATAATGGACGGCCGCCCCGCTGTAATTCCCGCGGTCGCTGGCCTCCAGGCCGGAGGAGAGCAGGAGCAGGGCCTGATAATTCCTGGTAAGGGGTTGTTCCAAGCGCTCGCGCTGTTGAGGGGTAAGCCTGATCTTCAAGAGCTCGAT
>JBDKSM010000010.1:0-2540 GCA_039680665.1 Syntrophaceae bacterium | reverse complement strand
CTTTCATCCAGCAGCAGGAACACCCTGCCTACGCCTTGCGGCAGACAGGCCAGCTTTTCCAGATCCTGCCTGATCCGCCCCTGCTCGAAAAGCCAATCGGGGTGCTGGCTGTCGGCATATTTGACCTCTATGACCACTTGAACCGTATCCACCACGGGGTTGAGTTTGGGTTGCACGGCTGCATCGGGCGGCAGGCGGTGTACGGAAAGATCCGATCGCAAGGCCGGGAACCCGCGATAGGGATTGAGCCCGGCATGGACGGCCAACCCGGACGGCAGGCGTTCAGCAAGAAACCCGCCGAACTTCATCTGGATGTCGGCCTCGCTTTTAATGTAGGGATTGCGGGAGGTATAGGGGCAGGCCCTGCTCTTCAAACCCGCATACCGTAAGGGATCGGTAAATGAATGACGCGCGAGAGGACCGTCGACCCATTCCTTGAACACTTGCACGAGCACCTGTTGCACAGCTGTTCCTCCTTATGTTGATCTCACCAGCCACTGTCTCTGCCGAGATTTGGTGCATGGTAGTGCCTTTTAGCCGCTTTTTGTCTTGTTTTACCTCCCTCCCGCAGGTTTTATTACTGAAAAGATCAAATCGGAGATACCAACAATCAATGGAATGCAAAATGTTGTTGCGTGCCGTGTAACCATGGTGGCCCTCTCGTAAGTTACTATACATCCTATTTTGTCTTATTTCCAGCTTTTTTACCTGGAAAAGCCTGACATTGAAAATCTTGACATGCAGCCAATGGCGTATGCGGAAATCCGTTGGATATTTACAAACGCCCACGCTTGCGTTAGGTGATGCATGGAGGGTCGTATGAAGAAAGGTCTCGGTAGCATACTATTCGTCCTCGCTCTGTTTTCGCCGGTTCAGGCGGACTATATGCAGTCGCTGCTGAAGGGCGATCATCAAGCCGCCTTGGAAGAGATGCGGTCGTTGGCGGTGAAGGGTGATGCCAAGGCGCAGTATGACTATGCGCTGATGTTTGAGACGGGGTTGGTCGTCAACCAGAACCAGGCCGAGGCGGCCAAGTGGTACAAGAAATCCGCCGCGCAGGGGTATCCTTATGCCGAGAACAACCTCGGCGTCATGTATGAGGAAGGCCGGGGGGTCGAGCGCGACTACGCGAAAGCGGTTGATTGGTACAGACAAGCGGCCCGGCGGGGATTGACCAAGGCGCAATACAGCCTGGGGCGGATGTATGCCGAAGGTCGGGGGGTGAATAAGGACCCCGTCCAAGCCTATGTGTGGCTCAGCCTGGCTGAATCGGATAAAGAGCTGACCGAGGCCAAGGAGCAACGCGACAAGCTCGCTAAAAGAATGACCGCTGCCCAGATGGATCAAGCCCGGAAGCTCATAAACGGATTCAAGCCCACAAAGACAGCCAAATAATCGGGCCATTTTTGGGCTTGTTGATTTCTGATTCTTACCGATAGAAAATAGTATACGACCGCATAGCCCTAAGAGCAGGGCATAGCTTGGAAGAAGAGCCAAGACCTTTGCGGTTGTGGAAAAAGCGGTCCCCTAAGAGGGCCGCTTTTTGCTTTATTCCAATCCCAATCCATTCATCACGCATTGAAGCGACATTAAAGAGTCCCTATCGAGCCTTCCGATAATGGAGATGAATGGTCTGTTCTGAGAGATGGCGATGAGATACTACCGTGAAAGGAATCACATGAGCAGCATGCGATATCTGATAAAGATCGTTCTGCCTGTGGCCGGCTTTAACCTGTTGGCCTTTCTCGGCTACTGGCTTGAACCCGGGGGTATAGAACAGACCTGCCCTGAACTGAAGGCCTATCTTGACCTGATATCCATTTCGCTCGATCTGGGTAACGCCGTCTTGGGCACCATCCTGATCTTCATCCTGGCCCGCCCGGTGATGCGGTTTCTTGAGCGACGGGAAGAGCTCTTGGATGCCGAGCTTGAGCACGTGGCGCGCCGCAACCTACGCATGCCAGACCTGGCCATGTTCGTCATGATGCTCAATGGCCTCATCCTCCTGATCGGTGAATGGACCCTACACCGCGCCGGTGGTGAAGCCGTGATCGCGGTTCTCACCAAGGTTCCGCTGCAGGATCTGGCCAGCATGCTCATGTTCCCGCTGCTCGTACGGCTCCTGTCGCTTAGTCCCGCCAACGAGGCCTTCCGTACGATCTATGCCGAATACCATCAACGAGGTCTGAACTGGCCGCTCTATGACATTCCGCTGGGACCGCAACTCATCGCCCTGTGCTGCATCATCGTCACCGCGGCCGTTTTGTTCACAACCGGCGTCTCCGCCAACTTCGCCGCCGGCACCATGCAAAAGGACGCCATCCGAGGCATGGAGGAGATGCATACCTTCGCGTTGAACCGCCTGGACCGCGACCACGCCACCCTAGCCAACCTGAGATCCCAGGTCGATGCCCTGAACGCCGGCGGCCAGTCCGTGTACGCCGTTACCGACCGTGACGGCACCATGCTCTACAACCCGAAAAGCCTCTCCCTGTTCAATACGCGCTGGCAGAGCATGAACCGGATCATCCGTGAAGGCA
>JBDKSM010000009.1:0-2495 GCA_039680665.1 Syntrophaceae bacterium | reverse complement strand
TCAGGGTCGAGATTTCCTCGAGTAGGATCTTTTTTCCCCCGGCCTGAGACCACCGGCTGAAGAGCACGATGTCCGTGGTTTCCCTTTTGAGCTGGGCGATGCCGTCACGGGTGATGCCCAAAAGGCGCGCGCGCTTCGCGCTGCTTACTTTCATGAGCACATCCAGCCGTAGGGTGTTGATCTCCTCTGACCAGGCCACAGATGCCTTCAGGCGCGACCATGCCAGATCAGCCGCCCGGGTTTGCGCATCATCGGCCCGTGATGCCGTTTCTACCGCGAGGTTATTCAGCTCGCTTATGGATGCCTGCTGCTCTTTATCGATGGCCGAAAGGGAGGAAAGGTCTCCCCGGTAACGGGGTGCGCGTGGTATCGATGCATACGCATCGAGCGATGCGGCAATTTCGCTTCTGGACTCTTGCATGACCTGAACCATGTCGTCGTAGAGGGCATCCATCCCCGGGCTGCCGGCAGGGGTATCTTTGGCCCTGTTACGCAGCACGACCAATTGGGCCAAACGTTCCTGTTTGGTCAGAGACAGCTGTTCGCTTAAGAAAGCCAGATTCTTCCGGTAAACGGTAAGGTTGGAGCCCACGGCCGCGAGCGCCGCGCGTTCTTTTGCGATGGCCCGATCCGTATCCATGCGGGCCTTTTTTGTCGTTTCCTGGGCGGCCCGACGCGCCTGGGCTATCCTGGCCGCCTCTTCCTCGTCGATCCTCTTCTGCTCCTCCTGCTTGCCTCGCTCCTCGGCCATGCGGGCGGCCTCAAGTACTTGTTTATGGAAAGCCACCCGGTCAGTTGACGGCTGGTCCAGAAACTGGAGTTGGAGTCTCAGCGATTCATATTCGGCCAGCAAAACATTGAAATCAGTCGGCGCGGGATGAGACCCGGCGATTAATCCGGATGACTGCTGCTGAGAATGGGCTTGAAGATCAGGAAACGGGGTTCGGCCTGACCACCGCCTTTTTTTCAAGGCCTTATATTTTTCGACACCGAGTTCCTTCAGGGCGGTCTTCTTTCTATCAACGGCATGCTCGTCAAGGTAATCAATGGCAAGGATCTTGGATACCTGGTTGCCAACCTCAGCCTGTCCGGCAAGGGCCTCGCGTAAGACCAGGATCTCCCGCAGGCTGGATTCGAGCTGTTTCGCGAGGTCATCAGCCGGCGTGGAGGGAGCGGCTGCTGACTGCCCTGGCGTGAGCGCTTGGCCGGTCAGTGCATTTTGAGCCGCGGCATAAGGGAGGACGATGGAACATATGAGCCAGGAGAGGATTGTGAATGAAATGAGCTTATTCAAGCCACAGGGTGTCATGGCATATAATATAACGTTACGTTCTCAAAAGTAAATCCTCCGGTCAATCAGTCAAGGTGTTGCTCCCATGACGGTCTCCTCATCTTATGTATTGCTATCTTAAGAAAGCCGTTTTCTTTAACGTTCCTTACAATCGGCCTCTTAGCTATGGACCTTTCATATTGCCTTGCTTCTTAAATCAATTATTATAGATAAGATGGCAGGTTGCCTGTCAAAGCGTCAATCGATGACATATCCCTTTCGGTAGGGATATGTCATCGGGAAATGTCTTCGTAAGATTATATGGTCGATCAAAGTCACGAAGCTGCTATCGGGGCACACTATCTCGGCGATGGACATTGTATTTTCCGTGTCTGGGCGCCTTCGATAGCGTTTGTCGAGATGCATCTGATTTCCGAGCCCCAACGCCACGTTTCCCTTAAAGGCACACCTGACGGTTACCATGCCGCGCACGTGCGGGACATCTGGCCGGGAAGCCTCTATCGCTATCGTCTGGAAGGCCGCATCGAGCGCCCGGACCCGGCCGCGCGCTCCCAACCGCAGGGCGTGCACGGGCCCTCGCAGGTGACCGATCCCGCCTATGTCTGGGATGACGCGGCCTGGAAGGGCATCGACCTGAGCGAGTACGTGATCTACGAACTGCATGTGGGGACCTATACGACATCGGGGACATTCGCGGCCGTCATCCCATACCTTGCCGGCCTCAAGGAACTGGGCCTAACGGCCATCGAGCTCATGCCCGTGGCCCAGTTCCCCGGAGAACGCAACTGGGGCTACGATGGGGTCTATCCATTTGCCGTGCAGGCTTCCTACGGCGGCGAGCAGGGTCTCAAGGATTTGGTCAATGCCTGCCACAATGCCGGTCTGGCCGTGATTCTGGACGTGGTCTACAACCACCTCGGGCCGGAGGGCAACTATCTGGCCGATTTCGGGCCCTATTTTACGGACCGCTACCGCACCCCGTGGGGCCGGGCCATCAACTTTGACGGTGAAGAAAGCGACGAGGTCAGACGCTACTTTATCGCTAATGCCCGGCAGTGGATCCGGGAATTTCATATCGACGCCCTGCGTCTGGATGCCGTGCATGCCATCATGGACTGTACCCCCCGCCCTTTTCTGGCCCAACTGGCAGGCGCCATAAAGGATGAGGCCGCGCGTCTCGGCCGGCGGATACATCTCTTCGCCG
>JBDKSM010000008.1:0-5955 GCA_039680665.1 Syntrophaceae bacterium | reverse complement strand
CGGCCCCGCCCTGCAGGGCATCCACCGGGAACTGGTCGGCCAGCCGGCCCGCGATGATCTCGTCGCAGGCCGCGCTGATGGCCCGGGCCTTGTCATCGCTGATATGCCCGGTCTCAAGATTGGCCAGACAGCAGGCCTTCTTCACCTGCGCCAGGGCCCGTACTAAGGCCGGGTTCACCGCCAGGCCGCTGATGGAGAAATTCCGCACCGCCCGCGCCGTATGGATGCCCCAGTATACGTGCGCCGGGATCTCCAGCTCGCCCAGGAGGTCCTTTTCAAGGCGTGTATCCAACATGTCTTTTTTCTTACACCGAATGATATTGTTAGTAAACATTCCTATAAATAATTTTTCATCCTCGCGCTGGTTCTTGTGCTGACGCTTGCTTGACAACAATAAAATCTAGGATTATAAGTATGTTATCGTATACATTCATGCAATCCACCCAGAAGCGAATCGGTGATCAGCTCCTCTCTCTTGGCAACATATTTATGAGGCACGGTTTGATGAATCAATCGTAACGGGAGGCTGAATGGACTGGGACAATTGGTTGGGAGATCCGTATTCGCAAAAGCTCATCAAGATCCGCGCCAAGGTATCCGAGCTTTTCAAAGAGCACGAAGACAAGAAAACCCTGCCTTTCTACACTCCGCATGGCATAGACCATTCCAGGGCGGTTGAAGATCTGATACACAAGCTGATCCCGGATGAAAGATACCAGGAACTTACCGAGAAGGAGCGCTTTCTTCTCCTTGCATCGGCCTGGCTCCATGACATAGGCATGCTTCCCGCCGTAGCCGAGGAGTTTCGCCCCGCGCTGAGCGGCAAGCCGCAAGAGATAAGAAACTATCACCATGAATTGTCCGAGCGTTACATCGTCGAGCATTATGCAAGAGTCGGCGTGGATGAGTTTGACAAGGACGTCCTGGGGAAGCTGTGTCGATTCCATCGGAAACGGGAGGATATAAACGCCTGCGATGAAAAACTGAGCGTACAGAAGGAACCGGTTCGGCTCAGGCTCCTGGCCTCCTATCTGAGGCTCGCCGACGCGCTTGACATCAGTGTTTCCCGCACACCGGCCGGACCATATTCGATGTGTCTCACCTATGGGATACCCATCGAATCCAAGATACACTGGATCAAGAGCCGGATCATTCATGATATTGAAATCAACTACAAGACCAATAAGATTCTGATCTCTTTCAGGGAACCGAGATTTGACACGCCCCGGTTGGATGAGGGCACGATCAAATTCCTCATGGAAAAGCTGCGGTCAATCATCACGATGGTCCTTGAGGATCTCCGTGGAGAACTGTTCAGCGTAGCCGATGTCCTGATAAAAGGAGGCGTCACCTTTTTCCTGGAGATTGATTCTAACCTGTATGATTGCGCCGTCGACACCCAGATGCAGATCGACATCAGAGAGATGGTGCTGAACTATGACATCATGATCGCACCCAACGCATCAAAACTGCTTGAGATGATCCTTATATCCGTGGCCAATATCCTCGGCTATTCACTGTATCGCAACAACAAAGGGGAAACCGAGGTCAATGACTTCAAAACCTCCGAGAATACAACCAGCAGGCTCAACGAATTTCTCAACTATCTCATGGAAGATCTTCTGAAGACCCGGTCCTGCCATCTTGGCCTGCTGAAGCTGGTGGAAACCCTGCAGAAAATGATTGGGAAAAAGCATGAGATCAATCGTGTGGCCCTGATGTCCGAGATCGAAAGGTTATTCACCGCCCATCATGATTATCGAAGAAAGATCCGGGCCGCTTCCCGGAAATATTTCACCCGGGAAATGGTGAATACCTTCGAGGAGAAGCAGGAGATCAATGTCCTGCTCTACGGTTACAGCGAAATGGTAGCCACGGTCTTGTGCGGTTTCCGCGATGCGCTGATCGAACATATCCACCATGATAAAGAAAATAAAACGATCCGGGGCTCCGAGCGTGAATACAACATCTCCAAGATGATCAATATCTTTATCTGCGAAGGGCAACCAAAGACCCAGAGCAGTTACGGCGACCATATCATCTACCATGACGGCACCCAGTACTCCCTCTATCTGCGCCGAAGAAACTTCTGCAATATCGCCCTGATCCCTGACATCGTGGCGGGCAATCTGATTGAAAATCTCCCCATCGACCTCGTAATAGTGGGGGCAAACGGACTGGATGGGAAATATTTCCGGCACTCGGCCGGTCACAGTTCGATTATCAACCTGGCACGGGAATACCGCCTCCGAAAAGGCATGAACCAACCCTCAATCCTGCTGGTCTGCTCAAGTGAAAAATATTTTGAAAAGGATACACTCAGCCAATCACCCATGGAGGGCCGTAAGATCTCGGTAAGCTCCATCTTCGAAAAGAACCGTATCGCTCCATACTGCGTCGATGGGTATACATACCTGAAGAACGATATCGTGAACATACGAGAATCCGTGTGGTTGCTCAAGGACAAGGAGATCATGAAAGCGCTGTGTCAAAATGAGATAACTTCCTATGACAGGGGCCAGGTCCATAACATCTTTCTCTACAACCCCCGGGAGGATGTCATGCCGATCACGCAGGTGGACTATATCATCTGTGAGAACGGCTACCACAGAATCACCGGTGATAACCATGAGAGCATCATCCAAACATTATTCGGGCCGAGCGCATGTATAGATTTTGACCAGCCGGTTCAGGAGCAGGAAACACTTACTGGAAAACCACAGCCCAAAGGCCAAGAACCTGCCCCGTCAATCGATAAGGATCACCACGTGGAATAAGCCTCGGCAGTCAAGTCGGACCCCAGATTTCTATCCGCCCCGGGCTTCTCTGGTTGACCGAGCTCCTCCACAGGGGTTTGACAAACATGCCATGTGGGTATATGTGCTATAAATATTGCACCCTTAGGTGGTTGTTATGTCTGATCAAACTATATATGAGCGTTTCTTCTGGTTCGACGAACGTGTCAAAGCCAAGACCTACCCGAATGCCGCGAAGCTGGCCGAGCGTTTCGAAATCTCCTCCAAAACCGCCCAGCGCGCCATCGAGTTCATGCGCGACCGGCTCTTGGCCCCGCTGCAATATGTAGCCGCCGAACGCGGTTACCGCTACACGGACGAGGCCTATGAGCTGCCGGGTTCATGGATCGGCGAAGAAGAGCTGACCGCGCTGCTGGTGGCCTACCGCCTGGCCTCGACCATCCCGGATAAGAAATTAAAGCGCTCGTGCGCCACGATCCTGAAACGCATCCTCACGCGCCATGGCGTCGGCGACGCGATCAGCATGGAAGATCTGGAAGAGAAGGTCTCGGTCAAGAACATCGCCTACTCCCGCACCGACGGCCGGATCTTTCACCAGGTCCTGGAACACCTGCTGCACATTCGTCCCCTGGCCATCGAATACTACTCACCGCACCGCGATGTTACCACCCGGCGTGATATCCTGCCCCAGCACCTGCTGCACTACATGGGCACCTGGCACATCATCGCGCACTGCGGCCTGAAGAATGACCTGCGTGATTTCGTGGTCTCACGCATCAAGTCGCTTAAAGCCAGTGAGCGCGAGCTTGCGCCACGGTTTTCCGCCGCCCAGGTCAAGGCCTATATCCGCAGAAACTTCGGCATCATGAACAGCCCCGAGGCCACCATGGTGTGCCTGCGTTTCACGCCGCAGACCGCTCCGTGGGTGGCCGAGCAGGTCTGGCACCCGGCTCAGGAGGCAGTCCGCGAGCCCGACGGCGCGCTGACCCTGACCTTTCCCGTGGCCGATTTCCGCGAGATCAAGCGCGAGATCCTGAAACATGGCGCCCAGGTGGAGGTGCTTGCGCCCGCAAGCCTCAGGCAGGAGGTCATGGTCGAGATCAAAAAGATGGCAGGTTTGTATCTTTGAGACGAACCACAAAATATTTTTAATCCGATGTAGTGCAGGGACACGTCCTGGGGGAGCAGGTGGAGTATATGCAATGTACTATGGGAGGTAGTCCATGAACAGACGCATTTTTCTCAAGACGATCCTCGGCCTGCCGCTGCTGGCTTTTGGGGCCAAGGCCCAGGCCAAGCCGACCCCTCAAAGCGCCCTGCTGCTTCAGACCCCGGTGGCCGGATTCCAATATTATGCGGGCGAACGCCTCTGGCCGTCGCTCAACCCCGGCGCCCCGCTGACCCTGGTGCGCGAACCCGCCAACCCACATGACGAAAAGGCCGTGGCCGTCTATCGGCATGGCGACAAGCTAGGCTACATCCCCCGGTCCGACAACGCCGTAATCGCCAACCTCATGGACCAGGGCCGCGCCGTACAGGCGCAACTGCATACGAAAAACCAGGGTGCCAATCCCTGGGAAAGACTTTGCGTTGGAATCATGATGATGGGGTAATGATGCAAGAAGAAAAAGTTGTTTTCTATGCTCATTCGCTTGAAGGTAAACCACCAGAAGAGTGGCAGCGGTTGGAAGACCACCTCCAACAGGTTGCCAAGATGGCATCTGGTTTTGCGTCGGTTTTCGATTCAGCAGATTGGGCTGAGATCATGGGGATACTTCATGACCTTGGCAAGGCAAATCATGCCTTTCAGTCCTACCTTTTCAAGGCACAAGGTATTGACGCTTCAGACTATGACAGTGGGAACGGTGGTAGTCATCCAAATCACTCGGGTGTGGGCGCCATCCTGGCCTTTGAGAAATGGCCGCATTTGATCGGAAAGACCATTGCATACATAATCGCAGGGCATCACGCCGGGCTTCCGGACTGGTTTGGGGGTCGTGATTCGTTACCATCTCGCATTGATGAGGAAAAAGGCATCGCGGATAATGCGGTACGCGTCTATGCTGAATCATATCTCGCCGCTCTGCCTGAGAAACTTCTGCCCCCTGCTTTCGCCATGCAATGCCATAAGGGCGATGCAATCGCATATCATTTCTGGGTGCGGATGCTGTTTTCCTGTCTGGTCGATGCTGACTTCCTCAATACGGAAGCCTTCATGGATAAAGGCCGTCACGCCCTACGCCCTTCTTTCCCTCCATTGAGTGCACTGAAGGATTGCTTCGATCGTAGAATGACGGCCTTCAAACCCGATACTCCCGTGAATCGTATCCGGGCAGAAATACACTCCCATTGCCGAACCGCCGCAATCCAACAGCCTGGTCTATTTTCCCTGACCGTCCCCACCGGCGGCGGCAAGACGCTCTCGGCGATGGCGTTTGCCCTGGATCATGCAACACACCCAAACCATAATAAAGCCCGGATCATCTATGTCATCCCCTATACCAGCATCATCGAGCAGACAGCCGAAACGCTGCGGCAATACTTCGGAATGGAAAACGTCATCGAACACCACAGCAATATTATGCCTGAAAAAGAAACGCCCAGCCACACGTTGGCGGCTGAAAACTGGGATGCGCCGATTATCGTTACCACCAGCGTCCAGTTCTTCGAGTCCCTTTATGCCGCAAAACCAGGACGCTGCCGAAAGCTACACAACATAGTCGACAGCGTGGTGATCCTCGACGAGGCCCAACTGCTCCCACCGGAATTGCTGCATCCCTGTGTTGAGGCGCTGAATCGTCTGATCACCGATTACAAGGTGACGGTAGTCCTTTCCACAGCCACGCAACCGGCGCTGCCGAATCTCTGCTGTGAAACGCGCGAGATCATTCCTGACACGGTTGCTCTGTACACAAATCTCAAGCGCACAAGAATTCATTTCCCTGAGAATCCAAGCAATTCCGTTGAGTGGCCTTCACTCGCCGCTCGGCTCTCCGAACACGACCAAGTGCTTTGTATCGTCAACACCCGCCGGGATTGTCACTGCCTCTGGAAGGAGATGCCCGCGGGGACGATCCACCTGTCGGCGCTGATGTGTGGAGAACACCGCTCCCGGATCATCGCCGATATCAAAGAGCGACTGCCACGCGGCGAGACCTGCCGCGTCATCAGCACGCAGCTGGTCGAGGCGGGTGTGGAT
>JBDKSM010000007.1:0-19011 GCA_039680665.1 Syntrophaceae bacterium | reverse complement strand
CCTTGCACGGTCCGCACCACGTGGCCCAAAAATCCACCAGCACCGGACGCGCGGATGTCAAAACAAGGTCCTTAAAATTCGTATCATCGGCATGCTTGATCGCGTTCGCTTCCATGTCAGCCTCCTTGTGTTCGAATAAAACGATCCTACATCCGGATGAATACCCAGGCATTGATCCAGATCAACGCCTGGGTATTTTGGTCTTCCTCAGTGGGCGCAGCCCGAGCCCGGCCCATTTCCGCCGCAGCATTGCTGCAGGGTATACTCCGGCAGGCCCTTAGCCTGGAAGACCCGGATGCCGGAGGCATTCAACTTGTTCAAAACGTCGGCGCCATCCACTACGATGGCATCCACAGGCTGGTTGTCCAGGGCCGGGATGGGGTTGCACATCCCATGCGTGTGATGCTGATTATTCTTGATGATTGCGCCGGCGGTCCCGGCTGCGGTGTCCACCACGATGAAAAGCGGCGCGGAAGCGACATGACCATACACCTCGCTGTCCATGCCTCGATCAGCGGACGGGGGAAAACATACCTTCATCAGAGGTCCTTAATGATTGATGACCCCATATTACCATACTTCATGACGATATGGTACACCCTGCAAGAATCAGGGCGTTGAGCATACGATAGATTCAAGCTCCGAGCGCCAAATTGTCCGGTACGCGTACCGCCACCACCTCGCCCCGGGCGCAGATCTCGTCGCCGGCCGATAAGCTGGTGGTCACGATCACCTTGCGGCCCTTGAGCTCTTTGAGCTCGGAACGCAGCACCAGAGGCACTCCCATGGGCGTGGGCTTGAGGTAGTCCACATGCAGCGAGGCGGTGAGAAATCGAATGGCCGGCTCGCTCTCCATGGCGCGCCCCTCGGCGCGGTAAGCAAAGGCCGCGGCCGAGCCCGTACTGTGGCAATCGATGAGCGAGGCGATCATGCCGCCGTAGACAAGACCGGGAATGGCCATATAACGTTCATCGGGGCTGAAGGTGCAGACCGTCTGGCCGCCTTCCCAATAGCTCTTGATCTGCAGGCCCTGGGTATTCAAACGACCGCATCCGTAGCAATGGCTGAAGTGATCCGGGTAATAGTCCTGAAAAGCCCTGGTATTCATCATGAACCTCCTGTCAATGTGTTCATATTTGCGCAGCATAATAGACCCTGCCATGGTTTGCCACCGCTTTGATGCGTCCCGAGTTCACGAGCGCCTCGACATATTTAAGGGTCTCGTGGCGGTGCAGTCCGAGCCCGTCGCCGATATCCTCAAGCGTGCACGGCCGGCGCCGGATCATCTGCAGTACGGCCTCGCGGGTGGCGGTGAAATCCGGCTGGGCATGCACGCCGTGGAAATCGGCGATGACCTCGGCCGGGGGTTGAAATAAGGTCGCCAGATCCTCCAGGCGCCGGCGATCCACCCCGAGCGCATAGTCCTCGGCCGGCGGCCGCGTGACCGTGTTGAGCTGCACGCGCTCAGTTCCGATTGCGGCCGCGCATGACGCGATGCGGCGCACCTCGCTTATGTTTGCCGTAAGGCCGTCTAAGATAAAGACCTCCAGCCAGTAGTCCCCATGATACTCTTCACGAAAGAGCGCCAAGCCCTCGGTCATCTTTTCAAAGGTAATCCCGGGGTGCGGCCGGTTGACGGCCTGAAAGAGGCTGGGAGTGCCCGCGTCCAGCGAAGGTATGACCAGGTCGGCCTCGCGCAATTGGCGGCGCACCTCGCTCTGCCATAAGAGCGAGCCGTTGGTGAGCACCGCCACGGGTATGTCGGTCAACGCGTGAATGGCGGCGATGAGTTCGTCCAGGCGCGCGTACAGGGTCGGCTCGCCGGAGCCGCTTACGGTGATGTAGTCCGGGCGCGAAGTCAGCATTTCCTTGAGTTCGGCCACAACGGCCTCCAGGGGGACCCACTCCCGTCGCTCCAAGGTAAGGTTGGTGGTCCGCCCGAGCTGGCAGTAGATGCAGTCGTAGGTGCAGGTCTTAAAAGGGACAAGATCGATCCCGAGCGAGCGCCCGAGCCGCCTAGAAGGCACCGGTCCGAAGAGATAGCCCACGTCTTAACCCCTTTCAGGCCCGGGCTCGCCGTGCCCCGGGGGCTTCCCATCCGAGAGAATAAACCTTCCGCGGTACCCCGCCAGGTCATGGAGCGTGGCGGCGTGGATGGGGACCAGGTCGTGCGGCAGGCCTCCCGGCGGCCAGAAGCGCAGCTCCGTGCCCTCCCGGCCATCCGGCCGCGGCTCACCCGAGAACTCCCGCACGATGAACGCCAGGGCGAAGCACTGGACCTCGTCGCCGCCCGGATAGGTGAAGCGTTGATGCGCTCCGGAATACAGGGCCATGGGCTCGGCCTCCATGACCGTAAGCCCGGTCTCTTCGTACACCTCGCGCACCAGGGCCTCAAAGGCGCTCTCGCCGAGTTCCACCGCGCCGCCGGGCAGGCCCCAGCGCCCCGAGTCCGCGCGCCTCTGGAGCAGGACCTCGCCCGCCGCGTTCAGGATCAGGGCGCGCACCCCGGGGACAAAAAGACAGCGCGACCCCACCTGCGCGCGCAACTCCCGGATATACCCTCCCATCGCGCTACTCCTTTCTGCGTGACCCCATGCCCGGCCGGCCGGTTCTTCGGGTCTTAAGGCTCATGAAAGAACCTCGCGCGCCACCAGCACCAGTAGCCCCAGTCATTGTCCACCCGGTACCCGTCCCGTATGCAGGCGTCTTTCTCTACGGCCATGGCGTCCAGTTCCTCGCCGCCGGCGCCGCCGGTCAGATACTCATAGGCCTGGCGCACCAGACGGAAATCCTCGCCCCTGTCCGCTAAGCGGTCTTTAAGGTCGGGATGCGTGGCCCGACATGCCCGACGGTAAGCCCTTCGGATTTCTTCCTCTCCGGCCGTATCCGATACCCCGAGGATGCGCCGGGCGCGTCTCAAACGCTCCCGTGTGCGTTGTAATTCAGCCTGCCAGTCGGTTTCTTCCACGCTAAAGAATCCTCCGCTGGCGTGCGCGGCTTGTCAAGCGACATGTATGGCGCCCATCGGGCACTCATCCTCGCACACGCCGCACCCGGAGCACTTTTCAGCCTCAATCCGCGCCTTGTCATCCGTGATGGTGATGGCGTACATCGGACAGATATCGGTACAGATGCCGCAGCCGGTACACAATCCAACATCAACCTGGGCCGTCATGTTCCTGCTCCACCACCCATGTACGCCGCGACCTTCATACCCCATGCCTTCATCATGCCCTAGTCCTTGGGCGCGCGGGAAAGCAGGTCATCCATGCGTTTACGGATGGCATCAAGGGATGACTGGAGCTGCTCGGCCTGGGTCTTCAAAGCCGTGAGTTCCTGCTCAGGGCTCACCCCGGCGGGAGGGGGAAAAATCCCAGCGTCCCATACCGGCGCCATGTGCGGCCAACCCGGCCAACCGGTGGCAAAAAACCGGTTGCGCCGGCCGAAACCGGCGCCTCCGAATCCGCCCCCGCGACCTCGTCCACATCCCCGGAAACCCCGTCCCGCGAAGGGTTGCATGTACCCCGGGGCACCATATCCGGCGCAGTATCCGGCCGCGCGTCCGCTCATTGCTCCCATTCCCATGGGACCTGTACGATCTCCTCCCGGCATTTTCGCATCCTCCTTTCTTAAGGGTTGTTTGTTATTGCCGCCTCATGAGGGTTCCACATTTCGGGCATTTGCGCTCGATGCAGGGCACGCCCCGTACGTGTGGATCCGTCTGCCCGCACTGTGGGCAGACACAGAGGCCGGTGGGCCCGGCCGCCAATGAGCCGCCCATACGACCGGGGCTTCGTCCGCCTTGACCTTGTCCCCTGCCACCGCCGCCCCTCATAGGACCTGTTCCATCTCCTCTTGGCATGATTTTTCTCCTTTTAAAGATTTTGTGTGCCGATTATGATCGGCCCCGATTTCCTTTTCCGACGCGCATCCGGTAGCGCCTCGGTCCGCCCCCGCAGCCGGGCATGCGGCAACGGCCCCGCATGATCCCGCCCCTCATAAAGGCGTTGAGCACCTCGTCCAGGGTCCCGCAGACAAACCCGTACACCCGTATACCGCCGCCCAGCAGGGCCGTTTCCAGGGGGCCCGATATGGCGCCGCAGATGAGCACCTGGACACCGAGATCCGCTACCTCATGCGCCCGGGCAAAGGGATCGTTGCCGCGCAGGGTTACGGAAGTACGCCCGACCTCCCGCCCCTGCTCGATATCGATCAGGATGAGTTCGCTGGATACGTCAAAAACCGGCGATATCCGATCCTGCCAATCTGCTATGGCGATCCGCATACAATCATGAAATTGCATAATGAGGGCCAATTCGCACAAAATATGAATCATCATCTATTATCGTAATCTTATGACATTCAAAGGCAATGAGAGCTTGACAATTATCGTGCATATTGCAATATATCAACCATGATAATTATTGCATATCGCCCGATTATAGCAGCGGAGCACGGCCATGCGACGCAATGACGTACGCGGCAGTCAGGAGGCCATCCTGGATTCCATCAACGAGGGGGTCTTTACCGTCGATTCCGCCTGGCGTATCACGGAGTTCAACCGCGCCGCGGAGCGCCTCACGGGCGTGGCGCGCGCCGAGGCCCTCGGACAACGCTGCGCCGAGGTCTTCCACGCCGATATCTGCGAGAAAAGCTGCGCGCTCAAGCGCACGCTGAAAAGCGGCGAACCGCTCATGAACATCAGGGCCTCGATCATCAATCACCAGGGCGGGCGGGTGCCCATCCGCCTATCCACCGCCATCCTCAAGGATGCGGGCGGAAAAGTCATCGGCGGAGTGGAGACCTTCCAGGACCTGAGCCGTGTGGAAGAGCTGCTGAAGGAGCTGCACGGCCGCTACACCTTCGAGGACATCATCGGGCGCTCGCCGGTGATGCTGCGCCTCTTCGAGGTCCTGCCCCAGATCGCGGCCAGCCGCAGCACGGTATTGATCGAAGGACCCAGTGGTACGGGCAAAGAGCTCTTCGCGCGGGCGATCCACAACCTTTCGCCGCGCCGCAGGAAACCCTTCGTGGCGGTCAATTGCGCCGCTCTGCCGGATAGCTTGCTCGAAAGCGAGCTCTTCGGGTATAAGGCCGGGGCCTTCACCGACGCCAAGCGCGACAAGCCGGGGCGCTTCGCCCTGGCCGACGGGGGCACGCTGTTTCTGGACGAGATCGGCGACATCTCGCCGGCCATGCAGGTGCGGCTGCTGCGCGTCCTGCAGGACCGCGTCGTCGAACCCCTTGGCGCCACCAGCCCGCAACCGGTGGATGTCCGGGTGGTGGCCGCCACCCACCAGGACATCACGGCGCTGGTCAAGGAGGGCGGCTTCCGGGAAGACCTGTACTACCGTATCCGCGTCATCAACTTGAGCCTACCGGCCCTCAAGGAACGCCGCGCCGACATCCCGCTTTTGGTAGAGCATCTGCTGACCAAGTTCAACCGCCTGCAAGGCAAGGATATCGCCGGGGCATCGCCTGAGGTCATGGCGCGCCTGCTGGAGTACGATTTCCCGGGCAATGTGCGTGAGCTGGAGAACATCATCGAGCAGGCCTTTGTCTTGTGCCGGAGCGGCATCATCGAGCTAAAGCACCTGCCGGCCGAGCTCAGGCCGTCTCCGGCGGAGGCGGCGCCGAGTTCTTTAAGCCTGAAGGAACGGGAACGGGGGCAGATCGATGCCGCCCTGCGGCGCCATGACGGCAACCGCGCGGGGGCCGCGCGCGATCTGGGCATCGATGTCAGCACGCTCTACCGCAAGATCAAAACCTTGCGCATCACGCCGCCCGTGCAAGACGGCCGCGGACGGCGCCGCTAAAAACACCGGGCCTACCCGCCTTGGCGGGGAGTCGCAAAGGAGCAAAATGATGATAACCGATCGTTGTTCGCACCAAAATCTGAACCTCGGCGAGAAGCCGCTTACGGATGAAGTTGAAAAACGCTTGATAAACGCCCTGCTGCAATCCATGCTGCGGCCCGAAACACTTGTGGAGCATGTCGAGGCCGGGCCCAAGTTCATCGCCGTGACCGCCGGCGGCCGCATGGGGCTGGCCTCCCTGCTGGGGGCTCGGCCCAAAGAGGACGAAACCCATCTGGCCGAAGAGCTCGTCGGCCGAAGCCTATCCCAGGTCGCGGCGCTCCTCTCAGAGGCCTCGCCCTTTCGCATCAGCCTCGGCCTGGCGGCCTTCAACGCTTCCAATACACCCAAGGCGGCCGATATTATCGCGGCCGACACCCCGGCCGAGGAGCTCATTACGGAATTGGGGCGGGGCAAGACCGTGGGTCTGGTGGGGGATTTCCCGTTTGTGTCTACCCTGCGCGAACAGGTGGGCACCTTTCATCTCTTCGAGCTCCAGGATGTTCCCGGGGCGGTGCCGAGGGACCAATGGGATAAAACCCTGGCCGGGCTGGATGTCCTGGCCCTCACCGGCACCGCGCTCCTCACCCGGCAAATGGGCTATTTCCTGAAGCAGGCCGCCCAGGCCAAGACCGTCGTCTTGGGGCCGTCCACGCCGCTGTCGCAAGCGCTGTTCGATTTCGGGGCCGATTACCTGTGCACGTCCGTGGTAACCGAGCCTGAACGCGTGGCACAAGGCATCAGCGCGGGCCTGTCGTTCAGGATGATCAAGAAAAACGGCGGCATAATGTTCGTCAACTTAACCAAGGATGAAAAGTCTTAGGCTTCAAGCTAGGCCGGGAGGTCTTCGGCCGGCATTGAAAGCATAACGGCCGCGCGGGAAAGGATGGGTAAAGAGGGTTGATAATTATCGTTGCGCGTTCATGACAGGGAGTATCCGATGAAAAGAGCACAGCTGAACTTCTTGATTGACGCAGCGGCATTGGTAACTTTCGTGTTGCTTGCATCCACCGGCGTTCTGATGCACTACGTCCTCCCTCCGGGTTCCGGGCGCTTCAGCTTACTGTGGGAGATGGATCGCCATGCGTGGGGTCAGCTACACTTCTGGATTGCTGTTGCGCTGATGGCGTGCATGATTCTGCATCTGCTTCTTCACTGGAGATGGATCGCCTCCATGGTCAAGGGCCGTCAGCATGAAGGATCAGGTTTTCGGGTGTCCCTTGCCGTTTTTGGAGTTATAACGCTCATCGCTCTGGCGGCAGTGCCATTCCTTGGAAGAGTGGAGCAAACGGGTGAACCACCGCATGGGGTGCGTTCGACCGAGCCCGGCGAAAGCCAGGACTATCACATTGATGGATCAATGACGCTGCGCGAGGTCGAACAGCTGACCGCGATACCACGAGCCGTCATACTTCGAGAACTCGGTTTGCCGGGCAATCCGCCCCTGGACGAGCGTTTGGGAAGACTGTGCAAGGAGCATGGAATTAAGCTACACGACGTACGTGAAGTCGTGCGTAAGCAGAGAGATAAAAGAGGGCAGCCCAACAAAGCGCTACCCTAAGCGTCAATTCCGCTCCACCTCATGGCCGCCGGTGAGCTTGGACCTTATCCCATATGATGATATATGACGAGATGGTCCAGGCAAAGGTAATACTGGAGCTGTCCGAGCGTGCGTCCATGGACGAGATGGATAGGTGGATTCTTCGTTGCGGCGATGATCCTTTATGGGGTACCGTGAAAAAAAGGGGATAGCATGAAGATCATCATTATCGGCGGTGACGCGGCGGGCATGAGCGCCGCCAGCCAGGTCAAACGGCAGAGGCCGGAATACGAGGTCGTCGTCTTCGAACGCGGCGAGTACATATCATACGCGGCCTGCGGCATCCCCTATTTTGTCGGGGGCGCGGTACCCGGCCTGGAGGACCTCATCGAGGTCTCTCCCGCCGAGGCGCGGGAAAAGCGCAAGGTCGACCTCCGGCTTGGACATACGGCTACGGCCATCGACCCCACGCAGCATACGGTCACGGTCGAATGCGCGGGCGTTCGAACGATCGAGCCCTATGACCGTCTGCTTATCGCCACCGGCGCGCGCGCCCAGACCCAGGGGATCGATTGCGGCGCCTACCCCAACGTCTTCACCATGAACGACCTGTATGACGCCGCGCGCATCAAGCGCTTCATCGCCGAGCAGAAGCCCGCAAGCGTGGCCGTGATCGGCGGCGGCTATATCGGGCTCGAAGCCGTGGAAGCATTCCACAGCCAGGGCATACCGACCACTTTGGTGCATCGCCGCCAAGACCTGCACCGGTCCTTCGAGAAAGAGATCTCCGAGATCATCAAAAGCAAGCTCAGCGAGCAAGGGGTGACGTTAAGCCTGGGGCAGGCTTTCTCCGGCCTGGAGCAACGCGGGGAAAAAATCGGGATCGTGCGAGAGACGGATATTCTCGAATGCGATGCCGTGCTGATCGCCATCGGGGTCGAGCCCAACAGCGAGCTGGCACTGTCCGCCGGGATAGAGCTGGGAGTGGCCCGCGCCATCCGGGTGAACGAGTTCATGCAGACCAACCAGGAAGGGATCTATGCCGCCGGCGACTGCGCCACGGCCATCTTAAGCACCTTCGGTCTGGAGGTCCATGCCCCGCTGGCCTTGAAGGCCAACAAGCAAGGTCTCATCGCGGGCATGAACATGGCCGGCGCGCGTGAGGCCTTTGCGGGGGTCATGAACACGGCCATCACCAAGGTCTTCGATCTGGGCGTGGCGCGCACCGGCCTGGCCTTTGACCAGGCCGTGAAACTGGGGCTGGAACCGGAAAAGGTCATGGTTCAGTCGCGCGACAAGGCCCGCTATTACCCGGGCGCTTCCCCCCTGACCTCGCTCGTGATCGTGGGCGGGAAGAACAGACGCGTGCTGGGCGCGCAGCTGGCCGGCCGGATCGAGGCGGTCAAGCGTATCGACGTGTACGCCACCGCCATCTTTGGCGCCATGACCATCGACCAGGTCTTTGATCTCGACCTGGCCTATGCCCCGCCCTTCTCGCCCGTGTACGACCCGGTGCTCCTGGCGGCGCGGGTCGCCCGCAAAAAGAAGTAGGTTTGTACGGGGAAATAGCCTTAGTCCAGGACCACCTTCGGCCGTGGCTCCGTGACCGGCCCCGGCTGGGTAAGCCGGCGGTAGTAAGGGCCCTTCGAGAGATACAAGGCCGCCAGGGGATTATGGCCCGTGACGCGGTCCTTGACCGCCAGCACCGTGCAGGGCACCCGGCAATATCGGAAAAACAGGGTGTCGTGACCCACGCACAGCCCCAGCACCACGGCCAGGTCGACCCCTTCGGCGTTCAGGATCTCGGCCTGGGCGATAGGGTTGCACATGGGCTCCATGAGGTCCGGGCCCGTGATCTTCTCTTCCCCCCTGATGCCGATGGCCTCCTTGGGGACGCGGCCCACCTTGCAGTTCACGGACACGACTTCAAATCCCTTGTTCTCAAAGATGGTCGTGAGCATCTTGGCCTCTTCCTTCAATCCGACGCAGAAGGCTATGCCAAGCCGCGTATACCCGCACTTTTTCGCGAACTCGATCGTCTCCTCGATGCGGGGGATCTTGGTCCTGATGCCCTCGGCCGCAAGCTCGTAGCACTGGGCCTCCTGGATGGAGGCCTGGCGCGCGAATTCCCGCACCCCGGGCTGAGAGTATTCTTCAGCAACTTTTTGCATAGCGTCGGGGAATCTCCGCATGGGGCAGAAATCGGGCGCCTCCGCGATGGGCGGCAGCGGCTGCCCCACCGCCGCCAGCGGGTAACAGGCCGTCCCTGGGCACTTCGCGCACACGCTTTTCTTTTCCTTGGCTTCATTCCCCATGATATTCTCCTTCCCGGGATTCGACCGGTCTGTCTATCAATACCATTTTTTAAGCCCCTCTTGTCAACAAGCCGTCCGCCGAATCTTGTCTCAGGACATGGACTTCTCCAGGCAACCCCGGCACAGCCTTTCACCATCCACGGTTTCGAGCTTGGTGCGCATGGTGGGCTCTCCGCATCGGGGGCAGGCTTCGGATGGTTCAATCCTGGCCCTGGGGGGCAATTGCATGCATACCTCCTTAACAGCGAAAAGCTGATCAGCGGGCGTCTCCAAGACATCGCGGCTGCGTTGCAGATGAAGCGCATGAAACCGGGCTATTTCATCAGGGGTGGCCGCGCCGCGCATGACCTTGCCCAGGAGTTCCAGGTGCCGCTCGTCCGGCGAGAACGCACCGGGCTTAAGCGCCACCCGCACGCCCCGGCCGGTCTTGCGGCTGAGCAGCGTCAGGGCCATCTTGCCGTAATCCTTGGAGATCAGATTCCCTTTGCCGAAGGTACAGCCGGTCAGGACCTGCACGGCATCGGCGGAGCAGGCATCGGTTTCCACGATCGCCACAATCTCTTCATCAGCGGAGCGTGATTCTTCAATCTTGTGCAAGGCCAGCTTGGCGGCCTTGTAGCCGATGGAAAGCCCGGGGCAGATATGCCCGTGAAAGTCCGCGCATCTCTGGAAGTCCGCGCTGTCCATAATTTGTCGAGCGTTCATTTTTTCTCCTTTATCAAGGTAAGAACGGCGCTATTCTCCCAATAGGGCCATACTCTTTTTTCATCGCTTGATACACCGGCTTTCCGACCATGAAGGTATAGATTTCATCGGCCATGTGTTCCGGATCTATGTCTTTGAAGCGATCTTTATACAGAATCTTTCCGATGGCATAGGCATCGGCCAGGGCGGTTTCGATGTTGGTCGTGTACCAGTTGAACGGTAACAGTATATACATCTGCCGCCGGGAAAAGGCCCGCAAGGCATGATAGAAGTCCGGTTTCTTGCGGTAATCCTCCGTAACGAGCAACAGCCCGCCGCCATCGACGAACACGACATCCGGATTCAGCTTAAGAAGCGTTTCCTTGTCCATGAACACATGGTTTCCGATACCGGGCTTGACACGCCCGGCGATGTTGTCGGCCCCGACCCAGTCCAATGGGATATAGCGCTGTTCCGTGCTCTCGATGCCGTAGGAGCCCTTGAACCCAATGCCGCCCACATAGACGGACGGCCTCGCGCTTTCGGGTATATCCTTGGTCCGCGTGCGCATGTCCGCGCGCAGGGATTCGATATAGGCCACAACACGATCGGCCCGTTTTTCGCGGTGAAGAATCCTGCCCGCAACGCGGAGCGCGTCGTAGACCGCTTCATCGAAGGTGGCCAGCGTGCCGTATGTTAAAACCACCACCGGAATGCCCAATGTCCGTTGCACCTCGTCAGCCAGGCGGCCATCCATGTACGTAATGAAGATCACATCCGGCTTTACGGAAAGCACGGCCTCCAGGTCCGGTTTCTTGTTGATGCCGCCCGGGCCGCCCGGGCCGCAACGCGGTAATCTTGCAAGTTCCGGATGGGCGATCCAGTATGGCCGGCCGCCGGGGTTCATCTTCTCCATATCTTCCACGCCCACGACCTTCGATTCGGCTTGCAGGTAAACGATCAAGCGCAATGCGCCCGGCCCGATACAGACGATCCGGGCCGGATCGAAGGGAGCCGTCACTTCCCGCCCGACCATATCGGTCACCGTCACGGTCCGGGCGGCGGCGCAAGTGGTGGAGAAACCCCACATGATGATGACGCAGCATATCAGAAGGCCTGTTTTTTTCATTCGTTTCTCCTTATGTTTACATCGGCACAACGCAGGTGTGGCCACCGAATTCCTTCAGGGCGACCTCGACGCCATACACCTGTTGAATCATCTCCGAGGAGAGGTTCTCCTTGGTGGAGATGGCATGGATTTGCTGATCTTTTAAAAAGAGAAAGCTGTCGGCAAACCGCACGGCGATATTCAGGTCATGGATGGCGACCACGGCCGACAGACCTTGGGCTCTTATAATGCGGCGGATCAGTCCCATCACTTCAAGCTGGTTTTTCAAGTCCAGATTGCTCGTCGGTTCGTCCAGCAGCAAGATCGCGGGCGTCTGCGCCAGGGCGCGGGCGATAATCACCTTCTGAACCTCGCCGCCGCTTAAGGAGCAAACCGGCCGCAGGGCCAGATGCTGAATGCCGATCTGCTCAACGATGCCTTCCACCAAGGCGTAATCGTCTCTGGAGAGCGACCACCCGATGTGCGGTTTGCGCCCCATGAGCACGGCCTCGAAAACCGTCAACCGTGTTTCCGGATGACGCTGCGGCACATACCCCATGCGCCGCGCCACGCTGTTTTGGCTCATACAAAGCAGGTCTTCACCATCCACCAACACCGCGCCGCATTGGGGCTTGAGAATCCGGTTCAGGCATTTCAGCAAGGTGGATTTTCCCGCCCCGTTGACCCCCAGGACGCACATGACCTGTCCCTGATCCAGGCAGAAATTCACGTCCGTCAGCACGGGATGGCTATTATAGGAAAAACAGATGTTGGCCGCCTTCAGCTTCATCGATACCCCCGAATGAGTAGATAGAGGAACATCGGCGCCCCTAAGAATGAGGTGATTACGCCGACCGGCAGCGAACCCGAACCGATAAGCTCCCGGCCCAGAGTATCGGCGCTCAGCAGCAGCAAAGCGCCCAAGATGGAGGAGAAGGGAATCAGCAGGCGATGGTCATCGCCCACAAGACGTCTGGCCATATGAGGCGCTATCAGACCGACAAAGGCTATGATGCCGTGAAAAGCCGTAGCCATGGCCGACACCAGCGTGGCCGCCAGCATGCCGGCCATGCGGATTCTCTCAACATTCACCCCCAGACCCTTGGCCGCCTCTTCTCCCGAGGCCAGGGCGTTCAGATCCCATCTCAGCATCATCATGTAGAGCGACGCGGCGGAGACGACACCGGACAAAAGCCCGATCTCGCTCCAACTGGAACGCGCCACATCGCCGAAGGTCCAGAAAACCACCATGGCCAGTTGGGTCTCCGTGGCCAGGTATTGGATCAGAATCGTTGCCGATACAAAAAGGGATGACAAGGCCACGCCTGCCAGGATAACGGCCTCGGGCGAAAGACGTTTCAGCCCGGATATGACCAGCACGACCAGCGTGGCCGCCATGGCCCCGCCGAAAGCAAAGGCCGTCACCGAGTACGTCTCGGCGCCGAAGACCACGATGGCCGCCGCGGCGCCGAAGGCCGCCCCCTGGCTGATGCCGAGTGTGGACGGCGAGCCGAGCGGGTTTCTGAGCAGGGACTGCAGGCACAACCCGGAAAGTGAAAGTCCCCAGCCGCAGACAATGGCGGCGAAAATCCGCGGCATCCGGATATTGCTGATGACCACGCCGGTTGTGACGTCGGCGTTTCCCATCAAGGCTCGCAGCACATCGGTAACGAGCACGGCATAGGGTCCCTTGACCACCGCATACACGGCGACCAGGAGCAGCATGCCGAGCAACCCGAGCAGCAGCAGCATCTTCCGGCGGACTTGTGTTCTATATGCCAATGTTATTGCACCGGGGTTCGTAGGGTATCTTTGCCCGTCACGCATCATATTCCCGCCCAGCATTCGTGAAAGCAGGCGACATCATTCCCGGCATCCTCGGCTCGGCTGTGCCCACCCAGTCCCCTGCTGTTTCGAAAGTAATCAATTGAGGTTGCATACCAAAGACAGGCGGTCCATTTCAATGGTAAAATAACACGATAATGACATTAGTAGCAATGAGTAGCACATAATTGAAACAAGTGTGCCAACGTTTCGGAGAGCTATCGGGAATCATCACACGCGGGCGCATTGGCATGGGGAAAGAACATCTTGGACAAGCCTTTTCCGCTCTGGAAAAGGCGGGGAAAACCGGGATCGTTCATGAGACGGATCTCAAACCGTCGATCTCGACCTGGCCTACGCCCCGCCCTTCTCGCCGGTCTACGACCCGGCGCCCCTGGCGGCGCGCAAGAAGAAGTAAGCTGTCATTGACGGCGTCCTATTCCAGGACGACCTTCGTCCTCGGCTCCGGGACTGGCCCAGGCTGGGCGAGCCGGCGGTAGTAAGGGCCCTTGGAGAGGTACAGGGCCGCCAGGGGGTTATGGCCCGTGACGCGGTCCTTGACCGCCAGCACGGTGCAGGGCACCCGGCAGGCGTGGAAAAACAGGGTGTCGTGCCCCACGCACAGCCCCAGCACCACGGCCAGGTCGACCCTTTCGGCGTTCAGGACCTCGGCCTGGGCGATGGGGTTGCACATGGGCACCATAAGGTCCGGCCCCAGGATCTTCTCCTCGCCTTTCAGACCAAGGGCTTCCTGGGGCACGCGGCCCACCTTGCAGTTCACGGACACGACTTCAAACCCTTTGCCTTCAAAGATGCCCGCGAGCAACTTCGCCTCTTCCTTCAAGCCGACGCAAAAGGCTATGCCGAGCCGTGTGTACCCGCACTTGTTCGCATAATCGATCGTTTCCTCGATACGGGGGATCTTCGTTCTGATCCCGGCCGGGGTGATCTCGTAACACTGTGCCTCCTGGATGGAGGCCAGGCGCGCGAAATCTCTCATCACGGGCTTCTCATACTCCTGCCCCACGGCCTGCATCACCTCCGGGAAGCGGCGCATGGGGCAGAAATCGGGCGCCTCCTCGATGGGCGGCAGCGGCGCATCAATCTCCGCCAGCGGGTAACAGACCGTTCCCGGACACGTGGCGCACAGACTTTTCCCGTCAGCCTGCTTGTTGTCCATGAGCACCTCCTCGCATGGTTAGCGTCGCAGGAAAGCATGCCTCACAAGGATGATCTTGAAAAGCGCTGAAGCGCTCCTCAATGCCGATGCCCTCGCATCGGGACAGACGTGACTTCCCTGCTCGCATTTTCGTGCTTTACATTTTTGTTTAGCTTTTATACAATATACGCATGGCAAAGGGGCAGGAGACCTTATCCATGCTGACCGAACTGTTCCTGCGGATACTCAACAAGTACAACCGCATGGAGATGAAACCGCTGCGCCTTGGCGACTGTGACCCGCTCAACCCCAAGGAAATCCATACGGTCGAGGCCATCGGTAAGCAGAACGGAATCAATGTCACGGAATTGGCCCGCGTCATGGGCATCACCAAGGGTGGGGTCTCGCAGATGGTTACACGGCTCAGCAAAAAAGGGCTCGTGGCCAAGACCAAGGACGGGCTGAACGACAAGGAGGTCAAGCTGCGGCTCACCCCGGAAGGGCTCAAGGCCTTCCGGGGGCACGAAAACATGCACGCCGCCCTGTATGCGGACCTATTGCGGGCGCTGGAAGGGGTAAGCGCCGCCGAGATCGAGCGCGTGCGCACGGTCCTGGCCAAGATCGACTATCACCTCGACCGCTATAGCGAGGACCAAACCTAAGGAGGAAATTTTTTTAAGGTTATTGTTTAGTTTATAAACAATAAAACGATGCAACAACGAGGGGGAATTTGATGCGCTAAAAACCATCATACACCCCAAGGATTGAACTGATACGCACGAAAGATCGAAAGGAGAAACCCCGATGATCGGACGCAAAGCTATGGATCGTTTTTTCAAATCGCAGGCCTTCCACTATCAGACCCTGCGCACCATGGGGCATCCGCTGGGCGCCAATCCCGGCGAATGCCTGGCCGCCATCGCCGGCATCCGCGACGGCAACGCTGAGTCCTGGTATGAAGGCTGGCACGCCATGGGGCGACGCTGCGAAGGCTGGGCGCAATCCTCGCCCGATCGCATCACGCAAGGCAAGGCCTATCTGCGGGCCAGTAATTATTACCGCACCAGCGAATTCTTCCTGCACCCGTCTGATGAGCGCAGGATCACGACCTATGACCGGAGCGCCGCGCTGTTCGTCAAAGGCCTTGATGCCCTGGGGATCAGGCATGCGGTCTGGGACATACCCTACGCGGATGCGCGCATGCGCGCCTATTTCTTTCCCGGGCAGGAAGGCAAGCCCCTGATCATGGTTTGCGGCGGGTATGACTCGACCAACGAGGAGAGCTTCTTCTGGATCGGAGAAGGCGCGGTCGCGCGCGGCTACCCGTGCCTCCTGTTCGAAGGTCCGGGGCAGTCTCATATGATCAGAAGGTATAAGATCAGGTTCACTCCGGCCTGGGAGCAGCCGGTCAAGGCCGTGCTGGACCATGCCGAGGCCCGGCGACCGGAGCTTGCCGGTCGCAAGAAAATTCTCTTCGGGATCAGTCTGGGAGGCAGGCTGGTGCCGCGCGCCGCGGCCTGCGAAAAGAGGATCGACGCCGTGGCGATTCACGGCGGGGCGATGTTCGATGTCCACCGCGTCGCGCTCAATCAGATGCCGCTACCCGGCCGGATTCTCTACCATCTCGGGCTGAAAGGCCTGTTCAATGCCCTGGCCGCATGGCAGGCCGAGCGCGCCATCGGCTTGCGCTGGGCCGTCAACAACGGTTGCTGGACCATGGGTGTCGCCGATCCATTCGATCTCGTACGGAATTTCCGCTCCTATGCCCTGGAAGGATACCTCCCGAAAATCACCTGCGATGTCCTCATCATGAACGGCGCACAAGAGCATTTCTACCGGCCGGACAGGGATACGCCCCCGCTCAAGGCGCGGCTTACGCAGGCACGCAGCGTCACTGAGCATCTCTTCCGCGCCCCGGAAGGCGCCGCGGCGCATTGCCAGGCCGGGGCCCTTGAGCAGGCCGAGCAGGTCTTCTTCGATTGGGTGGCACACCTTTTCCCGCGTGCCGCTGTTCCCGGAGGTGGCGTATGCCAAGAGAACTGAACATGAAAAAGATCACCACCCCCGTCCTTGTGCATCTCCTCAAGGACGAGATCGCCTTTCCCCTGGCCTTCATGCTGAAGTGCAGGCTGACGCTGGGCCGGTTCAGAAAGGGCATCGATGCGCGATTCCCCAGGGAATTCGTCGAGCTGACGGCCTTGCCGCTCTGGGTGTATCTGAACCTGAAGAAAACAATCGGCGAACGCAAGGCCTTCGAGATCATGCGGATCGCGCTGCTGACCGGCGGGGTCGCCAAACAGTCATTGCTGTTTGATACGGTTGAGAGAGAACGCACCTTCCAGAATTTCATCACCCAGGAGCTGGAGATCAACCGGACCGGCACCACACGCTGGAATACGCTTGAGATCGTGGAACGCAGCGAGCGCCGGTTCGAGATCAGGATCACCCGCTGCCTGTTTCACGAGTTGGCCTGCTCCTTGGGCATACCCGAGATCACCCCGCTGATCTGCCAGGTGGACAACGCGGTTTTCAACTCCTATCTGCCGGAGAAGATGGTCTTTCATCGCGGCCGGGATAAAAGGCGCATCGCCGACGGCGCGCCCGCTTGCCCGTTCGTGTGGGAATTAATCGATTGATCCATACAAGCAAGGAGGTGCGGCATGCATATCGCTCTGGCATATTTTTCAGCCACCGGGAATACCGCGCGCATGGCCCGCGTTATCCAGAAGGCCTTTCTCGGACTGGGGGCCGTGGTGGACATGCATGACATCACGGCCTGTGCCGACCGGTCGAAGCCTTTTGATCCCTCGGCCTTTCAGGCCTTTGTTTTCGGGGCGCCCATCCACTCCTGCCGGGCGCCCAGGATCGTGCGCGAGTGGCTTGCAACCCTTAACGGCAAAGGCAAACCGTGCGCCATGTTCTTCACCTATGGCGGGTTCGGCGTGCATCCGGCACATTACTCGACGCGGGAGATCCTTACCCGTCAGAATTTCAAGGTAGTCTCCTCGGCCGAGTTTTTAGGCGCGCATACCTTCAACCTGGGGGGCTGGAAGGCCATGAACGGCCGACCGGATACCTCCGATGACGCCGTGGCGCGCGCGTATGTCGAGGCCACCTATCAACGTTTTCTAGGCGAGGACCCCGCCATCCTGGGAGCGTTGGACCCATCCGCGTATACCCCTGAGGTGCTCGACCAGTTTGAAGGCTTCCGCTTCAGTGTCCTGACCAAGCTCCCCACGCGGGGCGGCCTTCCATGCAGCCTGTGCATGGCCTGCGAGGACCTCTGCCCTTCCGGGGCCATGCATGCCGCTTCCGGAGAGGCCGAACGCGACAAATGCATCGCCTGCCTGCGCTGCCTGTCCGTATGCCCCGAGCAGGTCCTGACCATCAACGACATGACGCCAATGTGGGAGATGAAGCTGGCCCTGGAACAGACCACGCCCGCGGCCCTGGACGCCAAGCAGAGTAAGCTCTATCTCTAGCTACAGGACGGACCAACAGCGCAGGATCTCACGGACGGCCGCGAAGAACTCGTCGCGGACGGCCTGGACATGCAGCGCCTCCGGGTGAGAGAGCATGACCTCGTCGCGGTTCTGGTAGCGCACGGGCTCCACCTGGAGCGCGTACGAGTTCACCACGACCCGGTCCCAGAACCACTCGGCGCAGCCCAGCTGGATGCAATCGGGTTCCAGAGCGACGATGCCGCCCAAGTCGCTCAGGAGCCCACGGCCCGCGGCGGTGTTTTCCACGCACAGGGCGAGGTAGGCGATGCGATACCGGACGCTATCGGCCGCGGGTGAAGCCGGCAGCAGGGCCAGGGTGTGCGCGTCGCCGGCGCCGCCGGGCAGGAAGTGGCCCCAGCAGCACTGCAGGGTATAGCAGCACGCCAGGCGCGTGAAGGCCTCGATAATGTCGCGCAGCGGCGCATCGATGGCGCCGAGGTCAAACGCGGCCAGACAACGCCGCCGCTGCTCGTCGAAGTCCGGGTTGTTGACCAGGGATTTGACTCCGGTGAACGTCTCCATGCCAATCTCCCTTTCCAGAGCTGCATGGGGCTACTTCCCCGCTCCGGTCTCCGGCATCATGCTAGCCCGATCATGATCGGAACTCAAGGACAAGCTGTACCGAGGGAGGGCGTCTATCACGGCCGGGACAGACATGACAGTCGCGCATGAATTACCCGGAGCACACCCCTGTCCACCCGGAGGAGTGGGATTGTCGATCTGGTGGGGAAGTGTTTTTTCTGCTATAGGGCACGACAGGGGAACATCCATCGGGGATGTCGGATACTGATAGGTCGGAAGTCCTTGTGTTCCAGAGGAACGAACGATGACAAGTGTCTGGGTTGCGATGGGACTGACCGTGTTTGCTGGCATGGCCACCGGCATCGGCAGCGTCATCGCCTTCATGGCCAAGCGGACCGACTACCGTTTCCTCTCGGTGTCGACCGGCTTTTCCGCCGGCGTGATGCTGTACGTTTCATTCGTGGAGATTTTCTTCAAGGGCGCCGAATCGCTCGCTGTTCG
>JBDKSM010000006.1:0-8076 GCA_039680665.1 Syntrophaceae bacterium | reverse complement strand
CAGCATCCGGATTTGGAGTCCGGCGCTCTACCATTAGAGCTACTGGCCTGCATGCCTCATCCCTACTTCGTCTCTTTATGTACCGAATGGGTCCTGCAGAACGGGCAATACTTCTTGATCTGCAGCTTTTCCTGCTGCTTCTTCTTGTTGCGCGTCGTCGTATAGTTGCGGCGCTTGCAGTCCCCACACGCTAGAATCACTAAATCTCGCATACCGTCTTCCTATTCAATGACCTTGACGATGACGCCGGCGCCCACGGTGCGTCCGCCTTCACGGATGGCGAACCGCAGGCCCTCTTCCATCGCGATCGGATGGATCAGTTTCACTTCCATCGTGATGTTGTCTCCAGGCATCACCATCTCCACCCCATCCGGCAGCTTGATGTCACCCGTGATATCCGTCGTCCGAAAATAAAACTGCGGACGATACCCCGTGAAAAACGGCGTATGACGCCCACCCTCTTCCTTCTTGAGTACATACACCTCGGACATGAAATGCGTGTGCGGCGTAATCGAACCAGGCTTCGCCACTACCTGCCCGCGCTCCACTTCCTCGCGCTTCGTGCCCCGCAGCAGCACCCCTATATTGTCCCCCGCACGACCTTCGTCCAGGGTCTTCCGGAACATCTCTACTCCCGTGCACACCGTCTTGATCGTCGGCCGGATACCAATGATCTCCACTTCTTCGCCCGTCCGGATGATCCCGCGCTCCGCGCGGCCCGTCACAACCGTCCCACGTCCCGAAATCGTGAATACATCCTCCACCGGCATCAAAAACGGCTTGTCAATCTCGCGCACCGGCTCAGGTATATAGGCATCCACCGCTTCCATCAACTCAAATATGCACTTCGCATCCGGCGAATTCACGTCGTCCGTCTCCATCGCCTTCAACGCGCTGCCTCGAATGATCGGTACCTCGTCCCCAGGAAAATCATACGACGTCAGCAACTCCCGCAGCTCCAGCTCCACCAACTCCAACAGCTCCGGGTCGTCCACCTGGTCAACCTTGTTCAAAAATACCACGATCGCAGGCACGTTCACCTGCTTGGCCAACAACACGTGCTCGCGCGTCTGCGGCATCGGCCCGTCTGAGGCCGCCACCACCAGAATCGTCCCGTCCATCTGTGCCGCTCCCGTGATCATGTTCTTGATATAGTCCGCATGGCCCGGACAATCGATGTGCGCATAGTGCCGCTTCGGCGTCTGATATTCAACATGCGCCGTGTTGATCGTGATCCCACGCTCCTTCTCCTCAGGCGCCTTGTCTATCTGGTCGTACGCTACATACTCCGCCCATCCCTTCTTCGCCAGATGCTTCGTGATCGCAGCCGTCAGCGTCGTCTTCCCATGGTCTATGTGACCTATCGTCCCAATGTTCACATGCGGCTTCGTCCGCTCAAATTTCTCCTTGGCCATGCCACAACCCCCTTTCTGAGTATTTTTCTTCTATACTATCAGTTATGGAGCCCACGACCGGGATTGAACCGGTGACCTCATCCTTACCAAGGATGTGCTCTACCGACTGAGCTACATGGGCTTCGCCATATTAAAGAGGGTTCATTGGAGCGGGAAACGGGATTCGAACCCGCGACCCTCAGCTTGGAAGGCTGACGCTCTAGCCAACTGAGCTATTCCCGCTAACATCACCGAGAACGCAGTCAATAGCGACCAACGTCTCCTGCGATCCCTCTTCATTCCCTTGGTGGAGGGGGGAGGATTCGAACCTCCGAAGGCTGCGCCGGCAGATTTACAGTCTGCTCCCTTTAGCCACTCGGGAACCCCTCCGCATTTTTTCTGGAGCTGGCGATGGGACTTGAACCCGCAACCTGCTGATTACAAGTCAGCTGCTCTGCCAATTGAGCTACGCCAGCCTTCCACGCGCACCAGGAGCTTGCGCAAGAGCTTCTGTAGCCAATGCCATAGCAAAAGTCAAGCCTAAAAGGCAGATTATCCAAATGCATCTACACCCCGTTGGGAATCTATAATTTTGGAACCCTTTTCCACTTTACCCGCCCGCATTAATCGGCTATACAAAATGAATGGGCATTCATTTTGTAATGAAAGGAGGGGGCTACTCCTCGGCCTATAGTACGCAACACTAGAAAGGAGATAAATGATGAAGGATGTAGTTGTAGTATCAGCATGCCGGACCGCCATCGGCACCTTTGGCGGAACACTCAAGAATATGATCGCCGCCCGCATGGGCGCCGTGGTCATGAAAGAGGCCATCAAGCGCGCCGGGATCGATCCGGCCATGATCGACGATGTACGCTTCGGCTGCTGCATGGACCCGGTCAACACCCTGAATGTCACCCGCGTGGCCGCCCTCTTAGCAGGCATACCGGATTCCGTCACGGCCGTCACCGTCAACCGCGTATGCATCTCCGGCATGGAGGCTGCCATCAGCGGCATGGCCATGATCCAGGCCGGCATGGCCGACATCATCCTGGCCGGCGGCGTGGAGCACATGTCCGGGGCACCATATGTCAGTCTGGACGCCCGCTGGGGCTGCCGGCTGCAGGATACGGTCTTCATCGACGGCATGATCCGCGCGCTGCACTGCGGGTCCTATGTCATGCCGTTGTCGGACGACGGCCCCGTCAAATCAGGCCAGCCCTTCGATTCGCTGAGAGGTAAACCCTATATCATGGGCCACACCGCTGAACTCATCGCCCAGCTCTTAAATATTTCACGCGAGGAAATGGACGAGGTGGCGCTCAGAAGCCATAACAATACCGAACGCGCCACCAAGGAAGGCGACTTCAAGGAAGAGATCGTACCGGTCGAGATACCCCAGAAGAAAGGCAAACCGCCCATCATCTTCGATAAGGACGAGCACTTCCGCCCCGGCCTGACCATGGAACAGCTCCAGGCTCTGCCGCCCGCCTTCATCCCCAAGACCGGCAAGGTCACGGCCGGCAACTCCTCGGGCCTGAACGACGGTGCCTCGGCCATGATCATCATGTCGGCCGACAAGGCCAAGGAACTGGGTCTCAAACCCATCGCCCGCATCCGCTCCACCGGCCGCGGTGCCTGCCACCCGTCCGTCATGGGCTTAAGCCCGGTGCCTGCGGTCAAAAACCTCTTAAAGAACGATCCCAAATTGACCCTGGACAGCTTCGAGCTGCTCGAAGTCAATGAGGCCTTTGCCGGCCAGTACCTGGGCTGCGAAAAGGAACTGGGTTTGAAGCGCGAAATCACCAACATCAACGGCTCCGGCATCGGCCTGGGCCACCCCGTGGGCTCCACCGGCAGCCGCATCATGGTCACATTGATCCATGCCATGCAGAAACACGGCAAGACCCTGGGTATGGCCACGCTGTGCGGCGGCGGCGGCGTGTCCATGGCCACCGCCATCGAGATACTGTAACCGGTTAATCAAGAGGGGCGACCGCAATGCGGTCGCCCCTGCATCATTGTTTAGGAATACCCATTCCGGAATAATTATAAACAGAGTCCAAGTAGAATCCATTTTCATCCATAAACTATCCCGATGTGCTGCGGCGCATGAGGATATTCAATCCTCCGCTTGATCCCGTTCCCTTCCTCGGCCTGGACATGGCCGGTGATGTGGTGGGTCGGCCGGGACCTAAAAACATACCTACCCGGCGATGGTGTCTGTTCCCTGGTCAACGATGGCGGATATGCCGAATCGATATGGTCGTGGCATTATACCGGAGGCAACCGACAACCACCCGCGATCCATCTCTATGGTTTGGCCATGATGAATCTGAATATTGTGCTGAAAAGCAGACGTTCTTCAATTATCTCAAATCCGGCGAACCTTATATTCTCGACCGTGCGCCGGTTGATGCTTACACCCATGAGCTTGAGCGTTACCGGGTTCAGGGCGTCGAACGCCCGCCCCAATATCTCACCCTCAGGCCGCATGTGTTCCAGGAAGAGCGCCAGGCCGCTCTTCTTTATAACCCGGCGGGCTTCCCGTAAGGCCTGAATAGGATCGGGCACCGAGCAGAAAACAAAGGTTGATAAGATAGCGTCAAAGGTTTCGCCCGGGAAAGCCATCCGTTGGGCATCCATTACCATCAATTCGACGGGCCTATGGAGCCTGTCGGCGCGCTCCCGGGCGTATTTCAGCATCTTCGGACTGATGTCTATGCCTGCATACGTACGATTATTGTGGGGATAATGTTCGATATTGGCGCCGGTACCCACGCCGAGCTCCAGAATTCTGCCTTGGGGGAGCTCGGTAAAGAGCACCTCCCGCCATCGCCGGCCTCCCATCATCTCCATGGGGGCCGTCCATCGGTCATAGGCGGAAGCGTTCAAGTCCCAGCGCTTCTGCGGGTCCATAATGCCCCGGCGGCTGTCATATAGGTCGGACAGCCGTTAATACGCGGATCGTATCCAGCCTGTATACTTGTCGACGATCACTTTATCGACCAGGTCGTTATGCTTGGTCATGATCTCGGCTTCATACGCATTGCCCGCATCCTTGATCGGTCCCAACTTCAAATTGGGATTCCTCGAAGACTTCAGATAATCATTCAGCAGAGACTGCGCTTCCTTCATTGTGATGGTTTTGCCTGTCGGCTGGTACTGACGTCCGGGACCTGAGCCCTGATAAAAGCCGCCCCCCATCATCCCCCAACCGCCGCCATAACCACCCATCATACCCGGTCCCATTCCATAACCCGTGCCATAGCCACCCATCATGCCGTACCCCGAGCTGTATCCATAGCCATGCCCCATTCTCAAGGCATGCTCGAACATGACCAGGTGCCATCGGCTCTGCAGGAGAATGGTATTCAATACCCGCTCCGTATCATGGTCACCGGCATGTTTCACCAGCCATTCATATCGGGGCAACAGCTCGGTTTCCATTTTTGAAGCTTGTTCGTACGCCTGCTCCAGGGTCTTGGTATCAACGGTCGCTGGTGTTTTCTCTCCTTGGGCGGACAATCCATAGGCCTCAAAGAGTTGCGTAAGCCATTGAATGTGATTCTCTTCCTGTGGAATTACCATTACATACGGCATATGGGCATTGAATTTATCCTGATCGGACTGGTATTGGGCCAGGGATTGTTTCTCCAGGGCCAAGATTTCACGCAATTTTTGAACCCATTGGTTGTCTTGGGGCGGCGTGAGTTTCGATGGGATATCAAGGTAACCCCATCCCCCCATCATCCCCGGGCCCATGCCGTAGCCATATCCGTAACCACCCATCATTCCTGGGCCCATGCCGTAGGGTTGACCCTGCGCCGCAGGCGGAAGGACCATTAAAAACAGCGTCAAAACAAATATTGTGCTCCATCTGGTATTGTTCATACTCTACCTCCCTTGAACCCATGCTTGGGTTATGTGCGGCCAACCACCTTCTTGAGCTTCACCCCGACCAGCTCGGCAAGCGAGATATCTTCAAGGAGGCCAAGGGATCCGTCCATAATCATGCTTAAAACAGTGATCCACAGCGCCTCCCGGGAGCGATTACCGTTATTTGCCGAGCGCTGGAAAGCATATCACACCCTCATTCTCACAGGCCGAGATCCTTCTTCATCTGTTCGAATTGTTCTTTTGCGATCTCTCCTGAAGCATACCTTTTTTTGAGGATCTCGATCGGCGTTTCAGTGCCTGACCGTCTCGGCCATCCCGCGACAAAATAGATGACCACGCCAAGCAGAATCAGAAATAATAGCCACATGAACCCACCCCCCAGCATGTCGTATTGACCCCAGCCATACATCATGGGCATAAACCGCCGCCCCCTTTCGTGTTTATGATCGCCTTCACAGAGCCTGGTGGCGTGCCTCGTCCCAAACCTTCCGAGACTAGGCAATCAAAAATGTCTGCATGAACAACTGATAGCGACGCTGATTCTTGCATTATACGCCTCATGTTCGAGCTTACAAAAATTTAGCTTTTAATAGGCTGAAAACACCAGTTGTCAAGGGTGAAACCTTATCGAGCGCCGGGGAAACGTTGGAAAAGCATTGTCCTTTTCAATTTAAAAACACCGTCTCCAGAAAGTTACCCAGACGTTTCGCACCATGTCAGGAGCTATACAGGATCTCCGGCCAACCCCGGAAGACCTTGCTCCCGTGAATGTTCAGGGGGGTCACGGGAACAACACGGAGCTACGCGGTCTGTCTGCGATTCCGCACGTTCAAGCAGGTATGTTTACCAAGGTACGCGAACGGAAACGTGCTTAAGCACCTCGATCTCGCGCATGATCAAATCAATTATGAAGCGCTGCGGCAGGCTGGTATAGGCCTCCTCTATCAGATATGATCGGGCAATGGCCATTATCCAGGAATCCTCGGGGGGGGTGGCGGCTTTCTGATTTAAAGTTTCAGCCCTCTCCTATTCGTTCATCACATACTGGTCCTTCAGGGCAACCACATGCTTTTCCCACACGCGGTTGAAGCGCAGTCTTTCCAGAAGGGGTTTTTTGGTCATCTTCATGAACAGGACCTCCTGATCGAGAGTGTTCTCGAATGAAACCAACATGTTCAGGACGGAGCTATCGAAGTCCTTGATCATGAACTTGAAGATCTCGTTCACCAGATCATCGTCGATTTTGTAGATCTTTACGTTTTCAAGGATGAGCTGGGCATAGACGATCAAAATGAAGAGTTCGCCCAAGGCAAACAGATAATCGATGTCGGCGGCCTGCTTCTTGGTGGGCGGGTTCTTGATGAGGAGATCCTTGAAGAGCTCCACCTGTTCGCGGAATACCAGTACGTTGGGTATGTTCACGCCCTCATAGCACTTGCGATAATCAGGGAACTTGATCTTGGAGAGCTCGCCGGTGTGCAGTCTGAAGAGGTGGGCGTCGTTGCTCGGGTCGTTGCGTTTCGGGGTCTCGGGAAAATCCTGATGCGCAAAGAAATACCCGGAGATGAATTTTATGATCAAGGCCTGGTTGACGTGCTCGGTGCCCTCAAGCTTGGGCAGCATGCCGATGTCGCGGAGGGCCGTCTCGAAATAGGTGCTTTGCTCGAAACCCTTGGCGGCGATGACCTCATGCAGCAGGTCGACAACCTTTTTGCCCTGGCTGGTGACCTTCATTTTGACGATCGGGTTGAAGAGCAGGTAACGCCGGTCATCCACCGAGGCGCACCTCAGGTAATCGGCCACGCGCAAACCGCAGAGCTTCATGGCGCTCAAGCGGGCGCATGCCTCGGTTAAGGCAGTGCGCACATGCAAAAAATCGGTCATCGGTCGGCCGTAGAGGACACGCCGTACGGTATGGTCCAAGGCCTCGTACAAGGCGTGCGTGCAGACGCCGATGGAGGCGAAACCCAGCTCGAATTTCCCGATATTGACCGTATTGAGCGCGCTCTCCCAGGCCAGGGGGCCGCGCGAAAGGATATCTTCCACGGTGAGAGGATAGTCGTTCAGCTTATAGTGCGCCACATAGGCCTGGCGCATACCCGAGGTGTCGATCTTTTTCACGCATTCATAGCAGGGGTGGTCGGTCTTGACCGCAAAGAAGATGTATTCGCCCGTGCCATGGACCTTGCCGAAGGTGGAGACGAGGGCGGCCTTGTTGCCGTTGCCGATATAGTACTTTTCGCCGCGCGCCAGGAAGGTGCCATCCTCCTGGGGGAAGAGCGTCATCTCGGTGGCATACAGGTCGGCGCCATGTTCTTTTTCTGACAGACCGAAGGCGAAGATCCCGCCTTCGTCCAGGAGCCTGGCGGCCGTTTGTTTCATGGCCTCGTTGGATCCCATCCAGATCGGCCCCAGACCAAGGATGGTCACCTGCCAGGCATACCAGTACTGAAGGCCGTAAAATGCCAGGACCTCGTTGTACTCGCTGATGCGCCACATGTCCCAGCGGGACTCCGGCGACCCATAACCCGCGGGTGTGAGCAAGGTGGCGAAAATCCGCTCCTGTCTGATAAAATCCAGAAAGTCGTCATACCATATACCGGCCTGGTCATCGGCCTTGATCTTCTTAAGACCCTTGCCCTCGAAGAAAGCTATGGTCTTGAGCACGATCTCCTTGGAACGCTCGTCGGCATGCCAGCGTTCATACTTTTTCGGGTTGAAGAGTATCATGGAGCCAGTCCCCCTTATATAAGGATATACTACCGCTACGAACGCCGCAAAA
>JBDKSM010000005.1:0-29224 GCA_039680665.1 Syntrophaceae bacterium | reverse complement strand
TGAAGAATTTTCTTGCAACCGCGTTTTCTATCGTGTATAAAATGAACCATGATTCAGAGTAATGCTCTGAATTCAATATTAAAATACTTGATAAGAATAAAATTTAAATAAGGAGTACGCTGATGGGCAAAACAAGGGTTTTTATTTTCACGGTATTTATGTTGTTGGCGGTTTCCACTGTGGCAATGGGGGCTGATGTGGCTACGGCTGGTTATACGGATTGGGCGAAGGTCATCTTCGTTGCGTCATCTGTTTTGGCTGGCGGCCTTTGTATGGGTATCGGCGCCCTTGGGACGGGTATCGGCATGGGCAACGCCACCGCCGGTGCGAGCGATGCAGTGGGCAGGAATCCGGGATCGCAGGGCAAGATCATGTTGACCATGATGGTCGGTCTGGCCATGACCGAGTCCATTGCTATCTATGCTCTGGTTGTTACACTCATTCTTCTCTATGCCAATCCATTCAAGGCCATCATCATCGGTGGTTGATCGATCGAGGATGAGTGATTTCACGGGTGTGGATCCGGGAAGTCACACGCCATTCAGAGTGGGGTGTATGAGGGCGGCTCATCCTCGGGAGGTATCGGTTACCTCTTGCTGGATGAGTACGCGGTCATGATTTATCGTTTTCATATGATTGAATGGGTTGTATAACCGGGTCAGGAGATGGTTATGGAGCAGGAAGAAAAAAACAAATTAAGTTTTGCAAGTATTGCGATCAGTTTTTTTATCCTCATTGTGCTTCCTCTTACCATAACAGGCGTCATTATCAGTAAAGGGGTGGTAAAAGTAGGTGAGGAGGCAACGCAGGCTAATTTGAGGGTGCTTGACGAACCTGAGAAACAGGATGTCGTGGCCCAGGCCAAAACGCTTGCCGAAGCGGTGGCGCAATTTTATACCGAGCGCGAAAAGGATATCAGAATCGCCTCCATTCTTCCCAGGGACGAGAAGGCCTATTCTACTTTCCTCAATTCCAACACGATGGGGGTTGTAAAGACTTCGAATGTCGGTATTATCAAGATACCTGAAATGATTTATCGCGAAATCGCGTTCATCGGTAAAGACGGCAAGGAAGTCCTCAAGGTTACAAAGAATGGTAAGGTGCCCGCCGATCAGTTGCGGGATATGTCGAATCCCGAGAACGGCGAATACGGCACGGAAGATTACTTTCTGAAGGCCAAGGTCCTGCAGCCGGGTGATTTCTATGTCGGTCCGGTAGTCGGACAGCATGTATCCAAGGCCGAATTCGAGGCCGGGAAGCGTTTTGACGGCATTCAGCGTATCGCGGCACCGGTATTCGATTCATCAGGATTCGCCGGCGTGGTGGAGCTGGCCTTGAACTTCGTGCATACCATGGAGTTCACCGATCATATCCAGCCGACCGATCCGGGCAAGATTTTCGCCGAAGTCAATGCGGCCGACAGCAATTATACCTTCATGGTGGATCGCGACGGCAATGTGATCTCGCATCCGTCCGATTATCTGATGGTCGGTCTCGGCGCGGACAAGAAACCGGTGCCGGTAATGGATGCCGGGAACTACCAGAAATTGATGGAGACCGGCGAAGGCACGCTGAACATGGCGAACATCGGATTCAAGGATGAGAACCTGTCCAAGATCAACGCCATGGTCTACGAGAACAAGAGCGGGTCCTTGACCTATAACCTGGACGATACCCGGTATTTTGTGGCCTATGCTCAGATTCCTTATTATGGCGACGGTTTCACGAAGCCCAAGGGTATGGGCTGGATCGGCATGCTGGTGGACATCGATAAGTATCATCAGCTGAGCCAGGAGAAAGTCAGGGATATTCAACAAAAGGTGGCGCGCTGGCAGAAGTCCAGTATTACGGTGGTAATCGTATCGCTGATCCTGCTATTCATGATCGCCCTGATACTTTCCAGAGGTATCTATCGACAGATCCGCAGGGCGAATGAAGGCGAACACGCTGCGTCCGACGAAAGCGGAAAAGATTAGATTGAGGAAGGGGGACGCCAAACGGCGTCCCCCTTTGTTTATTGCATCCGCAACATCACGGTCTTGATAAAACCGGATAATATCTTTTCATCATAATTCACTCAATGGGTTTATCCAGATCTGAAGCAAGGATATTCGAACAGGTCCCGTATGAGATCTACTTGCCCATCAGATTATTTTCCTATATTGAGTTACGCAAAGATAAACGAACGGAGGAACGATGGCAGCCAGAATCCTGGATAAAAGGCAGTTGTCTGAAAATGTATTCCGCATGGTCTTCGAGGCGCCCAAGATTGCGCGTAAACGCAAACCAGGCCAGTTCGTCGTGGTCAGAATTCACGAACAGGGTGAACGCATCCCCTTGACGATAGCCGATGCCGACGCCGACCGTGGCACGGTCACCCTCATCTACCAAGTGGTCGGGAAATCCACCGCTCATATGTCGGACTTACGCGTAGGCGATGAAATTCTCGATCTGGTCGGTCCACTGGGCACGCCGACGCATATCGAGAAGGTCGGTACGGTGGTTTGCATCGGGGGCGGGGTGGGCATCGCCCCGGTATTCCCCATTACCCAGGGGCTCAAGAACGCCGGCAATCATGTCATATCGATCATCGGTGCCCGTACCAAGGATCTTGTCATCATGGAGAAGGAAATGCAGTCCGTCTCGGATGAGTTCGTGGTGACCACCGATGACGGTTCTTATGGTTTTCACGGTTTTGTGAGCCAGGCGCTGGAAAACTTCTACCTCCTGCCGGGCAAGAAGATCGACCAGGTCGTGGCCATCGGACCGGTCCCGATGATGCGAGCGGTTTGCGATGTGACCAAAAAATATAATCTGCCGACCATCGTGTCGCTCAATTCCATCATGGTGGATGCCACGGGAATGTGTGGGGCCTGCCGGGTGAGCGTGGGTGGTAAGACCCGTTTTGTCTGCGTGGACGGCCCGGAGTTCGACGGACATCAGGTGGATTTCAAGGAACTCATCGACCGTCAGCGCATCTATCTTACTGAAGAGAAAGAATCTTTCGATCATTTCTGCTCCTGCAGACAGCAACCGGTGAGGAGATAAAAGCATGGATATGAAGGAAAGGATGAAAATCGACCGGCAGGCTATGCCGGAGCAGGAACCCAAGGTGCGCGCGCGGAATTTCGATGAGGTTCCCCTGGGATATACGCCGGATTCGGCCAAGCTTGAAGCCCAACGCTGCATCCAGTGCAAGAATCGGCCCTGTATGGAAGGCTGCCCGGTCGAGATTGATATCCCCGCTTTCATCGAAAGAATCGCCGAAGGCGATTTCCTGGGCTCCATCAAAAAAATCAAGGAGACCAATGCCCTGCCTGCCGTATGCGGACGGGTATGTCCGCAGGAAGTCCAGTGCGAGGAAAAATGCGTACGCGGCAAAAAGGGCCAACCGGTGGCCATCGGTCGGCTGGAACGTTTCGTGGCCGATTACGAACGCGCTGTAGGCGCGGTAAGCATTCCGGAAATAGCCGCGACCACCGGTAAGCGCATCGCCGTGGTGGGTTCAGGACCGGCAGGTCTGACCGTGGCCGGAGACCTTATCAAGCTGGGACACAGCGTCACCATCTTCGAAGCCCTGCATGTGCCGGGCGGCGTGTTGGTCTATGGCATCCCGGAGTTCCGTTTGCCCAAGGCCATCGTGGCCTCCGAGATTGATTACCTCAAAAAACTCGGGGTTGATGTCCAGACCTCGAATGTCATCGGCAAGATCGAAACCGTGGACGAGCTCTTGAACGCGGGCTACGATGCCGTCTTCCTGGGCACCGGGGCGGGTTTGCCGACCTTTATGAATATACCGGGCGAAAACCTGAACGGCGTATATTCGGCCAACGAATACTTAACGCGCTCCAATCTCATGAAGGCCTACCGCTTCCCTGAATACGACACGCCCATTGTGAAGGGCAGGAATGTGGCGGTGATCGGCGGCGGAAACGTGGCCATGGATTCGGCGCGCACCGCCATGCGGCTGGGCGCGGACCACGTGTATCTGGTCTACCGGCGCTCTAGGGTGGAAATGCCCGCCCGCGTCGAAGAGGTTCACCACGCCGAAGAAGAGGGCATCGAGCTCCACCTGCTTACCACGCCGGTGAAATATATCGGCAATGAAAAGGGCTGGGTCGTGGGCATGGAATGCCAGCGCATGGAGCTCGGCGAACCGGATTCCTCCGGCCGGCGCCGGCCGGTCCCCATGCCCGGCAGCGAATTCGTCAAGGATGTCGATACCGTGGTGGTAGCCATCGGTACCGGCGCCAACCCCCTCATCCAGAGCACGACCCCGGGACTCGACACGAACAAATGGGGCTATATTATCGCCGATGAAGAGACTGGACAGACTACTAAGAAAGGGGTATATGCCGGTGGTGACATCGTCACTGGAGCCGCGACCGTAATCTTGGCGATGGGCGCGGGGCGTAAAGCCGCCCGTGCGATTCATAAATATGTAATGTCGAAATAGCTTTTTTACGATAGGAGATGCTATGACCTTGGGGGAGATCAAGGAACTATTAGACGCGGATGTCATTGTAGGAGAAGAGAAGCTCTCCATGGAGGTCAAGGCCGCCTTTGCCGCCGATCTCATGAGCGACGTGCTCTCTTTCGCCAAGCCAGGCTCCATCCTGCTCACAGGGCTTACCAACCCTCTCGTGATCCGCACCGCCGATACCATGGACCTGTTGGCCATCGTGTTCGTGCGCGGCAAGCGTCCCTTGGCCGAGGCCGTCGAGCTCGCGACCCAGAAGGGTATCCCTCTGCTGGCCACGCGCTATATCATGTTCGAAACCTGCGGCCGTCTGTATAAGGACGGCATCCGCGGGTCCATCACCAAGGCCGGCGAGTCCGGATAACATCTCACGCCCGGCCGGCGATAACGGTATTTTTTAGGCTATAGACTTCTTTTTCCCGGTGTGTTCGGCTTCTCATAGAGGGCGGCATCAGCAGACTTGATGAGGAGGTACTTATCAGCGGCGTGTTGAGAGAAGGCGGGAACCCCTGAGCTGATGGTCACCTTGAACCGTTGAACGGCACGCATTATATCCTATTATTCCAAACCCTTGCAAATATTTTCGACCATGACCAGGACAATACATAGCTCGGTCTCCGGCGGGATGAGGACGAATTCTATGCCGCCGTAACGCTCGGCGACACCGGCATGGTTGATGAAACCGCCCTGACGAACTGTTCCGGTCAGGGGTGGATAAATCTGGAACGATCTGAAATTAGAATTGAAAATCGGGATCAGCCACCCTCAAGGGCTTGGCGCATTTTGGAGAGGAAGTCATGCAGCGAGAAGGGCTTCTGGATGAAATATCCGCCTGTTTCCAAGAGCTGGCTGCGGCTGATCACGTCGGCGGTGTATCCGGACATGTAGAGCACCTTCATCCCTTGCCGTAAGGGCGCCAGTTGTCGGTGGAGGCCTCTGCCGTTTGTATCGGGAAGGATGATGTCCGTAACCAGGATGTGGATCGTTTCCGGGTATGACTGCGCCTGGTGCAGCGCTTCCTGTCCGTCGGCGGCCTCGAGTACGGTATAGCCATAGCCGCTCAGGATGTTCACGATCAAATCCCTGACCTCCGTTTGGTCCTCCACGACCAGGACGGTTTCGGTCCCGAACAGGCTTGCATAGTGGGGTGTTTCCTCGCTGGCCTTGGCCATGGGAGCGCCGTGCACGGGGAAGTATATCCTGAAGGTGGTGCCGTGGCCGGGTTCACTGTAGGCCGTAATGCAGCCGCCGTGTTGTTTGGCGATGCCGTATACCGTGGATAGTCCGAGGCCGGTGCCTTTGCCCTGCGACTTGGTTGTGAAGAACGGATCGAATGCCTTTTGCAGGGTGCTGCTGTCCATGCCTGTTCCGGTATCGCTTATGGCCAGCATAACGTACAAACCTACGGCGCCGTCCTTATGCATCTTGACGTAGGTCTCGTCCAGATAGACCTCGCTGGTTTCAAGGCACAGGGTTCCGCCATCGGGCATGGCGTCCTGGGCATTGACCGAGAGGTTCATGATGATCTGCTCGATCTGGCCCATGTCGGCCATGATGGTCGGCAGTTTGGGCGCCAGATTGATAAGCAGGGCCACGTTTTCATGCAGGGTGCGCCTGAGGATCTGCTCGAACCCCTTGATGACCGCGTTCAGATCCAGGGCTTTCATCTCCAGGGTCTGTTTGCGGGCAAACGCCAGGAGTTGGCGCACCAGATCCCGTGAACGCTGCGCCGAACGAAAGATGTGATCCAGACTGATGCGCATCGGGTCATCGGGCGCCGTCTTATTGAGGAGCAGTTCGGTATACCCCATGATAGGGGTGAGCATATTGTTGAAGTCATGCGCGATACCGCCGGCCAGCTGGCCGATCGTTTCAATCTTTTGTGCCTGGATGAACTGTTCCTGGAGGCGTTTCTGCTCGGTTATATCGCGGGCGATGCCCCGGAATCCGGTCGGCTTGGCGTCGTCACCGCGCATGAGCGCAATCGAGGTCTCCACGGTGCGGCGCGTGCCGTCCTTTCTGACAAGTTCCCAATCGGTGGCCTTGATGACATGTCCGGTGGTGAAAACCTGGTTGAAGAGAGAAAATACCATTTCGACATTCGATTCATCAATCAGCGCGCGATAATTCATGCCCCGCAATTCGTCCGGCGCGTAGCCCAGTATTTCGCACAAGGAGTTGTTGAAAAAGGCGAAGGTGCCCTTGAGATCCACCTCATAGTAGCCGTCATCGATCTCATCCAAGATCTCGCGGTAGCGTTTTTCGCTGCGCTCCAGGCCACGATTGGCTTGCTCGAGCTGCAGGAGCTTTTCTTCCAGTTTATGGATCAAGGCCTCGTTGTATTCTTTCAAGTAGGACTCTTCCGAGGAATAGGCGGACGGCTTGGCCGTGATCGCGCCCCTGGCATAGGCGTCCAGGAGTTCCTGGATCAGCACCAGAAATTCGGTTGGATCGATCGGTTTGACGATGAACAGGTCCGCCCCGAGGTTGAGGGCGAAATCCCGATCGCGTTGGTCGGTGTAGGTGGCGGTATAGAACACGAAGGGGATGCCCTTCAAGGTTTGATCCTGTTTGCACGCCCGGCAGAGCGAGAACCCGTCCATGACCGGCATGAGCACGTCCGAGACGATCAGTTCCGGTTGATGATCTTGCGCCAAGCTCAAGGCCTCTTTGCCCTGCGAGGCCTCTACAACATCATACCCGGCGCCTTCCAGGATGGCACGCAGCAGCAGGCGTCCATCCTCTTGGTCATCCGCGATCAGCACGTGCAAGCTCATCGTCCTTTCTCCAGAATGGCGTTGATCTGGTCGATCACGTTGGCCGGATCGATCGGTTTTTCGATATAGCCGTCGCATCCGGCGGCCATCAAAGATTCCCGGTCGCCGGACATGGCATAGGAGGTCATGGCGATTACGGGCGTGAGCCGGTTTTTGCCTTCGGCGCGCACGCGTTTGAGGACCTCGGTGCCATCGATATCCGGCAATTGGATATCCAGGATGATGAAATCAAAGCCCTCGTTTTCGGACGCCTTGACGCCGGAGAGACCATCAAAAGCGCGGAAGGTTTGATAGCCATAATTCTCCAGGATAAAGGTGATCAATTCCATATTGTCGGCGTTGTCCTCCACGATAAGCACCCGCTTACCCGGTATGTTCATATCTGCCACTCCTTTTTAAGTTTTGCCCTCATCAGACTTGTCCGGCAACCGTCTGGGCACATGAATCGTAAAGACGCTGCCCTGTTCAAGGTTGCCGCGCATGCTCACCTCACCGCGCAGCAGCTCTTCCGCGATCTTGCGGGTAAGATACAGGCCCAGGCCGGTGCCGGGCACGGTTGTCTTCAAGGGTGAATCGAGCCGCACGAACGCTTGAAACAAACGACCGGCCTGGTCCGGCGCGATGCCGATGCCCGTATCTTCAACCGCTATGCTTACCTCCTCGCCGTTAACGGCGGCCCACATGCGGATTTTGCCGGTAGGTGTGAACTTATAGGCATTGGACAGGAAGTTGAGGATGCATTGCAGCAGCCGGCGGCGGTCGGTGTGCATGCTGATTCCGTCCGGAAAATCCACCATGAACGTAAGACCCTTGGCCTCGATATCGGCGCGCAGGCTTTGCTCGGCCTCGCGCATGAGCTCGGCCAGGTCGAATTCGCCTACTACGGCCGGGATGTTGCCGGCTTCGATCTTGGAGACATCTATGACATCCATGATGAGCTGGACCAGATGCCTGCCGGCGCGTTGAATGCGCTCCATCTGATCGCGCTGCCGGGGGTTGAGTTCTCCTGAGAGACCTTGCAGCAGCACACCGCTGAACCCGATGATGGAATTCAAGGGGGTACGCAATTCATGGGACACCGAGGCGATGAACATGGACTTCAAGCGGTCCAGTTCCTTCAAACGCGTGTTGGCCTCCTGTAGTTCGCAGGTGCGTTCCTGTACCCGGGTTTCCAACTCGGCGCGTTCCATTTTCAAGGCCTCCATGGCCTCTGCCCTTTCGGCTCTGGCACGCAAGGCCATGATCCCGTGGGCCAAGTTGGCGCAGAGCTCTTCCAGCAGGGTGACTTCATCGTCATGGAATGCATCAGGATCACGGGAATAGATGTTCAAGGCGCCGAAGGTGTGATCTCTGCTGGCCAGCGGCAGGGCAATGGAGGAATTATATCCGCGCTTGAGCGCCTGGTCCCGCCATGGGGCAAAGGCCGGCTCCGTCAGGATGTTTTTGAATATCGAGCGTTGTCCGGTCCGGATAGCCGTACCGGTCGGCCCTTTTCCATACTCGGAATCATCATAGGTGATTTTGATGAAGTCAAGATATCCGTCTTCGAAACCATACTGGGCCACCGGCCTGACATGTTTTCCCGCATCCTTTTCTGTGTATCCCACCCAGGCCATGAGATAGCCAGCGCTTTCCACGATCAGGTGGCATATCCGCCTGATCAGTTCGCCTTCCTCCCGGGCATTGATGATGACGGCATTGCCTTGGGAAAGCAGCTGCAAGGCCCGGTTGGTCCTCTGTAAGGTCTCTTCCTTGCTCTTGAGGAGCGTTACGTCGCGGATGGCCTCGATGGCGCCGTTGCGGTTGCCCTGCGGATCATAGAGCGGCACGGCCACACCCCAGAGGTGGGCGCCTTCGCCGCCGAAGAGGGTGGGGATATATGACTCGGCATAGATCATCTTGCCGGAGCGTTTGACGTATTTGTACGACTTTTCAAGCTCCTCGTCGGGCAGGTCCAGCAGGTCGATCAGGAGGGGGCGCCGGGAGCCGAAGAAGGGCAGGGCGTATTCATAATCACCTTTGCCCAGCATCTTTTCCTTGGGCATTCCGCTTATGTATTCGATGGCCCGGTTCCAGGCCACGATCTTCTTGTCCTTGTCGATGACAAAGACCGCATCGGGCAGGAACTCGATGATGTCGAGCAGCCGTTGGTGTTCCTGACGCAGGGCCTCTTCAATCAAACGCCGTTTGGCCTGCTCGCGTAAAACGACCCTGAGTTTGATCAGGAAGTAGGTGAAGACCGCCATGAAGACAAACAGCGCTACTATCAGGAATGAGAGCTTTTCCCTGAAGCCCTCCATCAGGGAGGCGACCTCATCGTCCGGCGTGGCCACCACGATCGACCAGAAAGTCGTATCGAGATGGATCGGCATATAGAAGGCGTGTTCCAGGATCTTCTTCTTGGTTCCCTTGGTCTGTACGATGGAGTAGTCCATCACCCCGGACCTGCCCTCCAGCATGCGTCGCGCCATGGCGATGATTTCCGGCGAATCCCGAAAAGTTTTAAAAACGCTGGTGCTGATCTGGCTGGAGAAGGGGCTGTAGATCACGATGCCCTTGCGGCTGATGAGCCAGGCATAGCCTTTTTTCCCGATACGGATATCCTCAAGATACTGCTTGGCCAACTGGTCGAAGGAGATCAGAAAGGCCAGGGTGCCGTCATAGGCGCCGTTTTTGAATACCGGGACATGCAGGGCCACGGCGCGGAAACCCTGAACCGCCATGAAAACATCGCTCATGACCGGTTTGTGGGTGCGCATGATTTGGGCCACGTGTTCCTGTCCTGAGATGTCCGAGCCGAGCGAGGCGGCATGATCGGGCACGGTGAACATGATTCGGCCCCGGGCGTCCATGCGCGTTACCCCTTTGATTTCCGAGACATAGGCTTGTTGGATATCTTTCAGCATGGTCTTGCCCGCCGCGTTCATGGTTATGATTGCATCCTGCCAGGACAGGATGGTCAACATGTCCGTGAGATGCTGGAAATGGTCCTGCAAGCCCTTGGCGGCCTGCCGGGCATGCGCAGTCTGGCGGCTGTTCAAATCGGCGATGGTGTTTTTTCTGACCTCGCCGTAGATCATGATGAAAGACGAGATGCACAGTACGGTGATGACCACCAGCAGGATCACATGCTTGCTGTAGCGCATAACATCATTCCCTGTACGGACCTGACGGCAATCTTCTCGGATGCATAGCTCAGGTGACCATGCCTTGGCAGGTCATTTTTATTGTTATATATGATCGAGCCAAAAAATTCCATAAGGAGGTTGAGGTTGGCGCCCTTGACTTTACCCTCGGAGAGCGCATATTTTATGGGGAGAGATCATTGAATGCTTTTCGCTGCGTCAGGGAAGGCCAAGCGCTGCGTATGACCGCGAGATGAATGACTTGCCGTCCTGTACTGTATCCTGCTGATCCTTGATTGAGTCTTGAAATTCTTTCATAGCGCCGCGATGCATGTAAGAACCGGATGCGGAGGTCTCATGGTGGAATATGATGTCGTCGTCATCGGAGCAGGGTTCGCCGGGCCGGTGGCGGCCAGGAAATGCGCCGAGGCGGGCCTGAAAACCCTCATGATCGAACGATCAGAACATGTCGGCGAGAAGGTGATCTCGGGTCTTACCATACCGGTTTATGGCTTCCTCTTCGGCCCCGCCTTTATCCGTGACGGCAATCCCCCGCTCGAGAGACCGGTGGACGGCATCATCAATTATATCATCAAGGATATCGATAGCGGCGATATCGATATCGATGACAGCTTGAAGATACCGCGACCGTTCTCTCCCGTCGTGGCCTTCGGGTATAACGCCTACTGCAAACCATTGTGCGAATGGGAGGCGCGCCAGGCCATGGAGGCCGGCGCCGAACTCAGGACATCTACGGTGGTGAGGGACGTGCTGCGCCAGAACGGTTCGGTCACGGGCATTATCACCGATACCGGGGAACAGATCCCCTCGCGCATCATCATCGATGCCGAGGGTTCCCAGGGCCTGGTGGCGGTTCTGGCCGGCGTACGAAAAAGATATCCGCCCGAGGCCATATCGCTGGCCGACATCTATGACTATGAAGTACCCAAGACATATCTGGATGAGACCTTCGGGTTTTCGATACGGTTCTGCTGGGGCTGGGATGAGCAGAAGATAGCGCCTCCCATGGGACATGGCAACGGACTCATGGTCTGGCCGTACCGCGAAAGCCTGCATTTCATGCAGGACCAATGCCTCAGGATGGATGCCAAGCATGTCTTGAACCTCCCCAAGCTCTTCACCGAATACCATGACAATATCACGACGAAACTGCCGTGGTGGAACGAGGAGGTCAAACCCTTTGCGCGGCTCAGGGCGCACATGTGGGAGGGTTTCGAGATTTTCGTGGGCTTAAGCGACGAGCTGCGAGGCATGCCGAACCATACCGACGGCATGATCCTGGTGGGCGACGCCGCCGGACTGGAAAGCACCGAGCTCTGCGACGGCGTTCCGGCCGCCTGGATTTCGGCCGATATCGCGGCCGATGTCGCGATCGAGGCTTTGCGGGCAGGTGATACCTCGCGCGCGTTCCTGTCACGCTACGACGAGCGCATCAGAGCCCACCCGATCCTGTCATGGTCCATTTCCGGCACCAATCGCTTCGATCTGCGCTATGCCCAGCAGGGACACGACTTGAAAAAGCTCAAGCGCTATGTGCATAACGGCTGGGGCCTGGGGGCGCTCACGCATGCCGCGGCCCCGCTGGCGCAGACCCTGTGCCGCCAGATCATCAGGCATCCCTCCGTGATCATGAAGTGGCGCAAGATGTTCTACCGCTACTATTACAACTGGCACCACGGCCGCTTTGATTATGGAGCCGCTCAGATGAGGACCTCGAATGCGCCGGCAGGGCTGAACAAAGAGGCATGGTTTCGGGTCCGTTTTTATCTGGGGCAGCTTGTGCTCACGCCCCTGATCTGGATTATGGCCGTCATGGTGTACCCGGTCGCCAAAAGACTCAATCCCGCGCTTAAGGTGCTGTTGCCGGTGATCGAACCGCTCTATACCGGGTTGTTGAGGCTCCTTGCGCCATGGTCGGCACGGCAGAGCCAAAGAAAGGTGGCGCGCACCATCAGCGCCGATCCTTCATTGTTCGAGGTGTGATCATGCCGGAAGACCACAAACCGGTGCGGGTGTCACCGAACTATCCGGGGGTCGAATGGACCGAAGGAACGGGCGTCTTCATCAGCGTCGATAACGGTAAATGCACGGGCTGCGGCGACTGCCTGAAGGTCTGTCTTGGCGCGTGCTATGTCATAAAGGATAAAAAGGCCCGCATAAAGAGCCTGGATCTGTGCATGGAATGCGGATCGTGCTGGTACATATGCCCCCAGGAAGCCGTCATCTTCACCTGGCCCAAGGGCGGCACCGGGTTTAGAACCAAATGGGGCTGAGCTGTTTACTATTGGTACATCTTCTCGATGACATCGCTGTATTTCTCATTGATAACCTGGCGTTTGACCTTTTGCGTGGGGGTGAGCTCGTCGGTTTCCTGGGTCCATTCGGTGTTCAAGAGGGTGAATCTCATGACCCGTGAGGCCTGGGCCACCTTTTCGTTGTAGCGTTCAAGCTCCTGATGATACAGGGCCAGGACCTTCTCATCATTGATGAGGTCCTGATGAAAGCTGTCGGTTACATTATGTTCCTTGGCCCAGGCTTCGAGCTTATCAAAGGCCGGCACAATCAGCGCGGTGAGGAATTTGCGGCGGTCTCCGATGATGCAGATCTGGTCGATATAGGGTGAGTTCTTGAAGATGCTCTCGATATTCTGGGGCGAGATATTCTTGCCGCCCGCCGTAATGATGATGTCCTTGCTGCGGCCGATGATCTTCAGGAAGCCGTCCGCGTCGATCTCGGCGATATCGCCGGTTTTCAGATAGCCGTCTGAGGTGAAGGCCTCACGCGTGGCCTCCTCGTTATGATAATATCCCTGCATCACCTGGGGGCCCTTGATGAGCAGCTCCCCGTCTTTCGAGATCTTCTCGATGGTATCGACATAGGCCGGTCCGACGGTGCCGGGTTTGATCCAGTGGGGCAGATTTACGTTGGTCACCGGCGAGCATTCACTCAGACCGAAGCCTTCCACCACCCGCACGCCGATGCCTAAGAAGAACTCGGCGTCGCTGACCGAAAGAGGGCCGCCGCCCGAGATGCACAGGTCGATCCGATCAAGGCCTAAGGATGCCTTGATCGTGTGATATACCAGCCTGTCGGCCAGATGATAGGAGAGGGCAAACCATCCTTTCCTGGGTTTATTGGCACACATGTAGGGCAGATTCATGCGCGCGACATGCATCGCCCAGCCGAGCAGGACTTTTTTGGCCCCTTTGCTCCCCGCGATCTGCTTCAAAACCCCGGCGTGGATCATTTCATAGATGCGCGGGACGCTGACCAGCATGGTCGGCCTGACCAGCTTGAGGTCCGCGACCGGGCTGCGGGCGAAATAGACATGGCTGCCGGTGTAAACGGCCATATAGTATCCGACCGTGCGTTCGAAGGCATGCGAGAGCGGCAGAAAAGACAGCAGGGTCTGTCGCCGTTGATCGAAGACCGACTTGATGGCCAGATAGCTCTGTTTGGTATTGGCCACCAGATTGCTGTGACTGAGCATGACGCCCTTGGGACTGCCGGTGGTTCCGGAGGTATAGATGAAGGTCGCCAGGTCGGAACCTCGTATGGTTACCAGCCGGCGGTCGAATTCGGCCGGGTCGGGATGTCCCGCACCCTTGGCCAGGGCGGCCGACAGGGTGAGTACGCCCGGCTTGAGGTCGCTGGCATCGTCAAAGACGAGCGCCCCCAGCAGGCCGGGGGCCCCATTAAGGCCCTTGGCGAGATGCTTGGCGGTGCCGGCGATGAGGAAACTCGCATCGGAATTTTTTATGATATAACCCGCCTCTTCGGCCGAGTTGGTGGCATAGATCGGCACATTGACGGCGCCGATGGACAAAATCGCCAGATCGGCGAGCCACCACTCATAGCGATTGGGCGAGAAGAGGGCGACCTTGTCGCCCTTGTTGATGCCTGCCTCGATGAGGTACAGGGCCAGTTTTCTGACCAGGCCGTCCAGCTCGGCATAGGAGATGTTTCGATATTGGCCGCTGCTATCCTTGGAAGAGACGCAGGAATCGTTCCCGTAACGCAGAACGCTTTCCTGAAACATGGCGCCGATGGATGTCGAGCTGAACATGGTGGCTCCTTAACGAATGTAAAGTAATGATTGAGATCAGAGAAAACAATAGATGAGGTGCAACGAATGGGTGCCGGCCATCAATACCTCTGGCTCTCAAGGACGACAATGAAAGGGATTCTGCCTGTAATCGACACGGACACTCCATGACACAGAAGGCCGTGCTCGTCAATGGATTCCGGAGGCGGCAAGGGGTGGTATGATGAGATCGTTCGCTCACGGCGAGGCTTCATGTTGTATCCTAAAAATGCCGAAAAATAATTGATGAGCATACAATCGGGCCAAAGAGATAGAACGCCCTGCCTGCGATGCCGGATACCCTCTGCATGCATTCCCGGCTCTCAGCACTGAGGGGACACAATGGAATTCCTCTCCAGCAGCATCTTCGTCATTCTCTTCCTGCCGCTGTTCTCTCTGCTGCTGTGCTCACTGTTGCCGAGCTATGCCTTGCGCGCACTGAAAGGCACGGGGGATCACCGGTGGTTCACCATCCTGTGCGTGCTGGCCTTTATTGATAATTTATGCCTGATCTTACGCAGCATATTGCCGCCCGACAATCCATTGCTTGGTCTGACCCAAGTATTGTACCCTTTGTTTATCTTCATGTTGCCGATCTCGATTGAGCTGGCATATTCACGCTTTGCCATACGGGGATCTCCCCGGGTATTGCCCTGGCTCATCATTCTGGCGCTCTGCGTATTCGTGGCCATGTGGTTCGGCCCCTCTCCGTGGGTCATATTCCTGATGGCCGCTGCGTGTCTTCCATTGTTTGCCTTTGCCTTTGTGCCTATCGTCAAGGTGTTAAAAGCTTCTGACATCGCGCAGACCCTTCTGGTCGGGGGGGTTGTTCTGCTTACGGTATTATGTGCCTTGAGTTTTCTACCCATACCTCTGTTCATGACCGTTTCGCCGCTCAGTCTGGCTTGCGTGCCCCTGCTTCTCATCGCTCTGGGTCTGATACAGGGCGAACATGATGTCCGAAGACATACTGAATTCAGGCAGAAGCTCTTCATCAGCGCGGCACTGGCCTTCAACGGCATACCGCTTTGCACTGAGGTCGGCATCTTATTCTACAATATCGATACAATCAATGCCGCCGCGTTCTGGGATTGGGTAGTGGGCTATGGGGTCATCTCGATCCTTTCCATCCTGACCTGCATCCTGATGATTGATTTTTCTCTCCGCAGATCGACAAAACAACCCGGCGCCATGCTTTTCGCCATCCTCTGCCTCTTGTGGATCATGAGCAGCGTGCAGGATCTCTTTGCCGTAATCTTTCCGGAAGCAATAGCGCTGCAGAACTCAAGGTTGATCAGTGCCTATTCTTTTATTCTGCTTGGTTTTCTAGCGCACTTTTTCCTGATTTTAAGCGGACGACCCCGCTCCAAACTGATCGCGGTCTTTTATATCCTCAGCTTTGCGCTCATGCTGCTGGAATTTTTCCAGACCGATACCCTCCCGATCGTGTTTCGTTCGCCGGGTGGACCATACATCTTGAGCACGGCGATCTCCTATCAACTCTATTCCCTGGGGATGATGGGGGTATTCATCATGGGGACCTACCTGTTCGGCCGGCTCAGGCGTTCGACTCCCGCGGGCCTTGCCCGCATCAAATTTACCTCGCTCCTGATGTTCTGCATCTTATCAATCATCCTGCTTGTGGGCTCAGTGCCCATCACGTTCGGCATCAACTTCTTTCCCTTTTATCAGTTGGAGTTCATCCCCTTGATAATCGTTGCTTACGGCGTGTACTATAAAAGCATCGTAAGCCTCTCGGTCCGCCGGACCATCCTCGTCGCCCTGGCACGCGCAATTCTCCTGATCGCCTATACCAGTATCGTTATCATGGTCGGCATCGTGCTCAGGGACTATCCATTGGCTTATATCCTTGAGCGGCTTATCCCCTATGGCATTCCGCCGGTTGTTTCCGCCCTTGCTGCGGCCGTGCTCTCCCTCATCGTCATGGGATTGGAACAGAACCGTCTCGAGACCATCCTCTTCGGTTTGATATGTCTGGGCGTGTGCATGTTGAACTTGGACATCGGCCTTTTGACCATCGTGAAGGACCCCGCTCTGGCCCTCTCGATCTCCCGCCTTGACCACTTTTTCCTGGATCTGATGCTTTTAGGCCTTTTCTTCAATCTGGCCTGGCTGGTGACAGGCACCACGCAACACTCGTGGCTGGTCTATCTGGGTTATGCCATCGGCCTATGCATGGCGCCCTTTGCATTTTCGGATTACTACTTCGACGGCGTTTATAACTTTTATTGGGGATACTTCGCCAAAGGCGCCATCCTGTATGAGGTTATGTGCGCGGCCTGGGGCTTCGGTATGATTTTGGGTTTCATCTTGTTCATACGAAGCTACCGACGAACGGACAATCCCGAGCAGAAGAACACCCTGAAATATATGGCTTATGGCTTCGGCAGCTTGATCATACTCAGCATGATCAACAATCTGGCGATCCATGGCATTGAGTTCTATCCCCTGGGCACCTTCAGCTTCATACCGCTCATCTTCATGACCTATGCGCTTTTCAAACATAACCTCTTCCTGGCCTTGCAGAATATCCGCACCTTCCTGGCGATTGCCTTACAGATCGCCTGCATGCTGGCCATCGTGATCATTCCGCTTGGTCTCTTCCCGGCCGCCCATCACGAGGCGGTGCTATATACCAGCCTTGTGTGTGCATTCCTGCTCTACAAACCCACCCAGCAAGGCGTGAATGCCGTCCTGAACCTTTTCATCCGCAGGGTAAACGAGGACATCAAGCAACACTACTATGCCATGACCGAGAGGTTATCGCAGGCCTATCATACCCAGGAGATCATGGATATCTTGACTCAATGGTTTTTCCAGACCATCATGACCTCACGCGGCATCATCCTGATACGGTCCCGGGATAAAAGTAGCTTTGAAGGACCCCTGACCTGGAACCCCCAATGCATGGACGGTTTTTTTGCCTATGGATGCCGCCCCGAGGATAACCGCACGATCAGTATCGGTCTTGATCATCCTCTGACCGCCTTGTGCTCCAAAGATCAACCCGTGATCGCCTACGATACCATCGAGGAATGGATCCATGGCCAGGAAACCACGGTGGACCCATGGTTGGCGCAAACCGAAATCATCATGCCCATCTTCCTTCAAGACAACCTGAACGCGCTCATATTGCTGGGCGGCAAGATCAACGGCATACCCTACTCGAAGGCCGAGCTGGGAATCCTGCATGATCTTGGCCCCGTCCTCGGCCCCAATATCGAGAATGCCCGGCTTTGGGAAGGCTTGGAGCGGGAGGTGGACCGCCGCACCGAGGATCTCAATGCCGCGCTGATCGATTCGCTGATCAAGGAAAAGGAGATCACCCGTCAGAACAAGATCTTCCGTTCACTGCTCGAAACCAGTACCAAGATTTCTCAGTTTCGAAAGTTGGATGACCTGTTCACCTTCACCCTGGAACATATGCAGTCGCTCTTTCCGGAACTTGGTTTTGGGATCATCCTTGAAGGCGAGCGCGCCGGTTTTCTGGAGAGTATTACCTTCGTGGGCATCACTGATACCGAACGCGATATCATCCTGTCCAATCGCGACATGCTGTTGGATGACGATATCGACGGCATTCTGTACAGCGATATGCTTCTCAAAGGCGTCATCAAGGACACCCATATTCATGATACCAAACCCCATTGGAACGTCTTCTCCATAGAGCTCACCACGCGACAGATCAACGGGAAATTGATCGTCAAGGGCGACCTGGATCAAGCAGCGCGCGAGGTCATAGCCGTCTTCTTAAGTCAGCTTTCGAGCGTGACCAAGGGCAAGCTCCTGATGCGCGAGCTGGAAAAGACGGCCAGTACCGATGGATTGACCGGAGTCTACAACCGCTCGTATTTCAATCAGGAGTATATGCAGGCGATTGCCAACGCTACCCGCTATACGATTCCCTTTGCCGTTATCATGGTGGATGTCAACGGGCTGAAGGAAGTCAACGATCGGTATGGACATGAACGCGGGGATGAGATGATCGTCCGGGTGGCCCGTCTGCTCAAGGAGATCTGCCGTAAGACCGATGTGGTTTCACGCATCGGCGGGGATGAATTTGCGGCCTTGATGCCCTCTACCAGTCTTGACCTGGCCGAGAACGTGGTCGCCCGCTTGCGCGCCATGGAAGAGCGCCTGTTCATGATTTGCCGGGACAAGGACGGGTCCGATGTACTCATGAACATACGCATCAGCATCGGACTGTGCGCGTCGCATGAGGTTGCGCCCGATGATGTTCTCAAGGAGGCCGATAGGCGCATGTATCAGGACAAGGCGGAGTTCTATGCCGGCCGGGGCAGGTATCGCTAAATCCATGTATGGCGGAAACAGCACGCTTGATTGGGTTGTTTCAGGGCCTTGGGCTTTGCATGCATGCAGTCCAGATCGCCGGCTTCGGTGTTTGTTGCCCCAGGGCGCGGCCGATGGCGGCCGAGCCATCGGAATGATTTATGACCTGATTCGCCATGTGGTCCATTTTGCAACGGGTCTCGGCCGAGAGCTGCCAGCCCAGGGCTACTTCCGGTGATCCTTGCGGCGGACGCAAGTCCGTTACCACCCCTGCACCGCCCACGAGGTTCGTGACTTCCTTAAGGTATGCGAGTTCATGCGCCTCTCCCGTGCTCTGCAGCACGGAAACCGGAGCGAGGAGGGCGCCTGCGAGCGAACCGGCCAGGCAGCCGGGTTGGGACTCCGGGACCACGGGACTGTTGGATATCACCAGGACCAGCGGTTGGATCCTGCCTGCAAACTCAGCCCTGGAAACAACCGGTTGGATCGTGCGTAAAAGACCGGCAATCGAGGCCAACCCGGAATTATTGAAATAACCGCCATCGACCAAACGGAAGCGGACATGATCCGGGGATTCAAAGGTGGCCTCGGGGCTGATCAAGGGGAAGCGCGCGCTGAGCATGGCCGCCGTGCTGAGTCGGATGGGCCTGCCCAGGAGTTCCTCAACATCGGGTTCGGTGGTAAGCGCATCCTTAGCCGCCAGGTTTGAGACCACGATACGGTGGCCATTGATCGCCGAGGTGGTGTTAAGGATGAGCGAAGGCACACGATAGGGGGAGTCCCGCCACAAAGCCTGAAACGGTTCTTCAAAGCGGTGGGTCTCCATGCTGCCGAACCAGGCGTACTCGAGGGCCTGTTCAAGGTCGGCCGCCCGCCGCACATGCCGCCAGCCGAAGGGGATGTCGTTTAAGAGCAGGCCGGAGAGCGCCGGTCCAAGGAGATCCCATTGGAACAGGTAGGCCGTGCAGGCTCGGAAGCCGTGGACGCCGTTGGCAACCAGGGGGGCGCATCCTTTGTCGCCGCAGGCCGGGTAATCGCGATACATGCTGGTGAAGATGGTGGCGCCGACCGCGCCTCCGGAAACGCCGCTGATGGCGTAGATATGCTCGGTGAAGCCTGGGTAGCGTTCCTCGAAGCCGGCCAGCAGCGTGGAGGTCCAGTAGGCGGCGCGCACACCGCCTCCCTTGGCGGCGATGAAGAACACGGGGTAGGGTGTGGTGCCCTCACGCACCTCGGGACGGGCGCGCAGCCACTGGGCAAAGTGCGCGGAAGGGGTCGGGCGCGGTTGAAGATTCGCGGCCGCGGGGAGTGTGCGCAGCGGTTCGTGATTGATGGGCGCAATAAAGAGGAGAATCACCAGGAGCAGCCAGGCAAGGCGTACAAGCACGGGCGCGAAGCTCAACAGGGCCGTAAGAAGGAAGACCAGGGCGAGCATGAAGGCAAAACCGCAGACCACGATGAATGGAGCGCCGATGAACATCCCCCAAGGTTTGGACGAGGACGCGAGCCACAGCGTGACGACCACGAACAGGACCGCGAAAAAGAGGCCGATAGAATGTATTGTCCACCTTGGCTGGAAATTGGGATTGCCGTCGCTGAAATCTTGGTGAACGAGGGCGCACAAGACCGTGGATGTGACAAGACAGGCCCAGAAGAACATGACTAAGCTGCCGAAGAGATAGAATCCTAAGAGTACCGCGACAGCTGCCGCAAAGAAAACGGCCATCTTTGTCGAGATGTTTTTATCTGCTTTCGTCCGCCACCAAGCGGCCGCAATGATGAATATGATGCCGGCTCCGTTGATGACGCTGGCCATGGTCTCATATATGGTGACGGCGTGGCCCAATTGCATTTCAGCCGCGACCGGCCATAACAAACCGATGACCAGAGTGAGAACGGAAGGAACCCAGATGCGGCAGAAGGATCTGGCCGCATCGTCGGCCGGGTACTGCCATTTATTGAGCAGGAAGAACAGGAACGATATCGTCAGGAGACAGGAATAGGAGAGAAAGAGCGGAAAGATAAACCAGGAGATGTTGGCGGGCGCGGGGTCGAGCAGCGCGCGCATGGACTCTTGCCCCTGGCCGAGGGCGATCATCGGATAGATGGCCAGAAACTGAATGATAAAAACCGGCAGGCACTTGAGCAGGGCCTCGATCAGCGCGACCGTGAAGTGGCCGAGGGCGCGCATACTGTTCCTGAGTGTATAAAAAAGAGAGCCCATGGTATGTTGCATGTCAAAGCCTCCACAATAACCGTAGCTGGTATCATTGTAGGCGTTGACGGTGATGATGCAACGGCTCGTAGTCTGATTGCTTTTCGGATGAGTTGATTATGTGGTGCCGAGGGAGGGAGTTGAACCCCCGACACGGGGATTTTCAGTCCCCTGCTCTACCAACTGAGCTACCTCGGCGATGGAGAAATGTCTACGGAATTTAGGGGGTAAAGTCAAGCGGTTTTATCGATCTTTGTCTTCACCGAAATCAAAGGTTTCCAGCTTTTCGCCGTCTTCGCGCAGCACATCCTCCATGGAAACATCCTTGCCCTTGTCGGCCGAGCCGGCAAGCATCTCCTTGGCTTCTCCGGTTACCTTGCTGACCACGAAACCGTCGATGCCGATCTCGATCTCGGGCGCCTTGGAATAGATGTTGAGCTTGATTTTGGCAGGCACAAGGTCTTCCCCGCAACTTTTGCACCGATCCAGATAGTCGAAACTCGTATAACTGCACTTTGTGCAACGCATATGTCCCAACCTCCTGCGTGATATTTTCCCCTATCGGTACAATACAAGCCGATCTTTAACGTTTGGGTTGTCCGGTTTATACAACACCTTCCGGCACTTGGCCAGAATATCTTTTTTACGTCCACAGGCATACGCCCGGCGCATACCTTCGCGGGCATTGAATCCGTCGCAAGGGGATAGTGGCCGAGACGCATGAATCGCGCTTGCCCATCAGGCGCAAGGGCTTTCTTGCATGGCGCTACATTTTGGAATATACTTACTAAGATATTATCGTTGCGATGCTATTTCGCACAGGCTCAAGAAGGGAGATTCAATGTTCAATCCTTTGCAGTCCATCATGGCCCCCAGCTCAATCGCCATCGTGGGGGCCAGCAATAATGCCACCAAGATGGGTACGATCCAATGTCTCAATCTCATCCACAGCGGATTCAAGGGTGATATCCTGCCGGTGCATCCCAAGGAGAAGATCGTGCTGGGCAAGACGGCTTACCAATCGATCGAGAAGCTGCCCTATGCACCTGAGCTGGCCGTGCTCGTGGTCCCGACCGCGCTCGTGCCGGGCATGCTGGAGCATTTCGGACGCCTCGGCACGCGATTTGCGGTGATCATCACCGCCGGTTTCAAGGAAACGGGCGGCAAGGGCTTGGCGCTTGAAGAGGAGGTGAACCGGATCGCCGAGGAGTACGGCATCCGTTTCCTCGGACCTAATTGTCTGGGGATCATCAATACCTGGTTGCCCCTCAATATGACGGTCACGCCCGTGGCCGACCACCAGGGCAAATTGAGCCTGGCTTCGCAGAGCGGAACCTATGTGGCGCAGACCCTGCCGTATCTCCATCGGCACGGCATCGCACTCTCGAAGGCCATCAGCGTCGGAAACGAGGCTAACATCGATATCGTGGACTGCCTGGAATACTTGGGGGCGGACGAGAGCACCAAGGCCATCGGGCTCTACATCGAGGGCATCCGTCGCGCTTCACGGTTTCTGGAGGTGGCCCGTGCCGTCAGCCGGAAAAAACCCATCGTGGCCCAGTATGTCGGTGGCACCGAGGCCGGCGCGCGTTCGGGTTCGAGCCATACCGGCGCCATGGCCGGTCCGGATTACGTCTATGACGGGCTCTTCGAGCAGGCCGGCATCATCCGCGTCGATACCATCGAAGAGGTCTATAAGATCGGTTGGGCGTTGGCTTCCCAGCCGCCGCTTAAGGGCAAGCGCATCGCCATACTTACCAATTCGGGCGGACCCGGCACCGCCATGGCCATGACCTGCAACAAATACGGCCTTGAGGTGCCCGAATTCTCACCGCAGGTGCAGGCCAAGGTGGCCAAGCATATCCCCGGGCATGCCAGCCCGCGCAACCCGGTCGATCTGACCTTCCATGTCGAGATGGGTGCCATTACCCGGGATATCCCCACGGTCCTGATGCAGGCCCCGGAGATCGACGGACTGATCATCCACGGCATCATGGACACCGGATTTTTTAAGGTCATATACCCCATGATCAAGGACCTTGTCGGTCTGCCGCAGGAGCAGTTCATCGAGATGGTCAAGCTCGATCTCGACCCCCTGACCGCAATGCCCTTTGCCTATGGCAAACCGCTCATGATCTCATCCTTCTTCGACCATGGCGACCATGCCATAGAGTCCTTTCACGCCCGGGGCATCCCGGTCTTCGATTCACCGGAGAAGGCCGCCAAGGCCATGGCCGCCCTGTATAAATACCATCAGGCAAACGGCATGCCTCCTGCATTGCCCGAGCCGAGGGACATCCCGCCCAAGGCGAGCAAGCTGGTAGAGTCCACGGCCGTTTTCGACGAGTACAGCGCCAAGCAATTGCTCAGAACCTATGGAATACCGACCGTACATGAGGCCCTGGCGCATACCTTGGAAGAGGCCTTGGAAGCGGTCAATCATATCGGTTATCCCGTGGTGCTCAAGGTCTGCGATCCGCATATTCAGCATAAGACCGAACAAGGCCTGGTCAAACTGGACATCAAAAACGCCCAGGAACTCATGAAGGCCTTCCGTTCGTTGCGCCGCAAAGCCCCCCACGCGCCCATCCTGGTAGCGCAGATGCTCAAGGGCGAAAAAGAGTTCATGGCCGGAGTGAATTCGTATCCGGGGTTTCCGCCCTGCGTGCTGTTCGGTCTGGGCGGGATCTTCACCGAGGCCCTCAAGGACTTCTCCATCCGCTTAGCGCCGCTGTCCCCCTATGACGCCCAGACAATGATGGAGGCTATTAGGGCGCGAGCTCTGCTGGGTGCCTACCGGGGTATGACGGCCGTGGATGCCAAGGCCATGGCCGATCTTCTGATCGCCTTAAGTTTCCTGGCGCTGCATTTCCCTCAGATAGCCGAGATCGATCTGAACCCCATCATCGTGGTGAACGGCGCCCCCAAGGTTGCGGATGCCTTGATCGTCAAGCGCGCGCCGCAGGAATGAGCCGGATTTAAAAACAGCCAAGGAGGAAACCAATGGACATGATCAAAATACGGGAAATGGTTGAGCGCTATCCCGAGGCGCACAAGCTGCCTTGTCCCGTGGCGCACTATATCGCGCGGCTCTTATCGGTCGATCCCAATGAGGTGGGTCAGGCCGCGGATGATCTCAAGAGCAAGATAACCTTCTGCCAGCTCGGACTCTTCGGCTACGGCCGCAAGGGGGTTTCGGCTTATAAGATTCTGGGCCGCAAGGTGGACGTGTCGCAGGCTGTTATTGACCGAGTCCGTGCCGCGGCCTCACAAGAGAACTCCATTTCCTGCCGGCAGCTGTGGGAAATCGCCGACACCGAAGGTGTATTCAGGGTCGAAATCGGGGAATGCGCCAATACGCTCGGCCTCAAGATCGTGGGTTGCCAGCTGCGGGCCTTCTAAAGTCTTAAACGCGGTGCCGCCACGGCCAAGAGCAGGCATTTGAGGATGTCCCCCGGCAGAAAGACTAGCACGCCGGCCTGAACCGCCAGGCGCAAGGCGTCGGGCTTTTGAGCCACGACCTTCAGATAGAACGCCAGGTAGGGAAAACCCACGGCATAGATCGCGGCCGTACCGGCCAGGGCCGCTATGAAACCCTTAAGCACGGAGATGTCGCTTTTGCCGATTACGGATGCGACCACCGCCGGCGCCAGGATAAACCCCAGCAGGTAGCCGAACGAAGGGGTCATGACATAGGCCGGACCGCCTCCTCCGGAAAAGACCGGCAGACCCATGAGCCCTACCACGAGATAAACGAGCTGGCTTAAGGACCCGGCTCGTGCTCCCAGCACCACGCCCGACAAGAGCACGCAGAAGGTCTGCATAGTGACCGGCACCGGCCACAACGGCAGTCTGATCAGGGCGCCCGCGGCGGTAAGGGCGGCGAAAAGCGGGATAAGGGCCAACGTTTGCATTTTCATCGCAATCTAAAAATAGTATAAGGAATCCACCCAGTAAAGACGAAAAGATATTGAAGACCCAGCCTGTCTGGCGTATTACACAAAGAATGACAGGATAAAAACGGACAAGGAGGATGGTATGTTCGTGCGCATAACATGGCTTGGGCATGCCAGCGTCATGCTCGCGCAAAACGCGCTGACCGTTTACATCGATCCGTGGAAGCTTTCGTCTGCCTTCCCCAAGGCCGATCTTATCCTGATCACTCATGAACATTACGATCACTTCAGCGTCCAGGATATCGAACGCATCAGGCAGGAACGCACACGCATCATCGCCCCCTTCGGCCATCCGCTCGTGACCGACCGCATGGAGCCTTTCGAGACTTTGACCGTCGGCGATGTCCGGATTGCGACCGTTCCGTCTTACAATATCTCCACGCAGTTTCATCCCCGGGGCAATAATTGGGTGGGGTATATCGTCACCATGGCAGGCAAAAGCATCTATCATACGGGTGATACCGACCACATCCCCGAAATGCAGGGGCTCGCGCCGGATGTCGTACTCCTGCCCGTCGGCGGAACGTATACCATGGACGCGACCGAGGCCTGCCAGGCGGCCTTTGATATCGGACCACGATACGTCATTCCCATCCACTACGGTGATATCGTGGGCAGCCGGCAAGATGCGCTGACCGTACGTGACGGCTGTCCGATGAAGGTTGAGATCCTGAACCCGGGTGGTACCCTGACCGTGGAATGATTCCCATGCCGGAAACCCTTGCGCAGATTGAGAACATCTTCGAGAGCGCACCGTTCGGCGTTTGTGTCTTCAATGCGCAGGGAACCATCCGTTTCGCCAACCCCCGCTTCTGTTCCGCCATCTACGAGAACGGGCATTCCGTGGTGGGTGGGTCGGTCTATGAAGGCATTCCACGGCTGTTGCTCGACGAAGGACTGTCCAAGCACATCCGCGATCTCATTGAATATGATCAGACTTTCTCCCTGACCATTGAAACCTACTCCACCCCCAGGGTCAGGGAGGCCGGCCTGTACAATGTCTTCGGTTACCGGCTGGGTATCTGGTATATTCTGGTCTGCGAACCGATCTGGGACCTGGCGCGCGACACACGCTACCGCAACCTGATTCTCGAAGCGCCGGATATCATCATTGTCATGCGCTATGGCAGCATAACGTTCTGTAACAAGGCCTTCACCGATATGCTCGAACTTAACCTGGATGATATCCTCGGACATCAGGTCTTCGAGTTTTTTGAAGCCCCCATGGCCGGTCCCCTGCAGATCCTCAAGCACAACAACATCAAGGAGTTTTCCGCCGTGGTGACGGCCAATTCGCCGCAGGGACTGCGTATCCTGGACGGCCGGTTCCATTCCATTGAAGAAAATCCCGGCATGTCCCTGGCCGTGCTCAGGGACGTCACCGAAAAGGTGGCGCTCGAAAAGAAACTGGTGCGGCAGAACCTTGATCTTACGGTCATCAATATGATCTCCGAGACCCTGAGATCATCCATCAACCTCGAGGAGGTGCTGCAGAGCACTTTGGGTAAGATCCTGCAGATCATGAACATCGAGACGGGCTGGATCTTTCTGCTCGACGAACAGACCAATCTCCTGCGGTGCGCATATGCCTACGGCATACCGGACTATGTCGTCGACACCATCAAGGAGCTGCGCGTCGGCGAGGGCATCGCCGGCCGGGTGGCGGCCACCGGCGATCCGATCATCATCGAGAACGCCTCGGAAGACATTCGCATCAAATCAATCGCCTTCAGGCGCCAGGGGATCAAATCCTTCGCCTCCATACCGCTTAAGAGCCGCACGCGCCTGATCGGCGTCATGAACCTCGGGTCCTACGGACAGCGCGACATCACCGCCGACGACGAGCGCCTGCTCATGAGCATCGGGCTGCACATGGGGGCGGTGATAGAGAATATCCTGCTTTTCAACGAGATTTCCAAGACCTCGGAAGACCTCAAGAACGCGCTCATCACCATCGAGCAGCGCAACGAAGAGCTCAAGGGACTCATCTACACCGTATCGCACGATCTGAAGAACCCGATTATCGCCATCAACGGTTTCTGCAATCGTCTCTTGAAGACCGCGAGCAACAAGCTTTCGAACCGCGAGCATGAATACCTCGACGCCATTCAGGACAGCGGCAGCCACATGGAGGCCTTTGTCACCAACCTCCTGACCCTGTCAGCGGCCGAGAACTTCAAGGTGGAGAACGAGCACTTCGCGGTACAGGAAATGATCGATCATCTGACGCGTGAGCTCGCCCCCCAACTGGATGAAAAACACGGCAAGATCATCACCGAGAGCGTGTTGCCGGTGGTTCATTCAGATAAGACCAGGATGATGCAGATCTTTTCCAACCTCTTAACCAATGCCATCAAGTATTCGCATCCTGACCGCGATCTGCAGATCCGCATCGGTTACCGGCCCAAGGGCCAGCTGCACGTGTTCTCGGTCAAGGATAACGGCATGGGCATTCCTCAGGAGTACATGGGTTCGGTTTTCGACATGTTCTTCAGAGCATATGAGAACATCGCATCTGGCACCGGTCTGGGACTATCGATCGTCAAGAAGGCCGTGACGGCGCTGGGCGGCGATATCTGGCTGGAATCCAAGCAGGGCATCGGCTCGGTTTTCTATTTTTCCGTACCGGACAAGCCGTAGGAAGATCTCTGGAATCAGAAGCCAGGAGTCAGAAGTCAGTAATCAGAATGAAAAGGGCGTAAGCCGGTTAATTGCAGAAGTCATAAAAAGGCCGACATCGTCATTCCGGCGGATGCCGGATTCCACGGATTTTGTGATGCATCCTTGAATGTCGCTGGGCCGGAGCAGGTTCAGGACATGGGTAATAGAATCGGTTCAGGACACAGGCAACACGTACTTGGGAGAACAGCCCTTATTCGGACTCCTGATTTCCGACTTCTGATTCCTGATTTACCCTCCTTTCTTCTTGACAGCATTTTAGGCGGAAGGTATACGATTCTCCATCGCTTACGGGCCGCTAGCTCAGCGGGAGAGCGCTACCTTCACACGGTAGATGTCACAGGTTCAAATCCTGTGCGGCCCACCATCTTTCATTGATAATATCAAACTGTTGACCTTTTTTAAACCATTCGCGCAACGTGCGCGGGTGTATTTTGCATCCCGCTTAATTTTCCTCGGTGTAAATGCGCTGATGCTGGTTAAGATAGCGGTCAGGAGTGGGTTCTCAAGCGGTCTGCATAAGGGCCTTGATATCATCCTGGTCGATTTTTTCTTTTTCCAGTAATAGCCGGGCGCCTTTGATGAGCACGTCCTTCTTCTTGTTGAGAATATCAAGGGCCACCTGATACTGGCTTGATATGATCTGCTGAATTTCCCCATCTATGGCCTGGGAGGTGAACTCGCTGTAGTCGCCATGCTCCTGTAGGCCCATATCGAGGAACTGGGAGCGTCGGTCGTGCGCAAGATAGACCTGGCCAAGGTGAGCGCTCATTCCGTATTCTTTGATCATGCTTTTGGCAATATCCGTGGCCCGCGAGAGATCATTGTGCGCGCCGGTGGATATATCTTCAAAGATGATTGCTTCGGCCGCCCTGCCGCCGAGCAGTGATGCGATCTTGTTCAGGAGTTCGGTCTTGCGCATGAGAAACCGGTCATCCGTGGGCACTTGCATGGTGTAGCCCAGTGCGGCAATGCCGCGGGGGATGATCGATATTTTTTGCACCGGGTCGGTGCCCGGAAGGCTCATGGCCACGATGGCGTGACCCATTTCGTGGTGGGCAACGATATCCCGCTCATCTTTGTTGATAAGCCTGTTTTTCTTCTCAAGCCCGCCAATGATCCGCTCTACCGCCTCCTGAAACTCGGACATACCCACAAGCTTCTTATTACGCCGGACCGCCAGCAGGGCCGCTTCGTTCACCAGGTTGGCGAGGTCTGCGCCCACCATGCCAGGCGTCATGTTGGCGAGGTTCACGATGTCAATATCCGGTTCGGTCTTGATGTTCCGGAGATGAACCTTGAGGATCCCCGCCCTGCCGACCTTATCCGGCCGGTCCACGAGGATGTGCCGGTCGAACCTACCCGGCCTGAGTAAAGCAGGATCAAGTATTTCAGGTCGATTGGTGGCTGCCATAAGGATCACACCTACCTTGGGGTCGAAGCCGTCCACCTCCGACAGGAGCTGGTCGAGTGTCTGCTCACGCTCGTCATGGCCTCCCGTCATCCCACCGATACCGCGCGCCTTGCCCAGGGCATCGACCTCATCGATGAATATAATACAGGGGGCCTTTTCTTT
>JBDKSM010000004.1:0-2509 GCA_039680665.1 Syntrophaceae bacterium | reverse complement strand
GTCGGCCAGGACGGCTTCCCGGTGATTATCCCCCTCCTGCAGTGTCAGGCGGCCGACTCCCGGCGCCTGGTCTTTGCGACCCCGGCCTATCGCAGCGAATTGAGCGCCATTCCCGACGGCATCCCCGCAGCGGTCTTCGGCCTGTCCATGCAGATGGAGGATTGCCTGGTGCGTGGCACCTACCATGCCCGCAAAGGTCTGCTGGGCTTGGGCAGTGTCGACATCGAGTGGGTCTACAACTCCATGCCGCCTGCGCCCGGCCAGATCTATCCGGCACTGGACTTAAAACCGGTGGAAAAGTTCTAGACCAGCTGATCTTACCTGGATCATCAAGGATGATGTAAGGTTACGGCAGAGCCATTGGCGGGCTCATGAGCCGCCGTTATTTTCCCGATAGAGAAGGCATGCTTTCCATGAATGCCTACCATCATCTCAGGAGATCGCTATGCGCTGGTTTAAAAATCTGAGCATACGGATAAAAATCGGCGGCGTATTCGGGGTAACGCTGGTATTGGCTCTACTGTTTTCGGGTCTGATCTTCGCGCTGGTATCCATGTCGCAACTGGCGGCCGTAGCCATCGGCGAGAACGATACGCTCATGCTCGACGTGAAGGAAGTCAAGATCGCCGTGCAGCAGTATCAGCTCCATAAAAATGCCGATGCCCTCAAACTGATTGACGCAGCGCAGAGCGACTATCAACGGAACTCGGCTTCTCTCATGAAAAAGCTCAAGATGGAATCGAGCCGCAAAGATTTAAGAAAAGCCGACGAGCTCATGGACCTCTCATCCGACCTGGCCAAGCGTTTCATTGCCGCAGGCGGCGATGAAACCGCCCAGCCGGAGCTTTACCGGGCCTATATCGCGAAGAGTGATGAGCTTCTCAAGCTGGGCGACTACGTCCGCACCGAACACCCCCGGGTGCTTTTCAAGCTTTTAAATATGGTAAAGGCCGTGGTGTTCTCCATTAATTTCTTCATTCTCTTGACCGGCTTGATGATCGGAATATTGGTGGCGCGCGCGATCGCCCGGGACATGCAAAAAGGTGCGGCTTTCGCCTCGGCCGTGGCAGCGGGGGACCTGACGGCCCGCATCGAAATCGACAAACAGGATGAGATCGGGAGGATGTCAAAGTCGCTGCAGGGTATGGTGGAGAACCTGAATCAGGTCGTGCAGCAGGTGCGCGCCAATGCCGATGAAGTGTCCGTCGGCGCTCGGGAGGTACAGGGCGGCTCTGAGCAGGTGGCGCAGAGCGCGACACAGCAGGCCGCCAGCATCGAGGAGATCGCGGCGACGATCGAGGAGATGACATCTACGATCAAGGCCTCGGCCGGCACCGCGAGCGACGGTCGCCGCAAGGCCTCCTCGGCCATTGCCCTGGTGAATGAAAACGTGGCCTTGTCCCGGCAGATGGCGCAGGCCATGGACGAAATCACCAAGGCGGCCACGCTCATTCGCGAGATCACGGACACGGTGAACCAGGTGGCCTTTCAAACCAATCTGCTGGCCTTGAACGCGGCCGTAGAGGCGGCGCGGGCCGGAGAACACGGCAAGGGATTCGCGGTGGTGGCCCAGGAGGTACGGGCCCTGGCCCAGCGAAGCGCGGAGGCCTCGCGCGAGATCAAGGACCTGATCGAAACCACGGTGAACAAGGTGAATGCCGGCAGCGCATTCGTGAGCAAGGTGGCCTCTGCCATGGAGGCCATTTACGAGACGACCATGGCGTTGTCGCAGTCCATGGAAGAGATCGCCGAGGCGGCGTCCGAGCAGGCCTCGGGCATCGATGAGCTGAACCGGGCCGTAACCCAGGTTGATTCATCGACCCAGAGCAATGCGGCCGTGGTTGAGGAGCTCTCCAGCAATGCGACCAATATGCACGGCTCGGCCGACGAGCTGCTCGATGCCGTCAAGATGTTCAAAACATCCGACTAAAAGGGTAAGAAGGATGGCCTGGTACACGGGGCGTATCGCTGCCGTTCCGGAGTCATGCCGCTGGGCATGATCGATATCGGCCGGGTCGACCGCCCAATACCGCCCCTGCCTGGCCGGATCTATCCGTCGCTGGACCTAAAGCCGGCGGAACGGTACTCGGAAAGCCGTTGTGCCCTTGATTTTTCGGGATTAGGCCTAATGTACGCCGATAAAACGACGATCAGAATTACGAGAGGTTTGTCCAGGGCACAGGTAATCTTAAGCGCACTACCCAGGTCCTTGATTGCCTCGTTGACCCATAGCCTGGGCATATAGAATTTCTTAGGTGGGAGTAAGCAATGCGTAGCGCCATTTTTGCCCTGTTGATCACCGTGCTGAGCACACTGACCCTCCTGTGGATATTCCCGGCGGCCATGCCGGCCGGCGCCGCCGAGATCGTTAAACCCTCGGACGCTCAGGTTTCTCCGCCTGATCTCTCAGCCCTGGCCAAGGAATCGCGCTGGCTGGAACTGCTGTCCGCCGCCTCGCAGGCCTCGGCCGGGAATGCCGCCGATACTCAAGCCCTGATCTACAAGCTCA
>JBDKSM010000003.1:0-31733 GCA_039680665.1 Syntrophaceae bacterium | reverse complement strand
TGGCCTGGGCCGCGGCCTTGACCTTGGCGGTCAGGTCGGCGCTTAAGTCATCAATGGCGGATGAGAGTTTGGCCTTGGGCTTGGGGAGAAAATCAATGGCGCCTAAGGCCAGGGCCTTCATGGTGGCTTCCGCCCCCTGTTCGGTCAGGGACGAAAACATGAGCACCGGCATGGGATGGGCCTTCATGAGCTTGCCCAGGAAGGTCAAGCCGTCCATGCGCGGCATCTCGATATCCAGGGTTAGGACATCGGGATTAAGCTGCTTGATCTTCTGGATGGCGATGATCGGGTCCGGGGCTACGCCCACCACCTCGATACCGGGGTCACTTTCCATGATATCGCGCAGGAGCTTTCTGACCAGCGCGGAATCATCCACGATCAAGACTTTTACTCTAGCCATATGTCATCCTTAGAACAGCGTCAAATCCCCGCCCTGTTCTTTGAGTTTTTCCTGTTCGGCGAACAGCTTGGCCTTGTACTTCTTTTCTTCTTCTATAAACTGGGAGTCCACCGTGGTTTGCAGACGTTTCAAAAGTACCTTGGCCGTGTCGCAGAAGAAGAGGATCTTGCGGCCGGTATAGCCGCCGACGTCCTTGCCGATAATGGGTATCTGCTCCATCTGCAGGAAGGCATTCACGAAACCGATGTTCGATTCCGGCACGTTCCCGTCGGTCTTGCGGAAGTTGAGCACATGCCCGCCGCCGAAGATCTTGGCCTCGAAGGTGTCCTTGTTGCCGCCGTGCTTGACCATGTCGTTGATCAGGAGCTCCATGGCGAACATGCCGTACTTGGCGGAAGGCGAGGTGAAGATGTCTTCCGACCTGACGTCGCCGGGCAGCATGAAGTGGTTCATGCCCGCCAGGCCGGTCTTTTTGTCCTTGATGCACACCGATATGCAGGAACCCAGCACGGTAGCGATGATTTCGGTTTTGGAAACATGGTACTCACCGGGATAGATGATGACCATTTCCTTGCCGAATTTTTCACTGTAGCGCCTGAACATATCACACCTTCTGATAGACCGTATGTTTGACGTATTTGAACTTTTCCTTCATGCTCATCAGCGATTCAGAATGGCCGATGAAGATGAGACCCTGGGGTTTGAGGTGCGCGTGAAACTTGTTCATGAGCTCGGTCTTGGTGGGCTGGTCGAAATAGATGATCACATTGCGGCAGAAGATGATGTCGAAGGGGTTCTTCATGGGAAAGACGGCGTTCATGAAATTGAGCTTGCGAAACGCCACCATGTACTTCAGGGCGTCGCTCACGATGTACCCCTCGGTGGTGCGCACGAAATATTTGGTAAGGTATTCGCCCGGCACCGGGATGAGCGCCTGTGTGGGGTAGTGGCCGCGGCCGGCGCGCTGGAGCACTTCGGTGTCCAGGTCGGTCGCCAGGATCTTGAGGTCCCAGCCACGGTGGTTTTTGAAGCCCTCGGAGCAGACAATGGCGATGGAGTACGGCTCCTCGCCCGTCGAGCACCCGGCCGACCAGATGCGCACGCGGCGGTTGCCGGTGGCTTCCCCTTTTGCGATTATGGCCGGCAGGACTTCATCCCTGAGGAACTCGAAATGGTGCATCTCACGGAAAAAATCGGTCTTATTGGTCGTGACGCGGTTGATGAGGTTCTCGATCTCGGAGGCGCCGGCCGGATTTTCCGTAAGGTAGTGGTAGTACTGCGTGAAGGTTTCCAGGTTCAGCGCCCGCAGGCGGCGTGACAAGCGGGCCACGACGAGTTTCTTCTTCTGTTCGGAAAGGTAGATCCCCGATACACGGTGGATCAACTCCTTGAACATCTCGAACTCGCGATCTGTGAGATCGAACGTCTGTGTTATCAAGCTTATACACCATCCACGGCGTCCATCTCCTCTTCCGAGAGGAGCTTGTCGACATCCAGGAGGATTACGAAGCGGTTGTCCTTGACCCCCATGCCCTGGATGAACTTGACGCTGATCTTGGTGGAGAAATGCGGACGTGGGCGGATATCTTCGGCATTGATGGTCACCACGTCGCTCACGCTGTCGACCACCAGCCCCAGAATGCGGCCGGATACATCCAGGATCATGATGACCGTGGTCTGGTCATAGACCTTGACCTCCATGTGGAAACGTTCCCTTAAGTCGATCACCGGCACCACCGTGCCGCGCAGATTGAGCACCCCTTTGACGAAGGATGGCACATTGGGGATGATGGTCAGGGCCTGATAGGCGATGATCTCGTTGAGCTTCAAGATCGGTATGCCGTATGTCTCGCCCCCCAGCATGAAGGTGACATATTGCGATGATATCCCGTTGGCGGCTTCTTTGGCCATGTTGAGGTCCTCCCTTAAAATTCCTCGAAACCTTCGTTGTCCGAGATGATTTCTTTTTCCGCCGGTTTCAGCGCCGCGGGTTTTCGTTCCGGCGCCGGTTTGACGGGCGTTCGGGCAGGGGTGGCCGAGCGCGTCGGTTTTGACGCAGGCCGGGTCACGGGCGCGGTCTTGGGTTTGGCCGCTTCTCCCGTTACCTTGAAGCGTTCGACCGTCTGCGTCAGCTCGCGCGCCTCGGAACTCATGGCATCGGCCGTGCTGGAAAGCTCTTCAACCGTGCCGGCGTTCTGCTGCGTCGTAGCGTCGATCTGGGTCACGGCCCGGTTCAATTCATCCACACCGCGGGCCTGTTCATTGGATGAGGTGGCGATCTCCTCCATGGTCTCGGAGAGGGTCTCGATATGCACGATGATCTCGGCGATGGCTTCACCGGAACGTTTGACCATCTCATCGCCGGCGGAGATCTTATCCACCGTGTCCTCGATCAGGACCTTGATCTGCCGGGCCGCCTCGGCCGAACGCTGGGCCAGCGCGCGCACCTCTTCGGCCACCACGGCGAAGCCTTTGCCGTGTTCGCCGGCTCGCGCGGCCTCGACCGCGGCGTTCAAGGCCAGCAGGTTGGTCTGAAAGGCCACCTCATTGACCGTCACGGTGATATCGCCGATCTTCTTGGAAGCCGACGACATCTCGCTCATGGCCGTGATCAGCTCCTGGGAAACCGTATTGGTCTTGTTGGCCATTTCGACCATGAACTTGGCCTTGCCGCGTCCCTCATCGGCATTGGCGGCCGTATGTTTGATGGTGGAAGTCATTTCCTCGATGGTGGCCGCCACCTCTTCGATGGCCGAGGCCTGTTCCTGGGAGTTCTGGGAGAAACCCTGCGAACCCGCGGCCACTTCCTGGGAAGCCATGTTGACCTGGGACGCGGCCTGCTTGACCTTGGCTATGACGCCCTCGAGATTCTCCATGAAGCGGTTGAACCAGTGCGCCAGATCACCGACCTCGTCCGAGGTCAACACCGGCAGCCTTACGCGCAGGTCGCCTTCGCCTTCGGCCAGGTCCTTCATGCTGTCCGAAATGGCCTTGACATTATGCGCGATCTTTTTGGCCGTGAAGTAACCGACCACGATGACGATGAGGGTCACGATCGCCAGAAAGGCATACATAATCAAGCTCAAGGTGTTCACCTTGGCCAGGACTTCCTTAGCTGGGGCGCTGGCCCACAAGACGATATCGAGTCCCTGGTTATATGCCAGGGCGCCGAGCTTTCTATCGCCGTTATAGGTATACGAGTAGGTCCGTTTACCCGCCTTGGCCCGCGCGATCACCTCCTTGACAAAGGGGAAGGTTTCATAGGCCTTCATGGTGCCGATGAATTCCGCCTTGGGGTGATACAGGCACAGGCCATTGGCCTGGAAGATGACCATATACCCGGTCTGGTAGTATTTCTCCTTAGCGGCCTGTTTGACGATGTCGTCCTTGAGCTGCTTGGAGAGCTGCTCCTTGATGATGTCGATTGAGCCTGAGATGGAATCATAACGGGTCTGAACCATCATGGCAAAACCATCCACCTTGGCGATCAGGTAATCCTGTGACTGCTCCTCGAGAAAGTTCTTGGCCTGATGCCCGAGAAAGGCGATGGCGATCACCAGGGGGATGATGCTCAGTCCCAAAAAAGTTACAACCAGTTTCTCACGTAATTTCCATCCATTTTTCATAGCTCGCGCCCTCGCTCTAACGTGCTTGTTTGCGGTGCATGGTTAAAACTCCTCGAAATCGGTATTGTCGAAACCGCCACCTGCCGGAGTTGGTATTTCGGCCGTGCGCCTCGGCGCCGCGGCCGGTTTGGGTGCCCTGGGGGTGGTCTTTTTCTGCCGCGCGGTTTGGGCGGTCGCCTGTGAGACCTTGAAGCCTCCCAAGTTCTGCTCCAGACTCTGCGCCTCGGTCTTCATCGCCTCGGCGGCGCTGGAAAGCTCCTCGACCGTGGTGGCGTTCTGCTGGGTGGTGGCGTCGATCTGCGCGATGGCGCGGTTGACCTCATCCACGCCGGCGGCCTGCTCGGCCGATGAGGCCGCGATCTCGTCCATGGTCTGGGAAAGCTCCTCGATGTGGCTGATGATCTCGGCGATGCTTTCTCCGGACTTCTTGACCATCTCATCGCCGGCCATGATCTTGCCCACCGTGTCCTCGATCAAGGCCTTGATCTGGCGCGCGGCGTCCGCCGAACGCTGGGCCAGGGCGCGCACCTCTTCGGCTACCACGGCGAAGCCCTTGCCGTGCTCGCCGGCCCGGGCGGCCTCGACTGCGGCGTTTAAGGCCAAGAGGTTGGTCTGGAAGGCCACTTCATTGACGGTCACGATGATATCGCCGATCTTCTTGGAGGCGGACGACATCTCGTCCATGCGCCGGATAAGGTCCTCGGAGACCGCGGCCGTGGTATTGGCGACGCTGACGGTCGCCTTGACCTTGTCGCGGCCGGACTGGGCATTGGCCGCATTCTGTTTGATGGCCGACGACATCTCTTCGATCGTCGCGGCCACTTCTTCAATGGCCGAGGCCTGTTCCTGGGACGACTGTGCCAGGCCGTCCCCTCCGGAGGCAACTTCGAGGATGGAATTATTCACCGCATTGGAGGTGCTCTTCACCTGGATGAAAGACTGCTCCAGGCGCTCAAGGAAGGCATTGAACCAATGCGCCATTTTGCCGAGTTCATCGCTCATCGAGAAAACCGTCAGCCGCTTGGTGAGATCGGCCTCGCCTTCGGACATCTGCTGCAGCGTAGTGGTCAATGCGCCGACCCGTTGCGCAAAACGTGTGATGAACAAAACCCCCAGGACCCAAATAATAACCATGTAAATACCCAGAGAGATATATAATGCTATGCTGTTATGTCCCAACGACAGCGCCAGGATCAGCGGCAGTATGCCGGCTATTATGAATAATAGGATGCCTTTTTGCTTGGAATTCATCGCTCCGCCCCCCCTTTTACGCTCATAGTTCCGTGGAGCCTTCAAACGCCATGCGCTCGATGCCGTAGATGTCGAGGATCAGGGACACCCTTCCGTCACCGAGGATGGTGGCTCCGGACGTGCCGTCGATCTTGCGGAAGTTTTTGTCGATGCTCTTGATGACTGCCTGGGTCTGGCCCAGGACGTCGTCAACCAGGATCCCATAGCGCGATTTGGAGCTCTGCACGATCAAGACCAGGGCCTGGGTCGGATCGAGTTTCTCGGTCGGGATCTCGAAGAGCTCATAGAGCCTGACTAAGGGGATGTAGTCGCCCCGGATGTCGATCAGCTCGCCCTTGCCCTCCACGGTCTTGACCTCTTCGGGCTTGGGCCGTACGGACTTGTCGATGACCGACAGCGGCACGGTCAGGACCTCGCTGCCCACCTTGACCATCATGCCGTCGATGATCGCCAGGGTCAAGGGCAGCTTGACCGTAAAGGTCGAGCCTTTGCCGAGCTCGGAGCGTACATCCACGGTGCCGCGCAAGCCCTCGATGTTGCGCTTGACCACATCCATGCCCACGCCCCGGCCGGAGAGCTCGGTCACCTTATCGGCCGTGGACAATCCCGGTGCGAACATGAACTGGAAGATCTCCTCGTCGGTATAGTTTTTCTCGGCCAGCGCCAGGCCCTTTTCGCGGGCCTTGTTCAGGAGCTTGTCCTTGTTGATGCCGCGGCCGTCGTCGTTGATCTGGATGAAGATGTTGCCTTCGCGCTGGAAGGCCTTGAGCCAGATGATGCCGACCTCGGATTTACCGGTCGCCAGCCTTTCCTGCGGCGTCTCGATGCCGTGGTCGATGGAGTTGCGGATCATGTGCTTCAAAGGGTCGCCGATCTGCTCGATCACGTTTTTGTCGAGCTCGGTTTCGGTGCCGCTCATCTTAAGATCGATCTTCTTACCCTGCTCGAAGGCCAGGTCGCGCACCACGCGCCTGAAACGGTTGAAGGTGCCTTCGACCGGCACCATGCGCACCCGCATGACCTGCTCCTGGAGGTCGCGCGAGATGCGTTCCAGGGCGGCATTGGCGTTGGAGAGGGTGCGCGAAACCTTTTCGTCGCGCACCTCGCTGGCCAGCTGGCTCAAACGCGCCACGCTGATGACCATTTCGCCTACCAGATTGACGAGCTTGTCGAGCTTGTCGGTATCCACGCGGATGGTGGAGGTCTTGACCGCCTTGCGACTCTCGGACTGCTCCTTGACGACCTTGTCGATGACGGACTTGGGGACCTTGCCTTTCTCGACCAGGGCCTCGCCGGTGGTTTTGTGCGCCTTGAGGGTTTCGAGCACGTCCTCGTTCCGGACATGGCCGCGCTCCACCAGGATCTCGCCGATGGGTTTCTCGGCCAGGCTCATATCGACCCCGCCCTTGTACTGATCGGTGATGTCCGCAATGCGGATGTCGTTTTCGTCGGACACAAAAATGAAGATATTCTGGATCTCGGATAAGGGCTGTTTGGTCTTGAGACGGATGTCCCAGCTGATGTAGCAGGTGGTCGGGATGATCGTGTAGAAATCGGGCAGTGTGGTCGTGTAGGGCATGACTTCGAGCAGCTCGCCGATGTCGGCCAGCTCGCGGATGAGCATGAGCGGGTCCTGGCCGGTCAGGAAGAGGTCGGGTCTGAAGCCCATGAAGATGGAGTAGATGCGCTCTTCGAGTTTCTTTTTCTCCTTGACGGGGGCTGCCTCTACGGGCGCCTCCAGGCCTGAAAAGCGTTTCAGACGGTTGGTGATGTCCTCCACCACCATGCTGTCGATCTCCTCGCCATCGGCCGAGGCCGAGATCATGCGCTTCAAGACATCCACGGATTCCAGGAGATGGGAGATGAGCTTCTTGGTGACCTTGAGCTGGTTATTGCGTATGCGGTCGAGGATATTCTCGATGGTATGGGTGAAGTTGCTGACCTTCTCGAATCCGATCAGACCGGCCGAGCCTTTGATGGTGTGCGCGGCCCTGAAGATGCGGTTGATGGTTTCGGCGTCTTCGCCCTGCTCTTCGAGCTTGATCAGACCGGTTTCGAGTTCCCGGATTTCCTCTTCGGATTCATCGAGAAAGATTTGGGTCAATTCGTCGGCCATAGATTACCTCACAAACTTTTTGGTCACATAGATCAGCTGTTCCGGCTTAAATGGTTTGACCAGCCAGCCGGAGGCCCCGGCCTTCTTGCCCTCCATTTTTTTCTCTTCCTGGGATTCGGTGGTGAGGACGAGGATGGGGGTAAACTTGAAGGGAGTTTTCTTGACCTCTTTGATGAAGGTGATGCCGTCCATGATCGGCATATTGATGTCGCTGATGATCATGGCGATCTGCTTGCCGTCGGACATGGCCTGCTGAAGCTTGTCGAGGCCGTCCTTGCCGTTGACGGCGTTCAAGGTGACGAAGCCGGCCTCTTTGAGGGTGTAGTTCACGCTGGCCCGCAGGGTGGCCGAGTCATCCACGATGAGAATGTATTTATCGCTCATCCGAGATCCTCCTTCAAAATCGCATCGAAGCCGGACAGCGACAAGGCTTCCTTGACGCTCACGCTGGCGGATTTGATTTGCAGGGACCCCCGTTCCTTTTCTTCAATGCTCTTTTTGAGCGCGAATAAGAGCTGCATGCCGGATGTATCGATCTCATCCACCTCTAAGAGGTTGAGCACCAGATCGGGCGGGAGTTCATCCAGCAGGGTCTCGATCTGGGTATGAATGGTATCGATCTCGGAGACGACCAATTTGCCTTTGAGCACGACAGCGCCCTTGTCTTTGAGTATTTCCATAACGATACCCCCGCTTATTTCATGGAGATGGGGAAGAGCTTCTCGAGCTTGATGGATTTGAATATATTGTAAAGATTTTCATGAATGCCCTTGATTTCGAAGGCGGCCTTGTTCTTGTTGAGCTCCTTATAGAAGGCCAGGATCTTGCCGATTCCCGAAGATCCGATGGAAGGCACCCCGGAGAGGTCCATGATCACATTCGTCGGGCCCAGCTTGACGACCTTGGCAAGCTCCGCGCGCAGACGTTCGGCGGCATCGGTGTCCACCGCTCCACTCACCTTCAGGGTTACTTCGGCCCCCTTCTGTTTGGTCAGAACTTCCATAAGCGTCCTCCTTTGCATGTGGGCCGGATACACCAATGCCCCACCCCTATTCATCGGAACTCCGGGAATGGATCTTTACTCAAGTTTCACTCCCCGTCCGCACGCTTTCGATCAGGTGCTTCAGGATATCGATCGAGAGGAAAATCGATTGCTCGTCCATGGGACGCATGCTATGAAAATTATCGATTGAAGACCGTATGGAAAACGTAGGCCTAAAGGATATTATGAAAACCTCCCGGCGGTTAAGGGCGGGGACGAAAACGAACCGGCATGCTTTTCAACTCCTTTGAATTCCTTTTTTTCTTCCTGCCCTTAACCATTGCGGGTCTTTATGTCTTCGGCCTGAGAGGCCATCACCGGCTTGCCGTAGCCTTTCTGGCGTGTGCATCGCTCTTTTTCTACGCATGGGCGAACCCTGTCTTCCTCCGGTTGATCCTTGCCTCGATGGCCGTGAATTACGCGCTGTGGTATCTGCTCGGCACAATACGCGCCTCCGGCTTGCTCGCGCGTAAAATTCTGCTTGCCGGCGGCATTACCTTCAATCTCGGCCTGCTCGGATACTACAAATATGCCGACTTTTTCCTTGCAAACCTCGCCGCCGTCTCCGGGGGCACGTATCTGCCCGGCAACCTCGCACAGCCTCTGGCGATCTCGTTCTTCACCTTTCAGCAGATCGCGTTCCTGGTCGACTCCTACCGGGGAGAAACGCGTGAGCAGAGTTTGCTCCACTATGTGCTCTTCGTGAGCTTCTTCCCGCAGCTGATCGCCGGGCCGATCGTCCGTCACCAGGAGACGATGCCGCAGTTCATCAGCCGGGGTTTCCCGCGCATCCGCGCCGAGCATGTCTCTGTCGGGCTGACCCTTATCTGTCTCGGTCTGTTCAAGAAGGTGGTCTTAGCCGACAGCGCGGCGCCCTATGTGGCCCCGATCTTCCAGGCCGCCGAGCAGGGCGCGGGTTTAAGTTTCTTCGACGCCTGGGCCGCTTCTCTGACGTACACCTTCCAGCTCTATTTCGATTTCTCGGGCTACACGGACATGGCCCTGGGCGTCGCCAGGCTCTTTGGAATCTATTTGCCGCTCAATTTCAACTCACCCTATAAGGCGGAAAACGTGATCGACTTCTGGAAACGCTGGCACATAAGCCTTTCACGCTTCCTGCGGGATTACCTGTATTTTTCTCTGGGCGGCAACCGCAAGGGCAAGGCCAGACGCTATGTCAACATCATGATCACCATGCTGCTCTGCGGGCTGTGGCATGGGGCCAACTGGACCTTCGTGCTCTGGGGCGCCCTGCATGGCATCTTTCTCGTCGTCAATCATGCCTGGCGCGCCGTCAAGCAGGCCGTCGGGCTCACGATCGATCGCTGGTGGAGCCGTATCTTGGCGCAGGGCCTCACCTTTGCCGCCGTGGCGGCGGCCTGGGTGCTCTTCAGAGCCGATAGCTTAAACGGGGCCTTCAACCTGCTGCATGCCATGACCGGCCTCAAGGGTTTTACGGTGCATGCCGATTTTACACCCCTTGCCCTGGCAGAGTTGCTGCTGGGCTTAAGCGCCATCGTATTCTTCCTGCCCAACACCATCGAGTTCGTCGATCCGAAGGGCTATGACCTGTCTGAAACCGGATGGACTCCGCCCAACCTTCTCCGGCGTATCCGTTGGCGGCCAACCCTGGTCTGGATGGCGTTCGCGGCTGTATGCGCCTTGACCGCCATCTATAACCTCTCGGAAGTCAGAGAGTTCATCTATTCCGGTTTTTAACCATGAAACGCATGTCCCCTGCCACATATGCCGGTGCCTTGCTGCTCTTGATCGTCACGATTCTGGGCTTCTCGGGAGTGTATGTAGCGATCAATGATCCCTACTGGATATGGCGCCAGGAGCCCCCCTGGTACCGGCAATGGCGGGGGCACAACCGCGTGTTGGATACGAAGCAACGCTTCGCCAAGGCAATCCAGCTGGTCTTCCGAAGGCCGAAGATTATCATCATCGGGAGCTCGCGGGTTTATCGGGGCATCAATACCGAGGACCACGGCGCATCGGTATGGTACAATGCCGGCATATCAAGCCTGCGTATTCGCGAGGCGGATGCCTTTATCAGGCATGCGCTCAACTGGACGCCGGCAACTGAAATCGTCTTGGGTCTGGATTACTTCATGTTTGACTCAAATAGACCGAGTCAACCGGGATTTGATAATGATTTGCAGGGCAGGGGCTTCATGATCAAGGCCGTCCCCGTATCGCTCTTCACTGAGATGGCTTTCAGGGATGCCCTCGGCGCACGCAGGGGCAAAGGCAGGGATGACGGCTACTGGACGTACAGCGGGTTCAAGATCACCAAAGCGCGTTCGCAAGAGATCGTGGAGCGCGCCCTGGAAAGGTTCAATATCAAGCGCACCGCCGTGACACCGGCCGAATACGAAGTATTTTCCAGCCTGCTGGATTATCCCTCCCGCCATGGAGTGCGGCTGGTCATCTTCCTTTCACCCCTCAACCGGAGACAGGTTGACGGCATGAAGGCCGACAGAGAATACGATGCGTTCATGGCCTGGCGGGAGCGCGTCAGCGCCATCGCGAAGGACAAAGGCATTGAATTCCATGATTTCAGTCTGAACAACCCTTTTTACCATGATCGCATCGCGGAGGGTTCAACGCCGAACTGGATCGATGCCTCACATTATGCGCCCGTGGTGGGGGAGTGGATACTTCGGTCGATCGGTCTTGAATAACCGTGCTTGGATCCGGCGTGGATACACGCTTGAACCGGCCGTCAGGACGAAAATGACATATGACGGTCAATCCATGATCGAAAATGTCGGTCCGTAGGTCATAGCCCTGATGGTGGTTTCGCGCCCACGAGTCCGGTAATCTCTCGGCTCAGGGCATCCGATAAGGTGAAGGATGCTTTTCTATAAAGACTATCCCATGGAGTTTCTGCAAGCGGATCAGGAAACGCCCTGCACCCTCTACATACGGCAAGGCGAGAATCTCATCATGCTGGTGCCGAAAGAGGCTCTGTTCACCGTGCAGCACATCGATTTCATGCGAGAGCGGGGTCTCGATAAGATTTACGTGCATACCCGCGAACGCAAGGCCATGGAGCAGTATACGGCCCGCCATCTGGATAAGATCCTCGGCGACCAGAGTGTGACCTCCACGCTCAAGGCCGAGATCTTCTACTCCACTTCAAGTTATGCCATGGAGCAGGCGTTGGAGGATCCGAGGGCCGAGACCATCGGCGATATGAAGAAAACCATCAAGGGCATGCTGGGCCACATCATCAGCAACAGGGTGGTGCTTTCGGATCTGTTCACCATAACGGCCCACGACTGCTATACCTATCACCACAGTCTGAATGTCGGCATATTCGCCACGGCCCTGGCCTATAAATTCTACGGCGATAAAGACCCCGACAACGACATCGAACGCCTGAGCTATGGCTTTTTCCTGCACGATATCGGCAAATCCAAGGTGCCCAAAGAGATCCTGACCAAGCCGGATAAACTCAGCGCCGAAGAATGGCAGATCATGAAGCAGCACCCCCAATGGGGCTACAATATCCTGATGCAGACCGGGCATCTCACGGACGAGGCCGCCTATATCGCCCTTGAGCACCATGAACAGATCAATGGTTCGGGATATCCCAACGGTATCAAAGGCACTATGATTCATCCCTGCGCGCGCATCTGCGCCATTGTCGACATGTTCGACGCCCTGACCACCGATCGACCTTACAAGCCGGCGCTCAAACCCTTCGATGCCCTGCGCTACATGCAGCAGCATCTCATCTATGGGTTCGACCCATCCTACCTTGAGACCTTCGTGCATCTCCTGGCGCCCAAACAGGCCACATGACTCCAGCCGCATGACTCCGTATTGACACCGGGCCTCAACCATCTATATAAGACCGGATAAAGAAAGGAGGTGCGGCCATGATATCCGCGTTGCGCAATCGGAGGCTCGGCTTTATCATAACGGTTTGGATAACGTTCTTTTTCACTTCCCCGGCATTGGCGTCCCTGATCCCTTCCCAGGGCTCCTCCGCACCGAGCCTGACTCAGGATATAACCACTATCCAGACCGCGCTGGAAAACAAGCTCGTGCAGGAAAAGCTCCTGGCCTACGGTTTGACGACCGACGAGGTCAAGGCCAAGCTGGCCTCCTTGTCGCCTTCGCAGATCCATGTCCTGGCCCAGGCCTCGAACGATGTGCTCGCCGGCGGTGATGGGATCGGCCTGGTGATCGGGGTCCTGATCATCATCATCCTGGTCATCATTATTCTCAAGCTCCTGAACAAGGAAATCATCATCAGATAGTTAAGGCCGTTAGTGAGAATTCTGGTGCTTCTGATCGGCCTGCTGGCCGCTCCATTGCAGGCCGCCGAGATAGACGGCGTACCCTTTATCCGCCAAGGCCAGGGCACCTGCGGCCCGGCGGCGCTGGCCAGCGTGATGGCCTATTACGGCGTGCCCATCGACCTGATGACCATTGCCAAGGCTACCTATACGCCGGAGCTCAAAGGTGCCATCTTTGCCGATCTCGAGAACTTCGCGCGCGCGCGGGGTTTCCACACCGAATTCAAACAGGGCGACCTGAACGCGATCAAGGACTCTATCGAACGGGGCCGTCCGGTCATTGTCCTGGTCGACTTAGGTTTCTGGGTCGTATCCCGGCCCCACTACCTGGTCGTCACCGCGTATGATGACAATGGTTTCACGGCCCATAGCGGTTATAGGCCGGCGGAGCATTTCAGCTATCGGAGATTTGAACGCCTATGGAAGCGCAAAGGATCCACCTATTTGATCGTCTGGCCGTCCGAAGCCTTGCCCTAGGGCTGATCCTGCTCCTGGGTGGTTGCAGCCTGCCCAAAGTGGTGGTCTTGAACGACCCGCTGACGGCCGCCGAGCACAACGATCTCGGGTACGCGTATGAACGCCAAGGACTCTACGACCTGGCCGCCAAGGAATATGCCAAGGCCGCCCAAAAGGACAGAAACTGGGCCATGCCGCGCTTCAATCTCGGTAACCTGGCCTATCGGCAAGGCGACCTCAAAGGCGCGGAAAAGCACTACCGCGCAGCCCTAAGATGCGAGAACAACAACGCGGATGTCATGAACAACCTGGCCAATGTGCTGGCTGACCAGGGACGCAGACCTGAGTCCCTGGATATGATCAAGCGCGCCCTGGCCATTGAACGCAAACCCGCCTATCTCGATACCTATCAAAGGATAATGAAACCCTCCCCCTTGCCTTGAGGCCGCCCAATGCGTTATAGCTGCACCCATGAGACGATATGTTGTCGGCATGCTTCTGCTTGTGCTTTTGGCAGCCGGGTGCGCCGGGATCCAGGTCCCGACCGCAGGGGTCTTCCCCTGCCGCATACAGTTTGAGGGAAGGGTTGAAACCAAGGGATTGGAGATCCCGGTTACGGGAGCAGCTTCTCTGAGTTCGACGAGCGCCGGTCTGGCCCAGATCTATGGCCCGCTCGGCCTGGCGGCATTCACCGCTCATATGCTGGACGGACAGATAAAAATTATGGATATGTGGGGACGGACTCTCAAAACCTACGATGTTCCGCTCAAGGAATGCATCGGCCTCCTGGCCGGAGTTCCGCTTGAGGGGCCGTACCTGTACCGCAGGCGCGTGGAGGATGGTCTTCAAGTCGTGTATGTCTGGGGCGAGGTGCTGCTCGATAATTCCTTGTTGCCGCGCGAGATGCACGTGTTTACCGGGGAAGGGCTCAATCTGTATTTCATCCCACAGTCACAGGGTATTCACTTGCTGATGGACCGTGGTTCTGATAAGCTCGACCTCCAAATCCAGATTCTCGAAGGCGGGAGATGGCGGCATGCTCAGGATAACTTGTAAGCTTTGCGGCACGCGGATTACATGGGACGATTACAAACCCGCGGAGATCAAATGCCCGCGTTGCGGCGAGAAACTCAACATACACGCATCACTCAAAGACAACATTGAATACCGCGAGCGGGGCGAAGCCGAACGATTCAAGCTCTGCCCGTTCTGTAAGGAGATCGTCAGCCGCCTGTGGTTCATCCGTTGCCCCGGGTGTCGGCGCTGGATCTTCGGCCGGCGCGCCATCAACGGCAAATGGTTTGCCGCCATCGCGCTGGTGATCGCCTACCTTGCCATCAGCACCATGTACTTCCTGTATCTCTACTGAGCTTAAAGGGTTAAGGAGCGTGATCCTTGGCCGTCAGCCCGGAAAAGATCAAGGCCCTCGAAGAGCGCTTCATGGCCTTAGGCATCACGGAAAAGGACATCCTCGAAAAATTTGTGCGCTCTCAAGGCCATGGAGGACAGAAGCTCAACAAGACCTCCTCCTGTGTCTACCTGCGGCATATCCCCACCGGGATCGAGGTGAAGTGCCAGCAGGAACGTTCGCAGGCCTTGAACCGTTTCCTGGCGCGCCGCCTCCTGGCGGACAAGATCGAGCAGCAGCGCGCGGGCGGTAAGAATCCGCTGCATGAGCGCCTGCGCAAACAGAAGCTCAAACGCGCCAAACGCGCCCACGCCAAAGGCTTATCCGGAACCGGAGAAACATCTCCGGACACTCACTAGGAAGCGCGCGCCATGAACCATGCCGCGCGCTTCATCCTTTTCCAACTGGTGATTATCGCTCCCTTCTGTCTGGGGTATTTCACCAAACAGCGCTATGCCCGTCCCGAGACCATTACCAAGGGGATCATTCGAGCGAACTTGACGGTAGTCGAACCGCTGCTCGTGTTCTGGAGCATCTGGGGTCTGGAGATGAGCGTGGAGCTCTGGTTTTTGCCGTTGGCCGGCGTGTTGATGGTCATGGCCGGCTTGTCCATCGGGGCCGTCCTGGCACGTATCGTGAGGCTTAAAGAACGCTCGCGCGCCACCTTCATCATCAGCTCATCCCTGGCCAACCACGGGTTCACCATGGGAGGTTTCCTGTGCTATCTCTTGCTCGGGGAGCGGGGGCTGGCGCTCTCGTTCATCTTCATCTCCTATTTCATGCCCTTCATCTTCCTGGTGATCTTTCCCTATGCGCGGCTGGTGCAGGCCGGCGCGCGTTCAGGCCCTACGTTCATCAGGGATTTTGTCTTGAATCCCCAGAACATGCCGCTCTATGCCTTGATGGCCGCCATAATTTTGAGAATGCTCGGATGCGTTCGCCCCACCGTATTTTTCCCCACCGACATACTCCTGATGATCTCGATCAGCCTGTATTACTTCACGCTGGGCGTGAATTTCACGGTGCGGGATCTATGGGCCTTCAACCGGGACAATTTTCTCTTGTGTCTGGTGCGGTTTTTGATGGTGCCCGCCCTGGCCCTGATCATACTGGCCAGACTGTCTCTCGATGCCGGCATCGAGACGGTCATCCTGATCGAGGCCTTCATGCCGGCCGCGGTCTATTCGGTGGTGGCTTCGGTCCTTTTCGACCTCGACGCCAAGCGCGCCTCCAGCCTGTTCGTCTTCAATACGGTCGTATTCCTGGCATGCGTGCTGCCAATTCTGCTGCTTTTCAAAACAGCGCTTTTGCGTATCATTACCTAAGGTGAAATATGCAAGGATCATATGTGAAAGGTATTCTGTTCGATTTCGGCGGTGTGCTGGCCAGTGAAGGGTACCGCCATGGCCTGCATGCAATAGCGCGCGCCAATGCCCTGGACCCGGAAGCGTTTGAAAAGACCGCCGAGGCCCAGATCTTCTTAAGCGGCTACCTGACCGGAAATGCGGATGAGGCCGCCTATTGGCGCATACTGCGCGAACAAACCGGAATCAAGGGCAGCGATTCTGATTTGCGAGGCGTTATCCTGGAACACTTTACTTTAAGGAGCTGGATGTTCGATCTCATCCGGGATCTGCGCGGACAAGCCAAGCTGGCCATCCTGAGCGACCAGACCGATTGGCTGGACGAACTGGAAGCCAGGTGGGGTTTTTTTCAATATTTCGATTATGTGTTCAATAGCTACCATACCGGCAAGAGCAAGCTTGATCCCTCCGTTTTCGACGATGTGCTGGGGGTCATGGCCATACCCGCAGAAAAGGCCCTGTTCGTGGACGATCGTATCGGCAATATCGAACGGGCCGCTTCCCGGGGGTTGCTCACGCTCCACTACACGGGCAAGGATGACTTCCTGGAGCACTTCGCCCGGTTCATCAAGCCATAGAGCGGCCTGAGCCCCCCTTGTGTTTGATGTTCCCATGGTATATCTATTTCACAAAACCGATCCGTATCCCTTGACTTATTTCAAGGTCGTATAGTAGAAGGTTGACTCTGTGGAGGTGCTGGAATGAAGTTGACGTACAAGCAGGCGGGGGTTGACATCGATAAGCAGAACCGATTCATCGATGACATCAAGCCCATTATCAAATCCACCTTTGGTCCCGAAGTCTTGGGAGGTATCGGCGGATTCGCGGGGCTCTTCCGTTTTGATGCGCGCAATTTCAAGGATCCCATCCTGGTCTCTTCCACCGATGGCGTCGGCACCAAGCTAAAGATCGCCGCCATGGCCGATAAGCATGACGGCGTCGGAATCGACTTGGTCGCCATGGTGGTCAACGACCTGATCGTCGAAGGCGCCCATCCGCTCTTTTTCCTGGATTATCTGGCCACCGGCAAACTCGATCCCCAGAAGGCCAAGAGCATCATCGCCAGCATTGCAAGCGGCTGCAAGGAGGCCGGTTGCGCCCTGATAGGCGGCGAGACGGCCGAGATGCCCGGCTTTTACGGAGATAACGAGTACGATCTGGCCGGCTTCGGGGTCGGCGTGGTCGATGCGGACAATCATATCGACGGCGCGCGCATTTCCCGCAATGACGTGATCATCGGCATCAACTCCTCGGGTCTGCACAGCAACGGTTATTCCCTGGTGCGCAAGGTGTTCTTCGACAAAGCCCCCATGGCTCTCGACGCCTACGTGGAGGAGCTCGGCAAAACGCTGGGCGAGGAGCTGCTGACCCCCACGCGCATCTATGCCAAGAGCATCCTGAACCTGTTGCGTGACTTCAAGATCAAGGGCATCGCCCATATCACCGGCGGCGGATTCCTGGACAATATCCCGCGCATCCTGCCCGACCGGGTCTGCGCCACCATCGAACGCTCGGCCTGGGAGATACCGCCCATATTCCGGATCATACAGGCGAGGGGGGGTATTGAAGACCAGGAGATGTTCAGAACCTTTAACATGGGCATCGGCATGATCCTCTTCGTGGCGCCCGTCGAGGCGGAAGAAGTACTCCTGAGGCTGAAAGGTCTCAAGGAAACCGCCCGCATCATAGGCACGATCGATCAGCGCGCCGAGGGCGGCCAGCCCGTCGTCATCACGGAGTAGCCCGCCTTGGTACGCTTGGGCGTTCTTGTCTCAGGCAGCGGCACCAACCTGCAGTCCATCCTGGATGCCTGCGCCGCCGGAGGGATCGACGCGCGCGTGGCCGTAGTGATCAGCAATGTCGCGTCAGCCTATGCCCTTAACAGGGCGCACAACGCGGGCGTGCCTACCCATATCGTATCACATAAAGACTATCCGGACCGGGACGCGTTCGATGCCGAGCTCGTCCGCGTCCTTAGAGAACACAAGGTCGAGCTCGTCTGTCTGGCGGGTTTCATGCGCATTCTCACCCAGGGTTTCATCCGCGCTTTTTCGGGACGCATCATGAATATCCACCCAGCATTGCTGCCGTCTTTTCCGGGACTCGATGTACGGCAGGCCGCTATCGATCATGGCGTGCGTTTCTCGGGCTGTACCGTGCATTTCGTGGACGAGGGCGTGGATACCGGCCCGATTATTATCCAGGCGGTCGTGCCGGTCTATCCCGACGACACCGAAGAAAGCCTCAAAGACCGCATCTTGAAACGCGAGCATCAGATCTACCCACGTGCCATTCAATTATACGCCCAAGGCCGACTGAGCATATCCGGCCGCAGGGTTCTGATACACGATCATCACCACGATGAGGCCGCTTACCTGATCAATCCACCCCTGAATACCTGACCTAAAACGGCCCTCAAAGAAGCACGCCGCGCATCACCGCAGGGGCGTATAGATCCCAGATCCGGAGGTGTGTGCATGCACAGAAACGGGGTGACGCTTACCGAACTTATGGTGACCGTAACGCTTATCGGGATCTTGGCCGGCATCGCCGTGCCGGGATTCCATGCCTATGCCGCCCGCTCAAAGCTGCGGCAGCAGACCGACCTCATGGTCGGCTTCATCACCCGGGCGCGCATCAAGTCCATGCAGGAGGCGCCCTGGCGCGTGATCTTCGATCCCGGCGCGCGCAGTTATTATGCCTACTGCGATCGCAACGTCAACGGGCGGCAGGACAGCGGTGAAGAGGTCCAGGGGGTCTATAAGCTGGGCACCGGGGTATGGTTCGGCTCGACGGTGCCTCGCGGTCCCAACAACACCAGCATACCTGAGGACGGCGTCAGTTTTCAGGACAACCGCATCGTGTTCAATCGCATGGGCGGATGCAATGCCGGTTCTCTCTACCTCTCATCGCCATCCGGGTCCGCCGCCATCCGGGTCATGCCGGCCTCGGGCGCGGTTACCATCTGGCGCTACAACGACCGGTGGGAGTCGCAATGAGACGGGGTTTCGGGTTGGTCGAAGTCATGGTGGCCTTGGCGATCATCGCCATCGTCTTTAGTGCCGCCACCCGTCTCTATGTGGTATCCACCAGGACCGGCGCCTATGCCGACAGTCTCACCTATGCCGCTTCCCTGGCGCACAGCCGGCTGCAGATGCTCAAGTCCGCGGCCTTCGATGACCCCGCGCTCGGACCGGGGTGGCATACGGATGCAGGCAATCCCACCCGCGTGGCCGGACGTGCGTATTATCTTGCCTGGTCGGTCAGCGCGCGGGGCAAGGGCAAGGGCGTTACCGTATATGCCGCATGGAACGAGCGCGGTGAGGCGGAAAATTTCGCCTCGGCCGAATCCCTTTTCGCCAGTGGATGCGGATATACGCAATCACGCGGCTATATTGAAGCGCTGGAATGAACGTACCCCTGCCGAGCAGCGCGGCCTTGCGCGGAAGAGGGGAGTTACATCACTTCCTGCTCGGTCTGGGCCACGGCCGCATCGATCTGGGCCTGGAGCTCGGACGGCAAGCCGGGGATATCCACGCTCATGAACCCGCGCACGATGGTCGCGGTGGCCTCGTCCTCTGACAGGCCTCGGGACATGAGGTAGAGGATCTCTTCCTGGTTGATCTTGCCTACGGCGGCCTCATGCGACATCTCTACGCCTTCGGCCTTGCCCCAGAGCTCGGGGATGGCCAGGATATCGCCGCCCTTCAAGATCAGGCCGCGGCATTCGAGATGGGCCTTGACACCGGGTACGTGGCCAGCCAGATGTCCGCGGTTGATGATGGTGCCGCCGTTGCTGATGGAGCGCGCGATGATCTCGGCGCGCGTTTGAGGGGCGCTTAAGATGATGCGTCCGCCCACGTCCAGTTCGCTGCCCGGGTGTCCGATCAGAAGGCTGTAAAAGCGCGCCACCGCGCCCCGTCCCACCAGGCTGGTGGTGGGGTACATCTGCAGGGATTTGAGCGGTTTCATACAGATATAGTTGTTGAGGAACAGGCCGCCTTCCTCGACCACGCCCACCGAGCGCGGCCGTACCATCATGCCTTCGGCGAAATGGTGGATCATGGTGAAGCTCACCTTGGCGTTCTTCTTAACGTAAAATTCGGAGATGCCCACGTGCAGACCCTTGATGACGTGGGTGCCAGAGACGCAGCCGGTGATGACGTGCAACTCGGAGTCCTCGGAGGCGATGATCAGGTTGTGCACGTTCTGGCTTAAGCTGTCCTGGTGCAGGTAGAGGCAGGCCTGGACCGGAAAGGTCACCTTGGCGCCGGGCAAGGTGCGGATGACATAGCCGTTGTGCAGCTCGGTATAGGCCTTGGCCGTGAACTTGTCCTGGTCGACCGGGACCAGTTTCCAGTAGTATTCGTTCACCCAGTCCTGCTTGAGGGCCTCCTTGATGGGCAGGACCTCCAGGCCGTCCATGAGGGAAGTGGCGTAAACGGCGGTGGTGTCTTTCTGTACGAAGGAACCGGAACGACCTTCCTCGCTGGCGTCCACCCCGGCCTTGAGCATGAGGTCTTTGTCCTCTTGAGGCAATTCATCCAGCTTTTCCACCGGGAGATGGCATTCGCCTTCCACGCAGTAGGTTTCCAGGTCGATGTCCGGACCCAGCGCCGCCTTCTTTTCCTTGGCCTCTCTGGCCTTGTCGTCAAAGTCTGCCATGTGATCTGCTCCTCAAAGGGCACGCTTACAGCGAGGTTTGTATTTCAGTCAGAGGGGTCTGCAGCTGGCCGCAGCACTTGATGCATTCCTGGTAGCCGGCATGGCTGATGGTCTGGAAGATTTCCTGCGGGTTGCCGCGGCAGGCCATGACGCCGTCGTAAAGCACCTGGCCTTTATCGGCCGGCACGTAGTTGAGGATATAGCCCGTATGCGTGATGATAAGGCCCATCTTTTTGCGGCCGCGATGGGCCTGTTTCTGGGTCTTCTCGGTATGGGCCAGAAAGTTGCGCTGCAGAAGCCCGGCAATGGAGGTGCCGATGAGCGAGATGTTCTCCAGGTCGACCCCGGATTCGGGTTCATCGAAAAGCATGAGGTCCGGATCCTGGGCCATGAGCTGCAGCAGCTCCGAACGCTTGATCTCGCCGCCCGAAAAACCGGCGTTGATATCGCGGGAAAGGAAATCGGTGAAGTTGACTTGGGCCGCCAGATCTTCGACCGTCTTGGACTTCTCGCGATCGCAGATGCGCACCATGTCGCGCGTTTTGAGCCCGTGAATGGTGGGCGGACGCTGGTAGGACATGCCGATGCCCAGCCTGGCGCGTTCATTGACCGGCATATGGGTGATGTCCTGACCCTTGAAAGAGATCTTGCCCGCTACGACCCGATACTGCGGATAGCCCATGATGGTCATGAGCAACGAGGTCTTGCCGGAACCGTTCGGCCCGAAGAGGATATGCACCTCACCGGGTTTGATTTCCAGATCGACGTGTTTGAGGATCTCTTTCTCGCCCAGCCTGACCTGTAGTCCTTCAATCTTAAGCATACCTTACTCCTGCCAACATTTTTTGCCACAAAAAGTATAAAAAGAGCATTCATCATACTAGGATGCTTTGGAGCGGAAATCAAGCTTAAGGCATATGAGGCGGCGTATTTTTCCCGTGGCGGAAAATGCATTATTTGTGTATCATATAGAGCAAGGCCAATGAGGAGGAATGTATGTATAAAATCGACCTATTGAACAACATTTCGGAAAAGGGGCTTTCCATCTTCACGGAAACCTATGAGTACCGTGCCGACATTCCTGAGCCGGACGGTATTCTGGTCCGCAGCAAGGAAATGAAGGAAATGACCTTGCCCGCGAGTTTGAAAGCCATAGCACGTGCCGGGGCCGGGGTAAACAACATCCCCATCGACAAGTGCTCTGATAAAGGCATCGTGGTTTTCAATACGCCCGGCGCCAACGCCAATGGGGTCAAGGAACTGGTGGTGCTGGGGCTCTTGCTGGCCTCCCGCAAAGTCACGGACGGCATATCATGGGCCAAGGGGCTGGTCGGCGAAGGCGACAAGGTGCCTGATCTGATCGAAAAGGGCAAATCGAAGTTCGGCGGCACGGAGATTCTGGGCAAAAAGATCGGCGTTATCGGTCTGGGAGCGATCGGCATCATGGTGGCCAATACCGCCGAAGCCCTGGGCATGGAGATCTGGGGATATGATCCCTACCTGTCGATCGACGCCGCCTTGCGCTTGTCGCGCAATATCAAACGCTCGGCGAGTCTGGACCGCTTGTTGGCGGAGTGTGATTACCTTACGGTGCATGTCCCCTTGAATAAGGAAACGCGTGGGTTCATCAATGCCGAGAAATTCGCGGTCATGAAGAAGGGCGCGAAACTCATGAACTTTGCCCGCCGGGAACTGGTGAACACCGCCGATCTGCAGAAAGCCATCACCGATGGGGTGGTGAGTTGTTATGTGACCGATTTCCCCGATGAAGAGCTCATCAAGACGGACAAGTGCATCGCCATCCCACATCTGGGGGCATCCACCGAGGAGTCCGAAGAAAACTGCGCCATCATGGCGGTCATGCAGCTCATGGAATTTCTCGAAAACGGCAACATCAAGAACTCGGTCAATTTCCCGGAAACAGCGCTTGACCGCTCCGGCAATCGGAGATTGACCATCGCCAACCAGAACCTGCCGGGCATGATCGAGAAGATCACGCACCTCCTGGCCGACAGCAAGATCAACATCGCCGACATGCTCAACAAGAGCAAAGGCAACGTGGCCTACAACATCATCGATGTGGACGGCGATATCAGCCAGGAAATGATCCAGAAGATCGGATCGGTCGAGGGCGTCATAGCGGTCAGGGTGTTGTAATAAGCCGACTACGTTCACGTTCGTTTCCAAAAAGCGGGGTGTCCGGCGTCAAGCGTCGGACACCCCGCTGAGTATCTTCGGTAACCTTTACCGCCGCGGGTTGAAACCTCCCTGCCGCAATCATCCTGTCAAGCCTCCCACGAAATAAGGCTTGACAGTCCGACCATTCAAAATTATACGAAAAGACGATTATCGTATAAATACAATTGGAAGGTTGAATATGAAAAAAGAAAAAGTCGATTCGATTTTATCTACGGCCCGACATATGTTTATACGCTACGGCATTCAGAAGACCAGCCTGGAAGAGATCGCGCGGATCTCACGGGTCGCCAAGGCCACGATCTACAACTACTTCGGCAACAAGGACCAGGTCTTCATGGAAGTGCTGAACCGGGAAGTGGCGGATATATCCGCGCGTATCCATGAGGCGGTGGACCAAGTGATGTCGCCCATGGAAAAGCTGCGCGCCTTTATCTTCACCACCTTCGGCGTGCTAAAGGACAGCGCCGATATCTTGAATCTCCACTCCGGGCTCATTGAGCGTCTGATGCCCACGTCACGCACTATACACAAGCTCTTGTTCAGCAAGCAGACCGCGACCCTGCAGGCAATCTTGAAGGAGGGCGTGAAGAAGGGCATCTTCAAGAACGACGATCTGCGCACTACCCATTCCATCCTGTATGCCTTGCGCGGCATTGAGGTCACCTGGTTGTTGCATAAGGATACGGCCGAGATCGAACGGGACCTGGAAGGCCTCTTTAACTTGATCTGCGGCGGGATCTTACGGGAAAAGGAAAGCACCTGTGCGTGACCTCTCCGTCTATCTCTATCTTTTCACGCTGTTCTCCCTAGCGGGGTGGGGGCTCGAGGTTCTCTACCGTTCGCTGCACGCCCGCAGGTTCATCAACCCGGGTTTCTCCAAGGGACCCTACCTGCCGCTCTACGGCGTAGCGGCCGTGACCTTGACACTATGCGTGGGCGCCATACCTGGTGGGATGCATCCCAAGGCCCTGGAGTTCATGGCCAAAGTACTGCTCTACGGAATCGTCACCACCGGCATCGAATTGCTGACCGGTCTGGTGTTTGGAAGGTTCCTCGGACAGCCGCTCTGGGATTACTCCGGCGAGGCCCTGTGCCTGAAAGGTTGCGTATGTCTCAAATATTCCATTTTCTGGGTTGTGCTGGCCTTTGGTTTCGAGTATCTGCTTCTACCCGGAGCACTCTCTCTTTATCATCTGCTTGACCCCGCTTGGACGACCGTTCTGTGCGGCGCCGTGTGCGCTCTGATATCCATCGACTTCATTCGTAATTTCTCCCTGAGCGTGCACAAACGCCTCAAACAGGATGCCGCGCGCAGGGACTTCGACTGGCTTGAATTCAACCGGATACTTAAGCCCCTGTTGGAAATCCCGGAGGTCAAGCAACTGGCCGACTGCAAACATCATTGGAACAAGAACCGGCTGGAGCATTCTCTGGAAGTCGCGTGGCACGGGTATTACATAAGCAAAAAATTTGCGCTGGATTATACCGCGGCGGCACGCGCCGGTCTGCTGCACGACCTGTTCTTCTACGACTGGTTGACCGAAGGTCCCCGCCTGCACGGCTTCAGGCATCCGCGCATCTCCCTGGCCAATGCCCGGAAAATCACGAGCTTAAGCGCCAAAGAGCGCGATATCATCAAGAAACATATGTGGCCGCTGACGCTCATCCCGCCGCGCTATCCGGAGTCCTGGATCGTGTGCATGGCCGATACCTACTGCGGCATCAAAGATTATGTCGTTTTATCGAGGAAGCTTAATGAAAGCTAGCTTGAGGGTCGGGATCGATATCGGCTCCACCACCGTGAAGGTGGTGATCTGTGACGCGCACGGCTCGATCGTATTCTCACGCTATGGCCGGCATTATGCGCGCACCCGTGAATCCATTCAGGATATGCTGGAAGAAGCCCGGGCGGCGTTGGGTAATATCGGCATGGATGTGGCGGTTACCGGCTCGGCCGGTATGGGTCTGGCCGAGAGGTGCGGATTGCCTTTCATCCAGGAGGTGGTGGCGTCGGCAAGGCTCATCCGACTGCGCTTGCCCCAGGTCAAGACCCTGATCGAGGTCGGCGGTGAAGATTCCAAGGTCGTATTCTTTGACGAACGCTTCCACCCCGACATGCGTATGAACGGCAGCTGCGCCGGCGGCACCGGGGCCTTCATCGACCAAATGGCCACCTTGCTGGGCGTTTCGATCAGCGAGCTCGATGACCTGGCGGCAGCCAGCACCGCTCGCCACACCATTGCCTCGCGCTGCGGGGTATTCGCCAAGACCGATGTCCAATCCCTCTTGAGCAATCATGTGCCCCGGGAAGATATCGCCGCTGCGGTCTTTCATGCCGTGGCCCTGCAGGTGGCGGCCACCTTGCTCAGGGGCGCCAGGGTACGGGAAAAGGTGCTCTTCGCCGGAGGGCCATTATACTTCTTCCCACAGCTCAGGCGCGCCTTTATGGATGTCCTAGGGCTTGATGACAAGACCGCCATCGTGCAAGCCGACCATCCGGAGTTGATCGCCGCCATCGGCGCGGCCCTCTGTCATGGGGATTGCGCCTGCCTCACCGACCTCAAGGGGCTGATCGACAGGCTGGATACAGGCACTCAGGCGATTGAAAAAACAGAGAAACTGCCGCCGCTTTTTGTATCAGAGGAGGAGTTTTGCGCCTGGCAGGCCAGGCACGACCGGCATGTCGTGCTTCGGGCAAACCTGAACGAAATCGGCGGCCATGACTGCTTTCTGGGGATCGATTCCGGCTCCACCACGACCAAGGTCGTGCTCATGGATGATTCCGATCGGGTCGTGCTCACCCATTACGGGCCCAACCACGGCGACCCCATCGAGGCCGCCAGGACCGGTCTCAACGCCGTCGGCCTTCAGTTGGCGCAGGCCGGCATTGCCGTCAAGATCGCCGGGACGGCCGTCACCGGGTATGGCGAAGACCTGATCAAGGCCGCCTTCGGACTGGATGAGGGCGTAGTGGAAACCGTGGCCCATTTCCGGGCGGCTAAGACCTTTGACCCCGATGTATCCTTTATCCTGGACATCGGCGGCCAGGACATGAAGGCCATTTTCATCGCCGAACAGGCGATCAACGACATCCAGATCAACGAGGCCTGTTCCTCGGGCTGCGGTTCGTTTATGGAAACTTTAGCCCGTTCCTTGAATTATTCGATCGACGAGTTCGCCAAGCTGGCCCTTCATAGCCGGGCGCCTTTTGACCTGGGTACGCGCTGTACGGTGTTCATGAACTCCAAGATAAAACAGGCGCAGCGGGAAGGGGCCTTATTGGCCGATATCGCGGCCGGGTTGGCCTACGCGGTGGTCAAGAATTCGCTCTATAAAGTGCTGAAGCTGACCGATGTGGCCGTGCTGGGCGAGCACATTGTGGTGCAGGGCGGCACGTTCCGTAATCCGGCGGTCTTGAGGGCCTTTGAGGTCCTGACCGGCCGGGAGGCCGTCCGACCGGACATGGCCGAGATCATGGGGGCCTACGGCGCCGCCATCATCGCCAGGGAAAGCTACCACGCGCGTCCCGACCGGGTGTCGAGTTTCATCGGATTCAAGAGTCTGGCTGAGCCGCTTCACGTCCGGCGGGAGATGCTGCATTGCCGGGGCTGCGAGAACAACTGCCGTATCGCCCGGCTTCATTTCTTAGGCGGCCGCGCTTACATTACGGGCAACCGCTGCGAAAAGTGCTTCAGTAACCGCGGCCGCATCGTCAAGCAAGGAAGGAATCTGGTGGCGGCCAAGGTAGAGCTGCTCTTCGACCGACCGCTGAGCCCCGCGGGCCGGCCGCGACTGCGCTTCGGCATCCCGCGCGGCCTGAACATGTATGAAAATTTCCCGTTCTGGTGTGCCTATCTCACCGCGTGCGGTTTTGAGGTGGTCCTGTCATCGCCCTCGCACACCGAGCTCTTCGAGAAGGGTGTGGCGGGCGTAATGTCGGATAACATCTGTTTTCCGGGAAAGTTGGTGCATGGCCATATCCATGACCTGATCGAGAAGGGAGTGGACAGAATCTTCTATCCCAACGTCGTCTATGAACACCAGGAGCATACGAACGCCTGCAACAGTTACAACTGTCCGGTGGTGACCGGTTATCCGGACATAATCAGGAACTCGATCGATACCGCCGGAAGGTACGGCATCCCCTTAGATGCGCCGACCATCAGCTTCAAGGCCCCGATCCTCCTGGAACGTCAACTGGCTCATTTCGTCAAAGCCTTCGGGGTCGGACGATCGCGATCCCGCGAGGCTTTCAGACAGGCGCTCCAGGCTCAGCGGCGCTTCAAAGAGCAGCTACGGCAAGAAGCGCAGGATTTAATCGCGCATGCCGCCCGCTGCCATGAGCCGGTAGTGGTGTTATGCGGCCGACCCTACCATGTCGATCCCCTCATCAACCATGGCATACCCGAACTCTTGGCCGCTTTTGGCGTACATGTCATCACGGAAGACGCTCTGCCCGAAGCGCGGCGTGAAGCGTTGCAACACAGCGGTGTGCTGACCCAGTGGGCGTATTCCAACCGCATCATGGCCGCGGCCGAATATGTCGGACAACAAGAAAATATGCGCATGGTGCAGTTGACCTCGTTCGGCTGTGGTCTGGACGCCGTATCGATCGACGAGGTCAGGCGGATTCTGCAGAAAAACGGCCGTACCCACATGCTGATCAAGATCGACGAAATCACCAACCTGGGCGCCGTGAAGATACGCTTGCGCTCTTTTCTTCAAACCGCTTGGGGGCAAGACACGGCCCCCGATCAAAATTCCGTTTCCGTCCATGGGCAGGGTGAAGCATGCAAGACCATCCCCGAGAAGATCATCATCCCCTGGGTATCACCCCTTTACTCGCCTTTGCTCGAGCCGCTGTTCAAGGCTTACGGTTACCAGGCCGAGGTGCTGCCGCCTCCTGACAAGGCTTCCGTTGAAAGAGGACTTACCTATGTCAACAACGATGTCTGTTATCCGGCGACCATCATCATCGGTGATATCATCAAGGCCTTTCAATCCGGGCGGTATGACCCGGAGCACACAACGATCATTCTATCACAAACCTTCGGGCAGTGCCGGGCCTCCAACTACCTGCCCTTGATGAGAAAGGCTCTGGGGAGTGCCGGATACGGCCGGACGGAGATACTATCCATATCTTTCTCCAGCGATGGTCTCCAACTGAAGCTGCCCATACCTCAGCGCGAGTTCATGAGGAAATTGGCCTTGGGACTCATTTTCGCCGACGCCCTGGCGCGTCTGTATTATGCCACGGCGGCCCGTGAGAAGCTCAAAGGGCAGGCTGCCGGCCTGCATACGCATTATCTGGGGCTGATGGCAAGCCAGGCCGCCCAAGGAGATTTCGATGCCCTCCTGCGGCACCTGAAAACAGCCGTGGGCGAATTCAACAAGGTCGCGGCGACGTCCGCAACCCTGCCGGTGGTGGGCGTCGTGGGCGAAATATATGTGAAGTACAATGCCTTTGCCAACAACCAGATCATTCAGTGGCTGTGGGGGCAGGGCGTGGAGGTGGTGATACCATCGCTGCTGGGATTCTTCACGCAGTGTTTCGTCAATGACCGCTTCGACCGGCAGGCAATTCTGAAAAACTCCGCCAAGGACCTGGTGCTCTACAGCCTGCTGGAATGGTATGTGGGCCGCTTCATCACCCGTGTGGAGGCGTGCATGCGGGCTTTTCACCATTACCGCCCGGCGCATGACCTTAAGAAACTTGCGTACAAGACCGGACGGACGGTCAGCCTGGCCAACCAGGCCGGCGAAGGGTGGCTCTTGACGGCCGAGATGATCGCCCTGCTGGACGAAGGCGTGAACGATATCGTCTGCATGCAGCCCTTCGGCTGCCTGGCCAACCATATCACGGGCAAGGGCGTCTCCCAGGGGCTCAAAGATCTGTATCCCGACGCCAACCTCCTTTACCTGGACATGGATGCCGGACACAGCGAGGTCAACCTGCTCAACCGGCTGCACTGCATGGTCATGGCGGCCAGGGAAGAACGGGTCATGGCTCAGGGAATGGGATCTTAGGCTGGTATCTTGCAAAAATGTGATCTATGATCTCATCATTCTCTATGAGGTGAGGTTGCATGATCTCGACATGGATCGAATACCTGGGCCACAAAATCCTGTATATGGATTATCGCAAGCTTACGGATAAACAGATGCTGGATGATATGCGGCTTGTATATAAAATGATGCATGACTCTCCCGGAAACATGTTGGTGTTGCTCAATACGCAAGGCAGTTTTCCCGCCAAAGTCTTTCTCTCACATTATAAATTGACCAGTAAAACAGAAGATGCGCGCAAGATAGCCAAGTTCGCGGTGGTAGCGAAGAAGACGGGTGTGATGGAGATTCTCCTAAATGAAGTGAGCACCAGCACTGGTTATGAGCTGCAATTCTTCGATGCCGAGGATCAGGCCAAACATTGGCTCATTGCATGATTGACGATGAGAAGAACGAGGTGAAAAATGTGCCGCATGATCATGGTGGCAGCCGCCCTTGGGTGTATTTTTTACGCACAGGAAGTCATGGCGGAACAAGGCTCGGTATATCCTATCAAAATCGTGCGGGGTGAAGATCTTTCCCGCAACCAAAGCTTCATGATCTGTGCGCGCTCTGAAAACTCCTCCCCGGTAAAGACGACGGTCTTTACGCCTGACAAGGTCCGCAGCGATCTGGTCGGCAGAACCGTCGGTCCGGTGGCGGAGGTCAAGGTCAAGACCGGGGCCGCGTTCGGGGATGGTTCCGGGTCATCCACGGAAGTCTCATCCGCGCATGTCTATGTCCCCATACCCATGGACATGGTCTTTGATCAGACCAATATCACGAACCTTAAAATCCTGGAGGTCAAGACCAGCGGCAATTCGGCCGCGCTCGTCGTACAGGTGGAAACGATTTCCAATTATGCCGGCAAATTGAGACTCAGGTATGAATCCGTGGCCGGTGAGTGGATCCTGCGCGAGCTCGAAAACCTGAGTTTCAAGGCCCAATAAGGCGGAAATCCGGCGGGGATACCATTTTCCGGGAAAGGAGAGCATGAAGATGGACAGACCTTTGGAGCACAAGACGGCCATTATCACCGGCGCCAGTTCCGGTATCGGCTACGCTACGGCCCTGACTCTGGCTCAGGCGGGCGCCGGAGTGGTATTGAACGCCCGGCGCCGGCAGAAGCTGGACGAGTTGACCGCGGAGATCGACGTCCTGGGCGGCAAGGCCCTGGCCGTGGCGGGTGATGCCGGCAGGCCCGATGATATCGACCTCCTGTTGGAACGCACGCTGGCTTGGGACGAGGGCGGCAACAAGTACGACATCGTGGTCGTCAATGCCGGGCGCGGGCTGGCGGGGGGCATCCTGACAAGCGATGAGTCTCAATGGGATGGCTTGTACCAGACGAATGTGCTGGGGGCCGCCCACCTGATGCGCTGTGCCGGACAATATCTGGTGAGTCGCGGCAGCGGCGATATCGTGGTGATCGGCTCCACCGTGGGCCGGAATATCTCGCCGTTTAGCGCCTTTTATGGTTCGAGCAAGTTCGCGGTTGCGGGCTTGGCCGAAGGCTTACGGCGCGAGGTCTGCGCGCACGGCGTACGGGTTGCGCTGGTCATGCCCGGCATCGTGCTCAGTGAATTCCAGGATGTGGCCGGTTATACCGAGGACAACTTCGGCCGGAGCGTGGCGCAGTTCGGCAAGCTGTTGGAGCCTAAGGACATCGCCGAAGGCATTCGCTGGCTGCTTGAATTGCCCCGGCATGTCAACGTCAGTGAGATCATGTTCCGACCCGCAGGACAAAACTATCCATAACAAGAGGTCCTTTATAATCAGGTTGACGGGCGTGAGGTGAGAACGCATGCGTATGGTATGGATTGAGCACCAAGGTCGAATGATTCTGTATGGCGATTACCGCGGACTTACGGATAAGCAGATGGTAGAAAACATGGATCTCGGGTACAGGATGATGCGTGAAACTCCCGGGCAGGTCATGGTGTTGGCCAATGTTCAAGGCTCGTTACCCGTCCCTGTTTTCATGGAACATTATAAGTTGACCAATAGAACCAAAAATGCACGCTTGATATCCAAGCTGGCCGTTGGAGGGACGAAAACGGGAGTGGAGGCGATGCTCCTGCAAGAGATGAGCGCCAACACGGGGATTGTGATTCAACCATTCAATACCGAGAACGAGGCCAAGGATTGGCTCATCGGCTGAGCGCATCTGGAAAATGATGTCGCGCTGATGGAGCGATGCTCAGCGTGAGCCATGATGGTATGTGTTTATTCCCAGCTTCTTCCCGCGGCTCCTTAAGGTATGGGGATTACTATTCAGAAGCCCGGTCGCTCCGTCCGGCCCATAGATCTTGCCGTTTGAGCAGCGCCGCGCCTATAGAAATGTTCGGCGATGCTCCCGCGCTCAAAGGCTGCGACTTCAAGGACAAGGAAGGCTGGTATGTGGCCGGTGCGGCTGAATGGACCTTCTGGGAGTGGGGCAAGACCAAGGACCGCGTTATGAGCCGTGCCGTACTGGAATGGACCATGGGGGTGCTGAATCCTGAGCAGCACGCATAACCGCTATGCCCTGAGACAATTATTAGCGATATTAATTACCTTGACAAAAGTGACGATGCATTCTACGCAATGACATATTGATTCATAAGATGGATTGGTTCATCACTTATGGAGAGTGCGTAATGGAAGAAATAAAGCTTCCAAGACGGGAAAGAGAGAAGGAAAGGCAACGGCAGGAGATGCTGGAGGCCGCTTTGGGCCTGTTCTCGGACAAGGGGTACCATAACGTCACGATGCACGAGATCGCCGAAAAGGCCGAGTTTGCCATCGGCACGTTGTACAAGTTTTTCAGGAACAAGGAGGATCTCTACCGCACCCTTATCCTGGGAAA
>JBDKSM010000002.1:0-5357 GCA_039680665.1 Syntrophaceae bacterium | reverse complement strand
GCCCGCCGACATCATGACCATGGCCGCCGCCCGGGGGGTCAAGACCCTGGCCTTTGCCGACCACATGGCGGTGGGCGCCACAATCGAGGGCCTCGCGCTCTCTCCGGCGGCCGGGCTGGAGTTCTTTTCCGGCCTGGAATTCTCGACCATGCATGACGCGAAAGAGTACCATCTCCTGGCCTACGCCTTTGATCCCCGCGATCCTGTCCTGCTGGAATTTCTCGCCCATTACTGCGGCCGCGTGTGGGAACAGACCGCCGTGACATTGGAGCGTTTTCGCGCCATGGGCTTCGACGTGGAGATCGAAGATGTCGAGGGCTGGGGACGCTCCATACCCTCGGGCGTCACCTTCCTGGATGCGCTCAAGCGTCGCAACGGCCATGACGCCCGCTTGCAGCCGTACCTGCAGGGCGCCAAGGCGGGCGCGCCATACTTGAGTTTCTATATCGACTATCTGCGCACCGACCTGGGAGTCGGACTGCGCCGCTATCTGCCGGACCTTGCCGAAACCCTGCACCTCTTCCGCCATAGGGCCGTGTTGGTCCTGGCGCACCCGGGCAGGATCGAGCGCTCCCTGCTGGCCGGACTGAAGGCCGAGGGTCTGGCGGGCATCGAGGTCTACAGCACCTATCATGACGAGGCGCTCGAGGCCATGCTCTTAAACCTGGCACAAGACCTCGATCTTATGGTCAGCGCTGGCTCCGACTTCCACGGAGAGCTCATCAAGCCCGGGATCGCGGTAGGCGATGTGCGCGGAGCGCCCAGCATGTCCCTGCTGCGCGCTCTTAGGGAAAGGCCGGGGCCGCACGAAGCTTGACTTGCCTCTAACGGACATTATCTTTTCCTCTTACCTGTAAGAATTTTCATAGGTATATGAGGGGGGAGATTATGCATCCGGTCAGGGCCATCATCATTGGGGCATTTTCGGTGTTGTTCGGTTTGTACGGCTGTTCCTCATCCGGAGGTGGTGATTCGGATCAATCATCAGCGGCCAGGCAGGGCTCTCCATCTACGGCCGATGGATCCTCGGCGGGCATGGAGAGCCTGAACCTGGAGGGCGTCCTGTCGTTGCAGGGGCTGACCGTCGTCAAAGGCATCGCCTGTCGCGACCCCAAGAGCGGCAAGGAATACACCGGCTATCTGGCCCGCTTCGACGGGCAGTTCACAGAGGGCACCAATGCCGCGGGAGAGCTTATCGGCCCCCTGCCAAAGGAGTGCCTGGTGCTGAGAGGGTCTTCCTACTGCATGGGCTACCAGATGGGCGCGCTCAAGCCGGCCGAAACCGCCCGCATGGTCAACGAGTATATCTTCACCGTGCCCGAAGAGATGCTGGGCATCAAGCGCTCCTATTTCCCGGCCCTGTTCGACTTCCTGGAAGGAGAAGTTCGCACGCTGTGCGAAGGCGCCCGCGGCTCCATCCCGGATTATCTCGAGGAAGAGATGGAGGGGATCGCCGCCGGTGCCCGTGCCCACGGGTATGACGTCAGCGCCGACAATGTCATGCTTTTGAACGAAGGATTCGATGCCATCTACTCGATCCTGTTCACGGGCGTGCTGCCGAGCGTGCAGGCCTTGATCGACCTGCTGGACCCGTATAAGGACAGGCTTGCCGGCGAGAATAAGGCCAGTGAGCTCGAACGGCTGGAGAATTCCATCCAAGTTGATGACGGCAAGGTGAGCTTCCCCCTGGCCAATCCCTTTGTGATGGGATGCAATGAGTTCGTGGTATCCGGCAGCGCCACGCCTGACGGCGCGGTCTATCACGGCCGGGACTTCATGTTTTCCACCGGCGATATGTACCAGGACTACGCCTGCCTGGCCGTGTACCTGCCCGAGGAAGGCTACCCCTTCGCGGCAGTTACCGCGCCGGGTTTCGTGGGCCACCCCACGCTCTTGAACAGCCAGGGGCTCTCCATGGGGGTGGATGTGGTCCTGGGCGCCTGCACGCGCTCGACCCCGGGACTGGGCGCGCTGATGGTCCTGCGCGATATCGTGCAACATTGTGCCACCCTCGACCAGGCCGTGGACCGCATGAAAGGTCAGGACCGAGGCGTGTCCTGGCTCTACATTATCGCTGATGAACAGGCGAGCGCGAGCTATACCAACGGCGTGGTCATCGAGGAGGGCCGCAGCACGCCTGAATTCACCGGGCCGGATGTCATGCCCGGTCTGAATGAGTGGCTGTTCGATCCCTGGATCGAACAGCTCGATCCAGAGCCCCTGCCGGAAAAGGGCCTCATGTTCCGAGACCAGGCTTGGGTCTACCCCCTGGCATTCGAAGGCGCAAGCCTCGGATACCCCGGCACCCTGACCTACCTGCTCTATTTTCCGGAACAGGACGAATCCTGGACCGACGTGGTCCTGGCCACCAACCACTATATCATCCCGCGCATGGTCTTCACCACGTTCACGCCCCTGATGGCGCTCAACGGCGCGGGCACGGAGCTGGACAGTTCAATTCAGCGCTATGAGCTGCTGCGCGACCAGATTGCCGAGAAATATGGATCGATCACCTTTGAGACGGCCGTGGAGCTGATCGATTTTCTCAATCCCAACCGCGGGCTCGACACACGAAAACGCTATACCATCGCTGGTCCTGTCTACGGGCACCATGCCACCATTGATAACGCTAACCAAATACTTACAGCCCTGTTCGGGTATTACGGCGATTGGCAGCATGGGGTGGCGGATACCTGGGTGCGGCTTGATATGAAGCCGTTTGCGCAGTATCTGCAGCAAAATGAGTGATAGCCGCGTAGACCTCTCGCGGCATCCTTTTCTTTTGTCCGGTCGATCTTATTATAGCGACAATAGATATACAGGGAGACAATACCGGGAACAAAAGGAGGGGCCTATGAAACGGATCGCCAGAGGGATACTGGGCATCAGCCTGTTCGCAATCGTTGTGGCTGGATTGCATTCATTGGGATACGGTTTTGAAGCCAGGGATCAGCTGAACATCAACACGGCAAGGGTAGAGGAACTCAATGAAGTGCCGGGTCTGGATATGGATCTGGCAAGCAACATCGTGGCATACAGGAATGCGCATGGCCCGTTCGCAACGGTCGATGATCTCCTCAAGGTAGAGGGCATGGATGAGAAGAGACTTGAGGCTGCTAGGATGTATTTGACGATCGAGACACAAACGCATCTCGAATAGGAATGAGACCCCCTCGGATGCTCATGTGCCCGAAAGGTCAGGAGCTCTAAAATAAAAGTGCTCGACCGCGTATTCCGCGGCGAGCACTTTCGATCTTCGTCCTCTCTGAATTGTCAGGGTAACAGGATGCTTTTTTGCTAGAATTTCACGTAATCGAGCCAATCCTTGTACGTGTTGTTGCACCCCTTGACCACGTCGAAGTAGGCCTTCTGGAGCTTCTTGGTGATGGGGCCGGGTTTGCCCTCGCCGATGACGCGCTCGTCGATTTCGCGCGCCGGGGTTATCTCGGCCGCCGTGCCGGTGAAGAAGACCTCGTCGGCGATGTAGAGCTGGTCGCGCGTGAAGAGCTCTTCCTTGACGGTGAATCCCAGGTCGCCGGCCAGCTGCATGATGGTGGCGCGTGTGATGCCCGGCAGCACCGTGGTCAATGGCGGCGTATACAGCACCTTGTTCTTGACGTAGAAGATATTTTCGCCGCTGCCTTCGGCCACGTAGCCCTGCGGGTCGAGCAGCAGGGCCTCGTCGTACCCGTCGCGCGTGGCCTCGAGCTTGGCCAGGATGGAGTTTACGTAATTGCCGCTGACCTTGGCCTTGGTCATCATGTTGTTGGAATGATGGCGGGTGAAGGAGGAGGTCTTGACGCGGATGCCCTTGGCCAGGCCGTCGTCACCGAGGTAGGCGCCCCATTCCCAGCAGATGATGGCCACGCGGATGGGGTTATCCTTGGGGTGCACGCCCATAACCCCGTCGCCGATGAAGACGATGGGCCTTATATAGCCTTCGTGCAGGTCGTTGGCCTTGAGCGTAGCCTTGGCGCCGTCCATGATCTGCTTCTGGGTGAAGGGGATCTTCATCAGGTAAATCTTGGCCGAGTCGAACAGCCGCTGGGTGTGTTCCTTATGCCGGAAGATGGCTGATTTGCCGTCCTGGCATTTATAGCACCGCTCGCCTTCGAAGGCCGCCAGACCATAGTGCAGACTGTGCGTGAGGATGTGCACGTTGGCGTCTTTCCAATTGACCAGTTTTCCATCCAGCCAGATCTTTTTCAATTTGTTCATACTGTCTCGTACTCCTTATGTGCTGAACCTGCAATGAATAGCATGGCATTATCAGGCATTTTGATGGGGAGGTCAATTTGTTTTTTCAGTTGCATCAATCAGCAGCGGTTCATATATGGTGTGCATATGAGGAGGAGGCCATGAAATCGTACCGCAAGGAATTATGGTTCAACACATCCAGCCGCATGGAGTTCATCAACATCACACCGCAGGTACTGGAAGCCCTACGCGAAAGCGGGATCAAGGAGGGCCTGTGCCTGGTGAACGCCATGCACATCACGGCTTCGGTCTTTATCAACGACGACGAATCCGGCCTGCACCAGGATTACAAGGACTGGCTGGAGCGCCTGGCCCCGCACGATCCCACGTCTTTCTACCGCCACAACCGCACCGGCGAGGACAACGGCGACGCGCACCTGAAGCGCCAGGTCATGGGTCGCGAGGTGGTGGTGGCCGTCACGGCTGGCAAGCTGGATTTCGGCCCCTGGGAGCAGATCTTCTACGGCGAGTTCGACGGCCGCCGCAAGAAGCGCGCGCTGGTCAAGATCATCGGCGAATAATTGGGAGATGGTGGAGATGAAGGGATTTGAACCCTCGATCGATAAGGATCGGCCACGCTTTGCAGGCTGCCCGCTACCGTAGCGCTACTCATAGGTTCCTACCTTGATCTAAAATACCCCCCAATATACCCCCAATTTTTGATCCTTGATCGAGCCATTTGAGAGGGTAGGTCGCACAGGATTTGAATATGTCTAGAACCGCATGTTTAGTTTATTTGCAGGCGTTCCGCGAATGGCCCGCGATTATAAAAAGTAGGTTCGTTACCCTCATTTCGGATTTTGAATCATTTTCAGGCACAAATATCACACAAATCTAACTCCTCGATGAACTGGCTTTTATTCACCATTTTAATATTTCAACTGTCATGCATAATTTTTATCCCATCATAGAAGTAATCCAATATATATCTATCAAATTTATGTAGTCCCATAGTCTTCATTAATACATGTTCTTTCCCAATATTATTAAATGTTTCTATTGCCCGATGAAGTGTTAATTCAGTTTTTTCAAAATCTATAATACCGCTGTTTTGCATTTTTTTTGAAATCATTCTTGGCAATCCATATTCTTCTAATTGG
>JBDKSM010000001.1:0-8661 GCA_039680665.1 Syntrophaceae bacterium | reverse complement strand
AGGCCTGTTCCAGCCGAACTTGAGCGCCATGACGCTGGGCATGCCCGAGGAAGTCAGCGCACCTTACGGCCTGGCGCTCTTCTGGCAGAGCTCGCAGGGCTACTGGACCTTGAAGCACGGCATCGGCACCTTGAACGAAAAAATCTACCAGACCTATAAGGACAGGGTGAAGCTTTCCACGCCGGTCAAGAAGATCGTGATCGAAAAGGGCAAGGTCAAGGGCGTGGAGACCAAAGACGGTCTGATCAAGGCCAAGGCGGTCATATGTTGCACCACCGCCACCACGGCCTTAAAGCTCATGCCGAACCTTCCGGAGGCCTTGAAAAAACCCATGGAGATGGCGAAGTACTCGGCCTGCTGTCACGTCATCTTCGCCACCGGCACGCCGGTGCTCAAGAACAACTTCTACGGCGTGGGCCTGCCGCGTTCCTGCGGTTCCATCTTTGCGGGCTACACCAACTCGGCCGTCAAATCGGAGTACTATGCCCCTACGGGCTGCGGCCTGATCAACTGCTTCACCTTTGACCGCCACGCCGTGGAGCTCAACCGAATGAGCGACGAGAGGGTCAAGGAAATCTGTCTCAAGGAGGTGCAGCGCTTCTCGCCCAGCATGCCGGACCGCTACGAGTTCTGCGAGATCTACCGCTGGGATGAGGCCGTCAACCTCTGTCCGCCGGGTATGCTCAGCGCGGCCGAACGCCTGAAGAAGGAGCATTACCGGGATGTAGCCGGCCTTTTCCTGGCGGGGGACTATCTGTACATGCCCTCGGTGGACAGCTCGATCCATTCCGGGATCGTGGCGGCCCAGGCCGCCACGCGCTGAGCCCATAAAAAAGACCGCATGGGTACGAAAGGATGACAACATCATGAAAGCCAAACAAGAAGTCACGATCTACGGCGCCGGCATGTCCGGCCTGGTGGCCGCCATCAACCTGGCGCGCGAGGGTTACCACGTCGTGTTGCACGACCGTGAAAAAGGCTATGGCGGAGACCCCCAGTACAACCCCTCCACGCATACGACCCCCATCTACGTCGACGACATGTCCCAATACATCGGCATCGACATATCCTCGGCCTTCCACCCGGTCACCTCCTGCCCGTTCTATTTCAATGACACCCGGGTAGAAATGGGCGTATCCGGCAATTACACGGTCGAGCGGGGCAACCGGCCCACCAGCCTGGATACCCTGCTCTACAAGCAGGCCCAGGCTCTGAAGGTGGAGTTCGCCTTCAAATCGGCGCTCAAGGAAAAGGATCTGGGCCACCTGCCGCCCAACACCATTATCGCCTGCGGCCTGACGCCTTCCGTATACAAAATGCTTGAGGTCCCCTACCTGGTCTGGGAGGGCTGGATATCACGCGGCGAGTGCGGCTTCAGCGGACATTCCTGGATCAACTTCATGAAAGGCATCACCGAGTACGGCTACCTAAGCTCCTGCAACAATTACTACTTCAACCTGCTCTTTTCCATCCGCCCCGTGAGCCGCGAAACCCTGGATAACTACAGGCGTTTCATGGTACGCCACGAAGGCATGGAACACGATGAATGGCACTACGCCAAAGGCTGTGTCCCTATCGCCGACCCCGGCAATCCGCGTCTATTCCACAAAAACATGATCATGTGCGGCACGATCTCGGGATTCATGGACCCCTTCGGATGGTTCGGCATCGTGGGGGCGCTCACCTCGGGCAAAATCGCGGCCCTGGCCGTAACCGACCCCCAGCTGGCCCGGCGCGAGTTCGAACGTTTCAGCCGTATGTTCAGCCAGATGTACTTCGTCAAGAACCAGATCTGGTACCGCTTCATACGGGAGCATGTGGACATGATGGAAAAGGCGGTGCGGTTGATCGGCCCTCAACGTCTGGGCCGCCTGCACCAGGAGCTCATGAAGAATCATTTCCAGCAACACCGGACCATGCCCTTTGCCATCCCCGGCTTCGCGGTCATGGCCTGCAACTAAACCATGTCGGAACCCCGCCGCCAAAGGCTCCGCTCGGTTGACCGCAAGCGTCAGCTCATCGGCCTGACCTTGGATCTGATCGCCGCCCAGGGCTTGCAGGGCGCCAGCATGGCGCGCGTGGCCCAGGCGGCGGGTATTTCCGAAACCGCCCTGTACCGTCACTTCCGCACCCACCGGGAGCTGATCCTGGCCGCTTTGAACGAGACCACGGCCATCCTGGAACGCTATTTCGACGTGCCCGAGCCCGACATCAAGAAGCGCATCCACACGGTAAGCGCCAACCTGTACGACGGCATCATGGCCGACAGCCTGGAGTCCAGGCTAATCTTCGAATTCCTGCGCGCCCCGGGCAAGGAAAACCTCCAAGCGCCCATGCAGGAACGCTTTCAGGCCATGATCAGGACCCTCGAGGAACTGCTGGATAAAGGCATCAGCGCCGGTCAGTTCCGGCCGGACATCGACAAGACCAGGATCGCCTGGGAGATCTTCGCCTTCGGTTTCACGCTCCACTTCGTCAACCTCCTGGGCTTTGAAAAACACCTCACCAAAAAACGCGCCCTGACGAGCCTGGATGAGATCCTGAACAAGATCTCGATCTAAAAAAAATTTTTCCTTCTCATCTCAAAACCCCTGTTGCGCCGATGAGCAAGGCATGAATGATGCGCAGGCGATAACAAGTAGCTTGGATCCCTATACGCGGCCTTTCAGGGTGCGGTACTCGGAAACCGGTTGCGACGGGCTGATCAAACCTTTGAAGATCTTCGACTACTGCCAGGATGCGGCCATGGAGCATGCCGAGAAGTTGGGGGTCTCCAGCGTGCATCTCAAGGCCCGCGATCTGGCTTGGTTCATCATTCACTATCAGGCGCGCTTCCTCGCCCTGCCCCGCTGGAATCAAAACCTCTTGCTCAAAACCTGGCGCTATCCGCAGCGGGGCCTGTATGAAATCCGCTGCTATGACTTGCGCGATCAAGAGGACCGGTTATTCATGCAGGGCCGCAGTGCGCTCGTGATCATCGACACCCAGCGCAAACGCCCGGTGCGCCTGAAACAGGCCCTGCCTCCCGAGCAGCTGATTGCAGACGCGTCCGAGACGGTCACGTTCACCGACTTGCCCGCCGTTGATAAGCCCGAGTTCGAACAGCTCTTCTCGATCCGCAAGCAGGATCTGGACTTCAACGGGCATGTCAACAACACGGTCTTCATCGGATGGGCCCTGGAAAACATGTCATTCGGCGACACCGTCCCGCTCATACCCAGTGAGGTCGAGGTCAACTACTTAAGCGATATCGAATTCGGCCGCACGGTCAAAGCCCAAGGACAACGCATAGCATCCGAGCCTTATCCGGCCTTCCTGTATCGCATTGCGGACAATCAGGACAACCGCGAAACCACGCGCATGCGCATCGTCTGGAAGCCCTTACAGTAAAATCGGCCACCATCGTCTTATCGCTGTCTGAAGGGTTGTCCCGCGCGGCTGATCCGCTCCATATCAACCCCTTCGCCGACGACGTGCCGCCACGCGGTTGATCCGGAAGCGCCAGAGCCGATAGCCACCGTGCCGTAAGGGCATTGCCCGTTTCAGCGATCACGATCCTGCCGACCGGGATGATCATGATGACAAGTGATCTTGATCGCTTACGCGCTCCACTTCCTTAGGTTTGTCCGGGCCGGCGGCCTTTTCGGCTCTTCCGGGCATGCGCAGCCGATAAGCCCTTAAGATCAGAGACACGGCCACCCAGACGCTTATAACCGCAAAGGGAATGGTTAAGAGCCGCGGCCACAGCATGGCCACGACCGCCAGGGCCAGAAGGATGCCGCCGGTGCTGAACATGATCCTGGCCTCGGCCGGGCCAAGGGTCCGACGGTTGCTGATGGCCGCGGCCACGACATTCCCAATACGCATGGCGCCGACACCGGCGCGGCCGAGACGGGCTTTGCCGCTCTGCTCCATATGGGAGCGAGGCCGGCTGCGTTTCACCACCGGGGATACCCTGTGGCGCTTGCCCAGCACGATCTCGGTGGAGCGCGCAAGGTCTTCGAGGTACATCCGCTCCATGTCTTCGGCAAAGGCCAGATCCTCAACCGCCACGTCGAGTTCGTAATTGCCGAACCAACTTGAGATGTTGAGATTGGTCGATCCGATGCGCGCCCAGCGCCCGTCGGCTACCGCGGTCTTGGCATGCAGCATGGGCCCGTTCCATTCGAAGATCCGCACGCCCGCCTCCAACAAGGACGGATACCCGGCCCTTGAGATGGCGCGCAGGACCGGCACGTCGGTGGTCCCCGGGAGCAGCAGTCTGACGTCCACTCCATCCCTGGCCGCCACCGTCAGGGTCTCGACATAGGGAGTAACGCCCACGAAGTAGGCGTCGGTAAGCCAGAGCGTCCGCCTGGCCAGCGTGGCGATGAGTTGGTCAAGGCGGTACATCCAGGCGGTATTAGGCAGGCTTGAAATGACCCGCAAGGTGACGTCCCCGACCGGTTGAATGCTGCCCGGCTCGGGCACTTCATCGGGCGGCAGGGGTGGCCCCAGGACCGACCAGACATCGGCAAAGGCGCGCTCGATGTCGGCCACGGCGGGCCCCTTGACCATGATGCCCGTATCGCGCCAGGGTTCGATCAAGCGCTTCGGGTCGCCGGCCCATTTACGGCTTATGCACAGGCCCGAGACAAATCCCGTCTGTCCGTCCACCGCGATCATCTTGCGATGATCGCGATTGATCCAGCTGAACGGGTGCAGGACGCTGGGCGGGTTGAAGCAGCGCACCTGAACACCCGAGGCCTTGAGATTGTTCCAGAAACGCCCCGAGGACCGGCCGAAGCTCCCGAACCAGTCGTAGACAACCCTAACCCGCACGCCTTGCCTGGCCTTGTCGGCCAGGACCGCCGCGAATGACCGCCCGACCTCGTCGTCGGCCAGGATATAGTTCTCGAAGTGGATGCTCTTTTCAGCCGCAGCCATGGCCTCAAGCCAGACCGGATAGTTCTGGGCCGCATCCTTGAGCACGCGCACGCTGTTTCCAGGGATGTGCGGCGCGCCCGCGGCCCGTGAGAAGGACTGCTCGGCCAGCAAGCGCATCAGAGGGGCTTTCTCGGCATAAGGGGCATGAAGGCGTGATTTGCGCATGCTTTTTTACTTAGCAAGTCTCCCGGGAAGCGTCCAGAGCATTATGCACCCCTAGGCTGACCAGGTCTTTCAAGCCCCCAGCTTCTCTGAGAGCTCTTCAAGCTCCTGCCAGCGCCGGTAGGCCTCATCCAACTCCTTTTCCACGGTCAGGCGCCGCTCATCCGCGGCATGGATCGTGCGGGCGTCGCTCCCGGTCTGGAAGGCCGGGTCATTCAAGACCGCGATCAGATCGGCATGCTCGGCCTCAAGGTCCTCTATCCGCCCAGGCAGGCCTTCCAGCTCGCGCATTTCCTTAAAGGAGAGCTTTTTCTTCTCGCGCGGCCGGGGCGGGGGTTTGTCCGTTCCGTCGCCGCGTCGCTGTTCGACGGGCTTGGCCGGGCGCTGTCTGAGCCAGTCATCGTAGCCGCCCACGTATTCCCGCACCAGCCCATCGCCTTCAAAGACGATGGTCGAGGTGACCACGTTGTTGAGGAACTCGCGGTCATGGCTGACCATGAGAACCGTGCCGTCGTAAGCCACAAGCCTGTCTTCGAGCAGTTCCAGGGTCTCGGAGTCCAGATCGTTGGTGGGTTCGTCGAGGACCAGACAATTCGAAGGCACGCTGAAAAGCTTGGCCAGCAGCAAGCGGTTGCGCTCGCCGCCCGAGAGCTTCCTGGCCGGCGCCATGATCTGCTCTCTCGTGAAGAGAAACCCCTGGAGATAGCCTACGATATGCCGTGCCTCGCCATCAATGAAGATGGTATCGCCGCCGGCGGTGATGTTGTCCATGAGGCTTTGTTCATCGTTAAGCTGCGACCTGAGCTGGTCAAAATAGGCGATCTTGAGCCTGGCGCCATGCCTCAGCGTGCCCGTCAGGGGCGCGATATCGCCCAGCAGCAGCTTCAAGAGCGTAGTCTTGCCCGCGCCGTTGGGCCCGATGACGCCCACCTTGTCGCCGCGTAAAATCGTGGTCGAGAAGGCGCGGATGAGAGGGCTCTCGCCATAGGAAAACCCGATGTTTTCGGCCGCGGCCACAAGCCGGCCGCTGCGCTCGGCCTCCTGGATCAGGAGCCTCACCGTACCCGTCTGCGCGCGGCGCAACTCCCGCTCGGAGCGCATCTTCGTAAGCGCGCGCACACGGCCTTCGTTGCGGGTGCGGCGGGCTTCCAGCCCGCGCCTGACCCAGACCTCTTCCTGGGCGAGCTTTTTGTCGAACTCACGCACCTGGCGCTCAAGGGCATCGATCAGGGCCTGGCGGCGCTCCAGGTAGGCCGCATAGCCGCAGTCATAGGAAGTCAGACCCCCGCGGTCGATCTCCACGATACGCGTGGCCAGCCGTTTCAAGAAGGCGCGGTCATGCGTCACGAACATGATGGTCCTGCCGCAGGCCAGCAGAAAATCCTCCAGCCACAGGATGGCGTCGATGTCGAGGTGGTTGGTGGGCTCGTCCAACAGGAGGATATCCGGTTCAAGGGCCAGCGCGCGGGCCAGGATGGCGCGGCGTTTGAGTCCGGCGGAAAGGTGCGCGAAGACCGCGTTTTCATCCAGGCCGGTGGCGCTGATGGCGGCCTGCACTTTGTGGTGAAATTGCCAGGCCCCGCTTGCCTCCAGCCGCTGCTGCACGCCTTCGAGCTCGCGCAGCAAACCACCGGCCTGAACCTGGTGGGATAAGCGCTGCGTGAGCTCATGATATTCCTTAAGCAGCGCGCTGGATTTACTCCCGCCGGAGGCGACCACGTCATAGACCGTGCCCGGCACGTCGCTGGGAATCTCCTGGGGCAGCATGGCCACGTGGGTGACATCGTCCTTGACAACCAACCCCTCATCCGGGGCCAGCTCGTCCGAGATCAGCTTCATGAGGGTGGACTTGCCCGCGCCGTTGCGGCCTACCAGACCGATGCGCTCGCCGGGCTCGATCCTCAGACTCACCTTGTCCAGAACCAGTGGGCCGCCGAAACCGATGGACACGCCATTGAGCGCCATCAAGCTCATGGTCCTCAACCCCTACCCGGTCCTGTTCGTGTCGCCTGCTCCATGGTTGCCTTTCCGATATTCTTCAAACCTCGTGCTTAACATACAACACGGCTTAAAAGAAATCGAATTGAGGGTCGCGCGCCCCAGGATTGAGGTCCGTCATGGTCGGGCTATAGGATGCCGATGATTTGCTCCTGGAAGCCCTTGAGCACGTTCTCGATGTTCAGCGCGCCGTCAGGGAAGACGGTGGAGAACAGGGCCATGCCCTCCCAGAAGGCCACCATGGCAAAGCATACATGGCGGGTAAAGTCCTTGTCCTCGACATAGAACGCGAGCATGGTCCCCATCTCTTCGACCCAGCGCGCATAGGCCTCCTGGAGCTTGGCCCGGACCTTCTCGTTGTACAGGGCGATCTCCCAGATCTCCACAAAGATCCGCGACAGATTCTGGTTGAGCGTAATGCGGTTATTGATGAAGCGGAAGCCTTCATCGAGATATTCCGCCTTGGTGCATTCGGCCGGGTTCATGGTTCCGAACCATTCATGGGCCTGGGCCTGGTAGTCACTGATCACATAGTCGATATAGTTCAGCAGAATGTCTTCCTTGCCGGCGAAGTAGTAGTGCAGGACCCCGTGGTTGACCCCGGCCACGCGGGCGATATCCTTGATGGAGGTCTTCTCGAAGGATTTCTCCTGCAGACAGGTGTCCAGGGCCTTGAGGATCTGCAGTCTCCGCTCTTCCTGTACCTTCTTGCGCGCCATACTATCGAGCCCCCTGCATGGAAGAATGATGCAAGCCTTATGGCACAATCCGTATTCAAGGGCAAGGACCGGGTCGCTTAAAACACCCGGCCCTTGCATGATATCGGTGGGCTCAAAGCGATTGAAGGGCCTTGGCAATGCCTTCCACGATCCGTCCGGTTTCCTGTGCGCCGATGAGCAGGCTCGGCCTAAAGATGACCGTGGACAAGTCGATGCGGCCGGTCTCCACCAGCAGTCCGGCCCGCCAGGCGGCGGCAGTAAAACGCACGGCCATATCCGGGCTGCCAAGCTTGAGCGATACGAGCAGGCCCTTGCCGGCAATCGAGACCACCGTGCCGGCATGTTTGCCTGCCAGGGCGACAAGCTCCTTCATCAGGACCTCGCCGGTTTCCGCGGCGTTGTTCCAGGGTTGCAGCCGTTCGTACTCGTCCAGGGCGCTCATGGCCACCAGACAACCCAGATCATGGCCGCCGAAGGTGCACAGATGGATGAGGGGATGGATATCGAAGAAGCGCTTGAGCTCGGGCGTGAAGACCATGGCGGTCATAGGGAACATACCTGAGGTGATGGCCTCGCCGATGATCAGGATATCCGGGCTGATGCCTATCTGTTCGCAGAAGAAGCGGCTTCCCGTCCGGCCGAACCCGCTCTGGGTCTCGTCGAAGATGAGCTTGGCACCGGCGCTGTCGCAAAGGGCGAGCACCCGGGCATAGTAGCGCGCATCGGCCGTGCGGCAGTGGTTCTCGGCCTGAAGAGGCTCCATGACAACCGCCGCGGTACGGGGACCGATGGCCTTGGCGGCCGCCGCTTCATCGCCGAAGGGTATCACCTCTACGGCCGGGATGAGTCGGCCGAA